>NZ_JBHYVE010000004.1:0-386434 GCF_042750035.1 Streptomyces sp. NPDC059452
ATCTCCAGCAGATCGGCCCGACCGCACCACCCGTCGGCTTTTTCATGCCCCGGAAGGAGCTCAGCACATGGGTTTTGACCTCACCACCATAGGAAAGAAACTCGGTTACGCCGAGGACGACATCGCCGCCGTCAAGAAGGAACTCGTCGGAGTCGCACACTCCGTAAACCTCCTCAAGCCCGAACTGAACGGAATCGTCGCCGAAGCCGTGGGCGCCAATTTCGGCGTCAAGCTGTTCAACGCCGAGCACACGTTCTTCGACCTCAAGGAGATGCAGGCAAAGGCCAGGGGTGAGGACCCCGGCGACCTCAAGGCGAGAATAGACAAGATCGGCGGCGGCTCCTCTTTCCCTGCCGAGGACGGCGGCCTGATCGGGCAGCACAAGGCGAAGATCGCCGCACTGGAAGAAAAGACGACCAATGCCCGAAGGGCCGCGGATCGCGCCCAGGCAACGGCGGACGGGGCGAAAAGGGGCGCGTCCCGCGCCAACAGCGGAGTCGCCAGGATCATGTCCGGAGCCGGACGCACCGGCATACGTCCGGCCACTCCGCAGGCCGATATCACTGAAGTCAGGCAGGCCGCCAGCGCTATCAACGTCCTCGAAAACCGCGTGAACGAACTTGTCCGTGCACTGTCCTGACGCACCCACCTCACTATCCGAGAGCGAGGTTGCTCCGTGAGCCTCAAACGAGCAGTACTGAATGTTTCCTCAAGTCTTCAGGGCCTCAGGGGCAGGCTCAACGCCGCCTCCCAGGGAATGGTCGCCCTCCAACGGTCGGCCGGCAGCACCACCGCCTCCCTGTCCCGGCTCAGGACCGGTGCCGGACAGACCGGTACGGCCCTCGGCAAGCTCCGCACCTCCGCCGGCAGCAGCCAGAGCGCCGTCGGAAGGCTGCACACCGGGCTGCGCAACGCCGACTCCTCGCTCGGCAGGGCCAGGGGCGGCTCCGACCGGCTCAGGACGGCGCTGGACCGGCTCAAGGGGTCGGCGGACAAGGCGAAGAACTCCCTGCGCGACGTCAAGCGCCAGGCCGACGCCGTCGAGAAGTCCGTCGGCAAGGCAGGCAAGAACGCCGACCGGACCGGCAAGACCATGGGCGGCGGCCTCGCCAAGGGGCTCAAGGGGGCGAGCCTCGCGCAGCGGGGGCTCAACCTGGCCATGGCCGCCAACCCCTTCGGCCTGATCATGGCGCTGCTCGCGCCGCTGATCGCCCGGTTCGTCAACGTCGACAAGATCGTCGCGGTGGTGAGCAAGGGCTTCAAGTCCGGCATGAAGGCGGCGTCGAACGCGGTCTCCACCGCGATACGGGTGATGACCCCGATCCTCAAGGGCGTCGGCAACGTGCTGCTCGCCCCCTTCCGAGCCTTCGCCACCGCCATCAACACGATCATCGGCGCCCTCAACGGCATCAAGGTCTCGATCCCCGGCTGGGTCCCGGTCTACGGCGGCCGGAACTTCAGCCTCAACCTGCCGAAGATCCCGGTCCCCCACCTCGCCAAGGGCGGCGTCGTCCAGCCCCGCAACGGCGGCACCCTCGCCGTCATCGGCGAGGCCGGCGAGTCCGAGGCCGTGATCCCGCTCTCCAAGCTGGAGCGGATGCTCGGCTCGGGCGCCGCAGGCCGCGCCCAGACCGCACGCCTCGCCGCCGCCGTCGAGCGGCTCGCGGAGCGCCCGGTCCACGTCCAGGTGGACGGCCAGACCATCGCCCGCGCCGTACTCGCGGGCCACCGCCAGCTGGCCCGCAGGTAGCCCGCGAGGCGCCCCGCACCCGCGGACGCCCCACCCGCCGACACCGCATCCGCAGACAACGAAGAAGGAGGCACCCGACCATGCCACGCAACCTCTGGATCGGCCTGCCCGGACGACTGCGCGAGATCAGCCAGGCGGCCACCGCCTTCGAGCGCGGCGCCGAACTCGGGGTCACCCAGTTCACCTCGCTCGGCGGCCAGGTCACCACCCTCGCGCCCCAACGCAGCGCCCGTAAGACGAAGTTCACCTTCGACCGGCTCTCCGAGGACGACGCCGCCCACCTCGACCGGCTGGCCCGGCGCATCGACGGACCGGGCCCGATCACCGTCATCGACCCGGTCACCCGCAACCTCCTGGACCCGCTCCAGGCCGAGGGCCGCAGCCCCGGCGCTCCGGCCTCCCTGTACTGGTACGTCTCCGGGGGCACCGGCAAGCTGGAGCGGCCCTCCGGGACGGGGCACGCGATCGGCGCGTACGAATGGCGGACCGACTCGGCCGCCTCGGAGCTCAGCTGGCGCCGCCGCCCCGGCGCCGGCTTCCCGGTGGCTCCGGGCATGGAGCTGCGGTTCACCCTGCCCACCACCTGGCGGGCGGGCCCCTGCACGTCCCGTCTGCACTGGCGGGACGCGGCCGGGTCCCTGCTCTCCTCGGCGACCGCGAACGGCCACACCGTCACCGCGACCGCGCCCGCCGGAGCCGCGTTCGTCACCCCCGCCGGGGTCGCCGGCGAGGCGGGCTGGTACCCGCTCGGCGGCGCCGTCCTCACCATCGGCGATCCGCACGTGCCCACCGCGCCGGTCAACCTCCTCACCGCCGACCAGGCGGCGGGAAGGGGCCCGACGACCCAGTGGGAGACCAGCGGCGTCACCCTGTCCACGGACGCCGAGGGGTACGTCGTGGCGTCCCTCGCGGCGAACACGTCGGGCTGGATCAACCTCATCCACCCGGGGCAGCCGGGCCACCCCGTACCGGGTCCGGGCTTCGTCGGCCTGGTGCTTCCGGCGGCCCTGCGCGCACGCTCGTCGAGCTGCTCCTACACCTATTTCAACGCGGCCGGCACCTTTGTGGGCTTCTCCACCGAGTGGGGAGTCTCGAAGGTCTTCCCCACCGCCGCGCAGGTCATAGTCGGCTTTTCCTTCGACGCCGCCCCCACCGCCTTCTCCGCCCGCCTGGGCCCCACCAAGCTCCTGCACATCGACAGCACGGTCCCGCAGCTCGCGGGCGAGGGCTGCCCGGCCATGGCGGTGACCGGCTACACCGACTCCCCCGCGCGCCCGCTCCCGTACCGCACCATCTCGATCGACCTCACGGAGGTGACCAGTGCGAGCAACTGACGCCCAGGCGACCGGCGCCCTCGGAGCCGGATCGAGAATCACCGCGCACTCCACCCGCCTCGGCGGCAAGGACGTGACGGACCAGGTCCTGTCCTGGCAGCTGGAACGCAGCTACAGCACCGATCTGCCGGAAGCCATGCGCGCCTTCTCCGGCAGCTCGGCGGCGCAGCTCCAGCTCCAGATCGCGGGCACCGACGGCAGGTCCGCCCCGGCCCTCTACTCACCGTGGGCCCCCCGCACCACGGGCGATGTGGCGCGCCCGGGGCAGTCGGTGGTCCATGCGTACGGTACGGACGCGGGCACCCTGCCCGCGTTCCGGGGCACGCTCCGCAACCGGTCCGCCGCCTCCGGCACCGACCAGGTGCAGCTCACCGCGCTGGACGGGGCCGAGCGGCTGCACGGCCCCGCGGCGCTGCCCAAGCCGTACGCCGGGTTCTACTGGCGCCGCCCGGTGGCCACCGCCACCTGGTGCGTCGACGAGCTCCTGCGCCAGGCGGGCATCCACACCGGGCCGCCGCCCCGCTACCCGGACGCGGTGGCGAACGCTCCGCTGACCCTGGTCCACGCCTCCCTGCACGGCGGGTTCGCGGCACCGTACGGCCAGCCGGAGCTGGTCCCCGACCCCCGCCACTACAGCTGGGCGCGGGCGGGCGCGCCGCACGAGATGATGCTCGTCCCGCACGCCGCTCCGCACGCCAAGTCCCCCGAGACGGACGTCAGCGGGCTGATCGCCTCCTGGTTCCCGCGCAGCCGGCCGACCGTACCCGGCAGCCGGCTCTTCGCCGAGGCCTGGGTGAACAGCGCGGTCGGGATCGGCAGCACGGTCTCCCTGGAGCTGGACCTCAACGGCGAGGGCAGCCACGTCGGCCAGCTCCGGCTCTCGGCCGACTTCTCCCTCGGCCAGATCTTCATGTACTCCGGGAGCCGGGGCGCCGGCGGCTACCACATGACCTGGAACGTGCCGGACATGAAGACCCAGCCGGGCGTCTGGCACATCGGCGGCTTCTTCGATCTCTCCGGTACGGACACCACCGTGCTGCCGACCGTGCAGCCCCGGCTCACCGGGCCCGACGGGCGTAACTACACCCTCGGCCCGGGCGTCTTCTCCACCGGGCACACGACCGCCGCCCAGCAGATGTCCGAGCTCGCCCAGATGCGTCTGATCACCACGATGGGGACGGAAGGGGTACAGCTCACCAGCGGGCTGGCGGCCATTCCGTCGGTGGCCGAGTTCACCCAGAGCTGGGACAGGGGTGCGCGGCTGGACGAGGCGGTCCTGCCGCTCTACTCGGTGCCCCGGGTCTCCGGATCGCAGTGGGAGGTACTGACGCAGATCGCCAAGGCGAGCATGTCCACCGCCGAGTTCGACGAGCGGGGCATCTTCCGCTGGCACAACTGCACCCGGTTCGCCACCCTGCCCACGGCTCCCGACCTGACCCTGACCTCGGTCCGGGACATCTCCTCGCTCACCCTGACCGAGGAGATCGACGCCTGCCGCAACTACTGCGTCCAGCCGTACAAGGACTGGACGGCGGTCGCGGTCTCCAGCGGTACGACCTACTCCGACACCGTCATCCGGGAGATCCCCGGCCGCTCCACGGTGACCATCCGCTATGTGCTGGCCGACGAGGAGTTCGACATCGGCCCGCCGAACACCGACGACGACCAGAGCGTCGCGCTCGGCTTCTCGGTGCGCTTCGCGGCGACGCCCTCGGCGGGCGGGGACGCGGTCAAAGGGGTGGTCGAGGTGCTCGCCCGGCGCGAGGACGGCTATCTGGTCGTGCAGTTCACCAACCGGGGCGCCCAGCGGCTCTTCACGGTCACGGTGAACGGCAAGCCCTCCGTCTTCATCCAGACGCTGGTGCCCTCGACCGAGGCGGTCGAACGGCAGGCGACCTCCTCCTCCGCCGACGGGACCAGCGAACGCTTCTACGGGCGACAGGAGTTCAGCGCCGAGGCCAGCGACTGGGTGCAGGACTTCCGGGCCGCCCGGAACCTCGCCGACGCGATGCGGTCGGCCGGGGAGTACCCGGTCCCGGTCATCAGCGAGACCGAGGTGCTGTACGACCCCCGCATCCAGCTGGGTGACGTCGTACGGCTGGTGGACACCGTCGGCGCGGAACTGGACACCCTCGCCTGGGTCGTCGCCATCAAGACGGCGGCCACGGCGGCCGGGACCGTCCAGCAGACCCTCACCCTGCGCGGCACCCGCCCCAACGGCCTCCCGTACGACACGGGACTGACCCCGGACACGTCCGCCGACCACACCCCGCTCCCCGCCGGGCCCACCTACGGGAACGTGCGGTCGCGGTACGCGACGCTCGCCGCCCTGGCCTCGGGGGGCCGGACCTGGCGACAGGTGAAGGAGGACAGCGATGCCTGAGCATCGGCCCGAAACAACCGGAACACCCCCGGACAGCGCACCGGAGCTCTGGGGGCTGCCCGTCCTGGTCACCGTCGAGGAGCTGCCGCCCGACGCACCGGCTCCCGGGGTCCCGCCTGCCGAACCCGGCGGCGGGACGCCCGTCGAACCCGTCGCCGTGCCTGTCCCCGCGCCCGTGCCCGTCCCCGTCGAACCCGTACAGGAGGCTTCCGTATGACCACGCAGTACACCCCCCTCAGCGGCATCCCCTACCCGCAGCCGAGCGATCCGGCGGACCTCCCGGCCCAGCTCCAGTCGCTGGCCCAGGCCCTGGACGGGCGGACCGTCCTGCGCTTCGGCACGGCGGCCGAGCGGGACACCAAGATCCCGGCGCCCGTCGCGGGCATGGTGGCCTGGGTCGCCTCGCCGCCGAGGCTGACGCACTACACCGGCTCCGCGTGGACACCGGTCGGCGCCGTGCCGGTCTTCCGGATCAACTCCACCGCCGGTACGACGACGTCGACCACGTACGCCGAGACGCTGACCGGCGCCACCGGCGACCCGATGGCGGCGTCGTTCACCGCGCCGGGGTCGGGTCAGGTCATCGTGACCGTGGGCTGCTACGCCTCCAGCTCGGCGGCGAACGTCGCCTCGTACATGGGGGCCGTCGTCCGCAACGCCTCGAACACGGTCGTCCTCGCCGCCAACGACGGCCGGGCCGCGCAGACGAACGGCGTGACCCGCTCCTCCCTGTCGACCCAGTTCCTCGTCACGGGCCTGGCCCCCGGCGCGACCCACACGGCCACGCCCGCCTACCGGTCCGCCACCACCGCCAACACGGCCACCTTCGGCACCCGCTACATCCGGGTCGACCCGATCATGTGACCCGCCCGGCGCACCCCCCTCACGGGAACGGCCCCGGCCCCCGCACACAGCGGCGGGCCGGGGCCGTTCCCGTCCCCCTCCGACCCCAACCCGTAAAAGATCATGAGGAGGTACGTCCCATGGCAGCCCCCCTGTCCGCCGACGCCTTCGTCCGCGCCCTGCGTGCCGAAGGGGCCCGCGTCACCGAGCACACCGGGTGGCGCGGCCACCACCGCAACCACAAGGGAGCCTGGGGCCCGGTCCACGGCGTCATGCTCCACCACACCGCCGGGTCCGACAGCGTCGCCTTCTGCCACCGCGGCACCCCGGACCTGCCCGGCCCCCTGTGCATCGGCGTCGTCGACAAGTCCGGGCTGGTCCACCTGATCGGCTACGGGCGCACCAACCACGCGGGCAGCGGCTCGGCGGCCGTCCTCGCCGCCGTGCGCGCCGGAGCGCGCCCGCCCGCTCCCGGGGTGGACGCGGTGGACGGCAACGCCCGCTTCTACGGCTTCGAGATCGAGAACCTCGGCGACGGCCGCGACCCCTACCCGGCCGCCCAGCTCGACGCCGTGGAACGCCTGTCGGCCGCGCTGTGCCGGGCCCACGGCTGGTCCGCCGCCGGAGTGATCGGCCACAAGGAGTGGACCCGGCGCAAGATCGACCCGACGTTCCCGATGGACGGGATGCGGGCCCGGATCACCGGCCGACTCCGGCAGGGACCCGCCCGCCCCACACCCGCACCCGCCTCGCCGCTCGCGGCCTTCCCCGGCGGCGCCTTCTTCCGGCCCGGCAGCCGCAGCCCGCTGTTCACGGCGGTCGGCAGACGACTGGTCGCCGAGGGCTGCGGACGGTACGCGGTCGGCCCGGGGCCCGTCTGGAGCGAGGCCGACCGCCGCTCGTACGCCGTGTGGCAGCGCAGGCTCGGCTACACCGGCAAGGACGCCGACGGCGTGCCGGGCCCCGCGTCCTGGGCCGCGCTCAAGGTTCCCCGTACCTCCTGAATCCCCCTGCCCTCCCTGCCCTCCTCACTTCTCACGAACGGAAAGGTGCCACCTCATGTCCGAAGCAACCAGGCGGTCCCTGCGCACCCTCGTCCAGACCGCCGTCGCCCTCGCCGTCGCCCTGCCCGCCCTCGTCGACGCCTCCGGTGTGGCCGAGGGCCTGCCCTGGGCGGCCGGGGCCGCGGCGGTGGCGGCCGCACTGAGCCGGATCATGGCTCTGGACTCCGTACAGCGTCTCCTGCCCCGCCCCCTGCACACCGGGGCGGACGACGGCCGGGAGCTCGCCGCCCTGCTGCGTGCCGAGCGGAGGCGCGGATGACCGATCCCGCACACAGTGACCCGGCGGCCGTCGCCCTGGAGCTGGAACGGCTGCGCGGCACGGTCGAGGTCGGCTTCGCCCGGGTCGACGGCTCGCTCGCCCTGCTGGTGCAGCGCAGTGACCAGAGCGACGGCCGGCTCGCCGAGCACGAGACGCGGCTCGACGCCCTGGAGCGGGCCCGCTGGCCGCTGCCCAGTATCGCCGCGGTGACCGCCGTGGCCGGTGTGGTCCTGTCCGTATGGCAGCTCACCGGCAACTAGCGTCTTTCGTGTGGATCACGCCCCCGGACACGCCGGAGGGCGGCCACCCCGTGACGTACGGGGTGACCGCCCTCAGGCGTTCAAGCGAACGCCACTCGCTTACTGGTTGTACGGACCGTAGTCGTAGTCCTCCAGCGGGACGGCCTGGCCGGAGCCCGTGCCGAACGGCGAGTAGTCGATGTCGTCGTAGCCGACGGCCGAGTACATCGCGGCCTTGGCCTCCTCGGTCGGCTCGACCCGGATGTTGCGGTAGCGGGACAGACCCGTACCGGCCGGGATGAGCTTACCGATGATGACGTTCTCCTTGAGGCCGATCAGGGAGTCCGACTTGGCGTTGATCGCCGCGTCGGTCAGGACCCTGGTCGTCTCCTGGAAGGACGCCGCCGACAGCCACGACTCGGTGGCGAGCGAGGCCTTGGTGATACCCATCAGCTGCGGACGGCCGGAGGCGGGGTGGCCGCCCTCGGTGACCACACGACGGTTCTCGGTCTCGAACTTCGACCGCTCGACCAGCTCGCCCGGAAGCAGCTCCGCGTCGCCGGACTCGATGATCGTCACACGGCGGAGCATCTGCCGGATGATGATCTCGATGTGCTTGTCGTGGATCGACACGCCCTGCGAGTTGTAGACCTTCTGGACTTCGCCGACCAGGTGGACCTGGACCGCACGCTGGCCGAGGATGCGCAGCACGTCGTGCGGGTTGGTGGCACCCACGGTGAGCTTCTGGCCCACCTCGACCGGGTCGCCCTCGCCCACGAGCAGACGGGCACGCTTCGAGATCGGGAACGCCGTCTCGTCGCTGCCGTCGTCCGGGGTGACGACGAGCTTCTTGGTCTTCTCGGTCTCCTCGATCCGCACGCGGCCCTTGGCCTCGGAGATCGGGGCGACACCCTTGGGCGTACGGGCTTCGAAGAGCTCGACGACTCGGGGCAGACCCTGGGTGATGTCGTCACCGGCCACACCACCGGTGTGGAAGGTACGCATCGTCAGCTGGGTACCGGGCTCACCGATGGACTGGGCGGCGATGATGCCGACTGCCTCACCGATGTCGACCAGCTTGCCGGTGGCGAGCGAGCGTCCGTAGCAGAAGGCACAGGTGCCGACCGCGGACTCACAGGTCAGGACCGAGCGGGTCTTGACCTCCTCGACTCCGGCGCCCACCAGGGCGTCGATCAGGACGTCACCGAGGTCGACGTTGGCAGGCGCGATGACCTTGCCGTCCACCACGACGTCCTCGGCGAGCATGCGGGCGTAGACCGAGGTCTCGACGTCGTCCGTCTTGCGGAGCACGCCGTCGGCGCCCTTGACGGCGATCTTCAGCTTGAGGCCGCGGTCGGTGCCGCAGTCCTCCTCGCGGATGATCACGTCCTGCGAGACGTCCACCAGACGACGGGTCAGGTAACCCGAGTCGGCGGTACGCAGGGCGGTGTCCGCCAGACCCTTACGGGCACCGTGCGTGGAGATGAAGTACTCCAGAACGGTGAGGCCCTCGCGGAAGGACGCCTTGATCGGACGCGGGATGGTCTCGTTCTTCGCGTTCGACACCAGACCACGCATACCGGCGATCTGCCGCATCTGCATCATGTTTCCTCGGGCACCCGAGTCAACCATCATGAAGATGGGGTTGGTCTTGGGGAAGTTCGCGTTCATCGCCTCGGCGACCTCGTTGGTCGCCTTGGTCCAGATCGCGATGAGCTCCTGCGTGCGCTCGTCCTTGGTGATCAGACCGCGCTCGTACTGCTTCTGGACCTTCTCGTCCTGCTCCTCGTAGCCCTTGACGATGGCCTTCTTGGCCTCGGGCACGACGACGTCGGAGATGGCCACGGTGACGCCCGAACGGGTCGCCCAGTGGAAGCCCGCCGCCTTCAGGTTGTCGAGCGTCGCCGCCACGATGACCTTGGGGTAGCGCTCGGCCAGGTCGTTGACGATCTCGGAGAGCTGCTTCTTGCCCACCGAGTAGTCGACGAACGGGTAGTCCTCGGGCAGCAGCTCGTTGAAGAGCGCACGGCCCAGGCTGGTACGCAGCCGGAAGGTGTCACCCGGCTGGTACTCGGGCTCGCCCTCCTCGGCGACCGGCGGCACCCAGCCGCGCGGCGGGATGGTGCCCACCGGGAAGCGGATGTCGACGGTGGACTGGAGCGCCAGCTCGCCGGCGTCGAACGCCATGATCGCCTCGGCCGTGGAGCCGAACGCGCGGCCCTCGCCCTTGGTGTCACGGAGATCGCCGTCGGTGGTGAGGAAGAACAGCCCCAGCACCATGTCCTGGGTCGGCATGGTGACGGGACGACCGTCGGCCGGCTTCAGGATGTTGTTCGAGGACAGCATCAGGATGCGGGCCTCGGCCTGCGCCTCCGCGGAGAGCGGCAGGTGCACGGCCATCTGGTCACCGTCGAAGTCCGCGTTGAACGCGGTGCAGACGAGCGGGTGGATCTGGATGGCCTTGCCCTCGACCAGCTGCGGCTCGAAGGCCTGGATGCCGAGGCGGTGCAGGGTGGGCGCACGGTTCAGCAGCACCGGGTGTTCGGCGATGACCTCTTCGAGGACGTCGTACACGACGGTGCGGCCACGCTCGACCATGCGCTTGGCCGACTTGATGTTCTGCGCGTGGTTCAGGTCCACCAGGCGCTTCATCACGAACGGCTTGAAGAGCTCCAGCGCCATGGCCTTGGGCAGACCGCACTGGTGCAGCTTGAGCTGAGGGCCGACGACGATGACGGAACGCGCGGAGTAGTCCACACGCTTACCGAGCAGGTTCTGACGGAAACGGCCCTGCTTGCCCTTGAGCATGTCGCTCAGGGACTTCAGCGGGCGGTTACCGGGACCGGTCACCGGGCGACCGCGGCGGCCGTTGTCGAACAGCGCGTCGACGGCCTCCTGCAGCATCCGCTTCTCGTTGTTCACGATGATCTCGGGGGCACCGAGGTCAAGGAGACGCTTGAGGCGGTTGTTGCGGTTGATCACACGGCGGTACAGGTCGTTCAGGTCGGAGGTCGCGAAGCGGCCACCGTCCAGCTGCACCATCGGACGCAGGTCCGGCGGGATGACCGGCACGCAGTCGAGCACCATGCCCTTGGGCTTGTTGCTGGTCTGCAGGAACGCGGAGACGACCTTGAGGCGCTTGAGCGCACGGGTCTTCTTCTGGCCCTTGCCGGTGCGGATGATCTCGCGGAGGCGCTCGGCCTCCTCGTCGAGGTCGAAGGACTCCAGGCGCTTCTGCAGCGCGGCGGCGCCCATGCAGCCGTCGAAGTACGTGCCGAAGCGGTCACGCAGCTCGCGGTAGAGCAGCTCGTCGCCCTCCAGGTCCTGGACCTTGAGGTTCTTGAAGCGGCTCCACACCTCGTCGAGACGGTCGATCTCGCGCTGCGCACGGTCGCGCAGCTGCTTCATCTCACGCTCGGCACCTTCGCGCACCTTGCGGCGTACGTCGGCCTTGGCGCCCTCGGCCTCCAGCTCGGCCAGGTCGGTCTCGAGCTTCTTGGCGCGGGCCTCCAGGTCGGAGTCGCGGCGGTTCTCGGTCTGCTGGCGCTCGACGGAGACATGCGCCTCCAGGGACGGCAGGTCGCGGGTACGACGCTCCTCGTCCACGAACGTGATCATGTACGCGGCGAAGTAGATGACCTTTTCGAGGTCCTTCGGCGCGAGGTCCAGCAGGTACCCGAGGCGCGACGGGACGCCCTTGAAGTACCAGATGTGGGTGACGGGAGCGGCGAGCTCGATGTGGCCCATCCGCTCACGGCGTACCTTGGCGCGAGTGACCTCGACGCCGCAGCGCTCACAGATGATGCCCTTGAAGCGGACACGCTTGTACTTGCCGCAGTAGCACTCCCAGTCCCGGGTCGGACCGAAGATCTTCTCGCAGAAGAGTCCGTCCTTTTCGGGCTTGAGCGTGCGGTAGTTGATGGTCTCCGGCTTCTTCACTTCGCCGTGGGACCAGGTCCGGATGTCGTCCGCGGTGGCAAGGCCGATCCGCAGCTCGTCGAAGAAGTTGACGTCGAGCACTTGTCGTCAATCCCTCTTTCGGGGGTTCGAGCCCCCTCGCGTGAAAGCGAGAAATCGGGGCACTTCAGCAATGGTCTGAACGGGTCCGGGGAGAGCCGGCCGGATCACAGGGATCCGGCCGGCGAACCCGTCAGACCTCTTCGACGCTGCTCGGCTCGCGCCGGGACAGGTCGATACCGAGCTCCTCCGCTGCGCGGAAGACGTCCTCGTCCGTGTCGCGCATCTCGATGGACATGCCGTCCGAGGAGAGCACCTCCACGTTGAGGCAGAGCGACTGCATTTCCTTGATGAGCACCTTGAAGGACTCGGGGATGCCCGGCTCGGGGATGTTCTCGCCCTTGACGATGGCCTCGTAGACCTTCACGCGGCCGGTCACGTCGTCGGACTTGATCGTCAGCAGCTCCTGGAGGGCGTAGGCGGCGCCGTACGCCTCCAGTGCCCACACCTCCATCTCACCGAAGCGCTGTCCACCGAACTGAGCCTTACCACCCAGCGGCTGCTGGGTGATCATGGAGTACGGACCGGTCGAACGCGCGTGCAGCTTGTCGTCGACCAGGTGGTGGAGCTTGAGGATGTACATGAACCCGACCGAGACCGGGTCCGGGAACGGCTCGCCGGAGCGGCCGTCGTACAGCTTGGCCTTGCCGGAGGGCTGGACCAGGCGGTCGCCGTCGCGGTTGGGGATCGTGGCCTCGAAGAGACCGGAGATCTCGTCCTCGCGCGCACCGTCGAAGACGGGGGTGGCGACGTTGGTGCCGGGGGCGACCTGGTCGGCGCCGATGGACTGCAGGCGCTTGGCCCACTCGTCACCGAGGCCGGAGACGTCCCAGCCGCGGCTGGCGAGCCAGCCGAGGTGGATCTCCAGGACCTGTCCCGGGTTCATTCGGGACGGGACACCCAGCGGGTTGAGGATGATGTCGACCGGGGTGCCGTCCTCCAGGAACGGCATGTCCTCGATCGGCAGGATCTTCGAGATGACGCCCTTGTTGCCGTGACGGCCGGCGAGCTTGTCACCATCGGTGATCTTGCGCTTCTGCGCGACGTAGACGCGGACCAGCTGGTTCACGCCCGGCGGCAGCTCGTCGCCCTCTTCGCGGTCGAAGACGCGGACGCCGATGACCTTGCCGATCTCACCGTGCGGCACCTTCAGCGAGGTGTCGCGCACCTCGCGCGCCTTCTCACCGAAGATCGCGCGGAGCAGGCGCTCCTCGGGGGTCAGCTCGGTCTCACCCTTGGGCGTGACCTTGCCGACGAGGATGTCACCGGCGACGACCTCGGCACCGATACGGATGATGCCGCGCTCGTCGAGGTCGGCGAGGACCTCTTCGGAGACGTTCGGGATGTCCCGGGTGATCTCCTCCGGGCCGAGCTTGGTGTCACGGGCGTCGACCTCGTGCTCCTCGATGTGGATCGAGGAGAGGACGTCGTCCTGCACGAGGCGCTGCGACAGGATGATCGCGTCCTCGTAGTTGTGACCCTCCCACGGCATGAACGCCACGAGGAGGTTCTTGCCGAGGGCCATCTCACCGTTCTCGGTGGCCGGGCCGTCGGCCAGCACCTGGTCGGCGATGATCCGGTCGCCCTCGGAGACGACGACCTTCTGGTTGACCGAGGTGCCCTGGTTGGAGCGCATGAACTTGGCGATGCGGTACGTGGTGTACGTGCCGTCGTCGTTCGTGACGGTGATGTAGTCCGCGGAGACCTCCTGGACCACACCGTCCTTCTCGGCCTTGAGCACGTCACCGGCGTCGGTGGCGCAGCGGTACTCCATGCCGGTGCCGACGAGCGGGGCCTCCGACTTGATCAGCGGCACCGCCTGACGCATCATGTTCGCGCCCATGAGGGCACGGTTGGCGTCGTCGTGCTCCAGGAAGGGGATCATCGCGGTGGCGACGGACACCATCTGGCGCGGCGAGACGTCCATGTAGTCCACCTCGGAGGCGGGGACGTAGTCGACCTCTCCCCCACGGCGGCGGACCAGGACACGCGGCTCGGTGAAGCGCAGCTCGTCGGAGAGGGTCGCGTTCGCCTGGGCGATGACGAAGCGGTCCTCCTCGTCGGCGGTGATGTAGTCGACGTCGTCGGTGACCTGGCCGTCGACGACCTTGCGGTACGGCGTCTCGATGAAGCCGAACGCGTTGACGCGGCCGTACGAGGCGAGCGAACCGATCAGGCCGATGTTCGGGCCTTCGGGGGTCTCGATCGGACACATGCGCCCGTAGTGGGACGGGTGCACGTCACGGACCTCGAAGCCGGCCCGCTCACGGGAGAGACCACCCGGGCCAAGAGCCGACAGACGGCGCTTGTGGGTGAGACCCGACAGCGGGTTGTTCTGGTCCATGAACTGCGACAGCTGGCTGGTGCCGAAGAACTCCTTGATGGAGGCGACGACCGGCCGGATGTTGATCAGGGTCTGCGGCGTGATCGCCTCGACGTCCTGGGTCGTCATGCGCTCACGCACGACGCGCTCCATCCGCGCCAGGCCCGTACGGACCTGGTTCTGGATGAGCTCGCCGACGTTGCGCAGACGACGGTTGCCGAAGTGGTCGATGTCGTCGGTCTCGACGACGATCTCCCGGCCCGACTCACCGATCGTCTCGGTCTCACCGGCGTGCAGCTTGACCAGGTACTTGATGGTCGCGATGACGTCGTCGGTGGTGAGCACCCCGGCGTCCAGCGGCTCATCGGCGCCGAGCTTCTTGTTCACCTTGTAGCGGCCGACCTTCGCGAGGTCGTAGCGCTTCGGGTTGAAGTAGAGGTTCTCGAGCAGCGTCTGAGCGGCCTCGCGGGTGGGCGGCTCGCCCGGGCGCAGCTTGCGGTAGATGTCGAGCAGCGCGTCGTCCTGGCCCTGGGTGTGGTCCTTCTCCAGGGTGGCGCGCATCGACTCGTACTCGCCGAACTCCTCAAGGATCTGCTCGGTGCTCCAGCCGAGCGCCTTGAGGAGGACGGTGACGGACTGCTTGCGCTTGCGGTCGATGCGGACACCGACCATGTCGCGCTTGTCGATCTCCATCTCCAGCCAGGCACCCCGGGACGGGATGATCTTGGCGGAGAAGATGTCCTTGTCGGACGTCTTGTCGATGGAGGAGTCGAAGTAGACACCCGGCGAGCGGACCAGCTGCGACACGACGACACGCTCGGTGCCGTTGATGACGAAGGTGCCCTTGTTGGTCATGAGCGGGAAGTCGCCCATGAAGACCGTCTGGGACTTGATCTCGCCGGTCTCGTTGTTGGTGAACTCGGCCGTGACGAAGAGCGGCGCGGCGAACGTGAAGTCGCGCTCCTTGCACTCGTCGATCGAGTTCTTGGGGGGCTCGAAGCGGTGGTCGCGGAACGTAAGCGACATCGACCCGGAGAAGTCCTCGATCGGTGAGATCTCCTCGAAGATCTCCTCCAGGCCGGACTTGGTGGGGACGTCTTGTCCACTGTCCAGAGCAGCCTCGACGCGAGCCTTCCAGGCGGCGTTGCCGAGGAGCCAGTCAAAGCTCTCGGTCTGCAGCGCGAGGAGGTTCGGAACCTCGAGGGGCTCCTTGATCTTTGCAAAAGAGATGCGCAGCGGGGCGGTGCTGGCACCGTTGTTCGTATTCGCGGTCGAGGCGTTGCGCGAGGCGGCCAAGAGGGGGTCCTTCCGAGGGCTCGGACTCACTACGCGCGTACCGGTCCCGCATTGGACACCCAGACACACCGTCCCGAACCGGCCGAAAAGGCCAGCTCAGCGAAGGTCGGTCATCGATGCTCAAGTGCGGGCATGCCCCTGGTGACGGGCAGGAGGCAGCTAACAGGCAGCGCAAAGGGTCAGTGTAGCCAAGCGGCACACTGATGTCCAGTCGGGGTTCTCAGAGACCCACGTTGCTCTCAACAGCTGTTCTCAACTACCTATGTGGTCAGGCCCTCGCGCGGGGTGCGCTCTTCTTTACTGCCCTCTTCACTCTCGATCCATGCCTCGGATACGGATCGAAGTGAGGACGCGTCCTGAGAATTGCGCGCCTCGTGCCGTTCGTCAAGGCCCACCGGTCCGGACGGGTCCTCCGGGAGCTCTCTCCGGCCGCCCCGGGAAGCCCTCGGGAGGCCCCTGGGCGCCCCGCGAGAGGCGCACGGCGAAGATCACCCTACTCGTCACCGGCAGAAGTTCAAGGCAGCCGCCACGGGTACGCCGAAGGGCGACCACCCGGATGGATGATCGCCCTTCGGTGCGGACGCGTGACGCGCCCGCGGGGAGTCCGTGGACTCCCGGGGTGTTACTTGACCTCGACGGAAGCGCCGGCGGCCTTGAGGGACTCGGCAGCCTTCTCGGCGGCCTCCTTGGCGACCTTCTCGAGGACGGGCTTCGGGGTGCCGTCGACGAGGTCCTTGGCCTCCTTCAGACCCAGCGAGGTCAGCTCACGCACGACCTTGATGACCTGGATCTTCTTCTCGCCGGCGCCGGTGAGGATGACGTCGAACTCGTCCTGCTCGGCCTCGGCCTCGGCCGGGGCGCCGCCCTGGGCGGGACCGGCGACGGCGACGGCCGCGGCGGCGGTGACGTCGAACTTCTCCTCGAAGGCCTTGACGAACTCGGAGAGCTCGATGAGGGTCAGCTCTTCGAACTGCGCGAGCAGCTCTTCCTGGGACAGCTTCGCCATGACAGGCGTCCTTCCACTATTCGGCAGGTGCCGGGTGTATGTGTCGGCGGGCGTACGTGGAGCCCGCTGGACCGCTGAGCGAAATTACTCGGCGGCCTCGGCGGGAGCCGGAGTACCGGCACCGCCCTGCTCTTCCTTCTTGGCACGAAGAGCTTCCGCGGTGCGGACGAACTTGGAGGGCAGGGCCTGGAAGACCTGCGCCGCCTGCGTCTGCTTGCCCTTGAAAGCACCGGCCAGCTTGGAGAGCAGAACCTCGCGGGACTCGAGGTCCGCGAGCTTCTTGATCTCATCGGCGGACAGCGCCTTACCGTCAAGGACACCGCCCTTGATGATGAGGTTGGGGTTGTCCTTGGCGAAGTCACGAAGACCCTTCGCCGACTCCACCGGGTCACCGGTGACGAAGGCAACCGCCGTCGGACCCGAGAACAGGTCGTCCAGCGTGTCGATCCCGGCCTCGTTGGCCGCAATCTTGGTCAGCGTGTTCTTCACCACGGCGTACTGGGCGTTCTCACCGAGCGAACGGCGCAGCTCCTTGAGCTGTGCCACGGTGAGACCCCGGTACTCGGTCAGCACGGCGGCGTTCGAGCTGCGGAACTGGTCCGTCAGCTCGGCTACCGCGGCAGCCTTGTCGGGCCTTGCCATGAGCGTCGGCCTCCTTCCGGGTGATGAGGACCGCTCAGAAGGGGCCGGGAAAGACGAAACGCCCCAGCACAAGTGCCAGGGCGCGGCTCGACCGGACAGAGTCCGGGAGCAGTTCCACAGTCACCTGCGCAGGTCGTCCGATCTAGCGGAACCTTCGGTCACTGTCCCTCTTGCGAGAGCGCAGCGACGACCAGCGGTCTTTGGCTTCCTGTGGAGCGTACGCGACCGGGGGCGCGCCGGGCAAATCCGGCGTCGCCACCCCGGTGCGGGAGGTGTGGCCGCAGGTCAGGAGGGGCCTGCGCCCTCTTCCTTCAGCAGCTCCGCGAAGTCCGCGGTGTCGGAGGCCGGCGGCTTCTCCACGGAGACGTCCGTGCCGTAGTCGCTGTAGAAGGCCGTCGTGTTGAACGCGCCCAGCGCGCTCTCGCCGCGCTCGGTCTTCTTCACCAGCAGGTCGTTCTTGTCGACCCAGATGTCGACGGTCTGCGTGGTGATTCCGGCGGCGGAGAGCTGCTCCTTGAGGGCGGCGAGCTGCTCGGCGTCCAGGGCGCTGTTCCGCGCAGTCAGCTCCGCCACGTCCACCGTGCCGGAGTAGCGCGTCGCGGAGACGCCCCGGACGTCCTCCTGGCCGACCTTCTTGACGTCCCCGGCGGCCAGCAGGGCCTTCACGCCCTCCTGGGGGTCCTGCTTCTGCAACTGCTCCTTCATGGCGTCGCCCGCGGGCCCGCCGAGCTCGGCGAAGTCATCGAAGGCGTACCGGACCCAGCGCTTGCCGCCCGACTGCTTGGCGAAGTCCTCGCCCATGTCGGCGTAGTACGCGTCCTTGAAATAGCGCGCCTCGACCGACTTGGGGCCGCCCTGCTGCTCGGCCAGCTTGCCGCCGGTGTACGTGATGGTGAGCGAGCCCGTGAGGCCGTCCGCCCAGCTGATGGTCCCCGCCTGCTTCATGGAGACGGCGTCGCCCATCGTGGAGGTGCCCTCGACCCGGGCCGACTGGGTGGTGTCGGCCTTCTTCTGGATCTGCTGGAGCGCCGCGACATGGCTCGCCCCGGCCACGCCCGCGGCCGCCGGCTTCCCCGCCGTACCGGAGCCGCTGTTTCCGCCCCCGCCGCTGCAGGCCGCCACCGACATCAGGGCCACCACTGCGGCCCCCGTACCCACCCGGCGTATCGTGCTCGTCCTCATCGGACCGGTCCACCCCTCGTATCGTCCTGCCGTACCCGTCCCACACTGGCACAGGGCACTGACAGTCACCGCTTCTCACGGGAACGCCCTCACGGACACGTCCCGCGCGTTCTTCCTTCGGATACGAAGACGGGCCCCGCACCTCGAAAGGTTGCGGGGCCCGTCCACACAGTGCACGCGTCCGACGCGGCTACCGGGTGAGCGCGGTGGCTCAGACGGCGGCCGGGTCCTCCTCGACGAGGAGGTTGCGGGTGCGGTTGGCGTCCAGCGGGATGCCGGGGCCCATCGTGGTGGCCAGCGTGGCCTTCTTGATGTAGCGGCCCTTGGCGGCGGACGGCTTCAGACGGAGGATCTCCTCCAGCGCCGCTGCGTAGTTCTCCACCAGCTTGGTCTCGTCGAAGGAGACCTTGCCGATGATGAAGTGCAGGTTGGAGTGCTTGTCGACGCGGAACTCGATCTTGCCGCCCTTGATGTCGTTGACAGCCTTCACGACATCGGGGGTGACGGTGCCGGTCTTCGGGTTCGGCATCAGACCACGCGGACCGAGCACGCGGCCCAGGCGGCCGACCTTGCCCATGAGGTCCGGGGTGGCGACGACGGCGTCGAAGTCCAGACGGCCCTTGGCCACCTCGTCGATGAGCTCGTCGGCGCCGACGATGTCGGCTCCGGCGGCTTCCGCGGCCGCAGCACGGTCACCGGTCGCGAAGACCAGGACCCGGGCGGTCTTGCCGGTGCCGTGCGGGAGGTTCACGGTGCCGCGGACCATCTGGTCGGCCTTGCGCGGGTCGACACCCAGGGCAAAGGCGACCTCGACGGTGCCGTCGAACTTCGTGGTGGCGGTGTCCTTGGCGAGACGGACGGCCTCGAGCGGGGCGTAGGTGCGCTCCCGGTCGATCTTGGCGTCCGCAGCGCGGAGGTTCTTGCTGCGCTTCACTTCTACTCCTGTGGTTTCAGAGTGTGGAGTCGTGGTGCGGACCAGCGCTTGGTCCTACCACTGGGGGCTACGGGGCTGAATCAGCCTTCGACCGTGATGCCCATGGAGCGGGCGGTGCCGGCAATGATCTTCGACGCGGCGTCGAGGTCATTGGCGTTCAGGTCGGGGAGCTTCGTCGTGGCGATCTCGCGGACCTGGGCGGCCGTCAGCTTGGCGACCTTGGTCTTGTGCGGCTCGCCGGAGCCCTTGTCCACACCCGCGGCCTTGAGGATCAGCTTGGCGGCCGGCGGAGTCTTCGTGACGAAGGTGAAGGAGCGGTCCTCGTAGACCGTGATCTCCACCGGCACGACCATGCCACGCTGCGACTCGGTCGCGGCGTTGTAGGCCTTGCAGAACTCCATGATGTTGACGCCGTGCTGACCGAGCGCGGGGCCGACCGGCGGGGCCGGGTTCGCCGCACCGGCGTTGATCTGGAGCTTGATAAGCCCCGTGACCTTCTTCTTCTTGGGAGGCATTGCTCTCTCCGGGTCCTATGAGAGTGTTTCGCCGCCGATTCCGGTCATCCGGATGGAGGCATACCGCACAACGATAACGGGTATAGCTGTGCGACCAAAAACCCAGCAGGTCAGAGCGGCTGCGAAGCCCCTCTGACCTGCTGGGTAGGCATGTGTCCAGAAACCGGCGGGAAGCGCTAGTTCTTCTGGATCTGGTCGAAGCTGAGCTCGACCGGGGTCTCGCGGCCGAAGATCTCGACGAGGCCCTTGACCTTCTTCGAGTCGGCGTTGATCTCGTTGATCGTGGCCTGCAGCGTGGCGAAGGGGCCGTCGGTGACGGTGACCGCGTCGCCCACCTCGAAGTCCAGCACCTGGACCTCGACCTTGCGGGACGGAGCCGGCTTGCCCTCGGCCTCGGCGGCCTCGCGGGCGGCCTTCTCCTCGGCCTCCGGGGCGAGCATCTTGACGATCTCGTCCAGGGTCAGCGGGTACGGGTCGTAGGCGTTGCCCACGAAGCCGGTGACGCCCGGCGTGTTCCGCACGACGCCCCAGGACTCGTTCGTCAGGTCCATGCGCACCAGCACGTAGCCGGGGAGCTTGTTCTGCCGGACGTTCTTGCGCTCGCCGTTCTTGATCTGGACGATTTCCTCCTCAGGCACCTCGGCCTGATAGATGAACTCCTCCACGTTGAGCGAGACGGCGCGCTGCTCCAGGTTGGCCTTCACACGCTTCTCGTAACCGGCGTACGTGTGGATGACGTACCACTCGCCGGGGAGCGTGCGGAGCTCTTCGCGCAGGGCGGCGACGGGGTCGACGGGGGCGGCCGGCTCGGCCTCTTCCTCATCGGCGCTCTCGTCGTCGGCCTCGGCTTCGGCGGCGTCCTCGGCCGCCTCGTCCTCGTCGGCAGCTACGGCCTCGGCGACGGCGGCGTCCTCGTCGGCCTGGACGGTCTCGTCCGCCTCGGCCTCGACAGCGGCCTGGGCAGGCTCCACGGAGTCAGCAGCCTCAACGATGCCGAGCTCGTCCTTGCCGGACTTGGAAGCGCCCGCCTCGGGCTCGGCGGCGTCGTTCAGGTTCGGGTCAGACACGGTGGCTGCTTCTTCCTGGATACAAAGGGTGGAACATGCGGAGGGGGGCGCCGGTCCGACGCCTTCCGCCGACTCAGCCGAAGACGTACTTGACGACTCGCGCGAACCCCATGTCGAGAACGGTAACGATACCGATCATCACGACGACGAACACGATCACGACGATGGTGTACGTCGTCAGCTGACTGCGAGTCGGCCAGACAACCTTACGGAGTTCGGCGACGATCTGGCGGTAGAACAGCGCGAGACGGCCCAGGGGACCCTTCTTGCCGCGCTTGCCGCCCTTCCGAGTCTTCTTCTTGGACTCGGGGGATTCGTCCTCAGCATCAGGCATGTCGATGGAGCCCACGGCGTCCGTCACGCTTCTCACCTGATTCCGGGTCGTGGCCGTGCCGCGCCCGGTGGAGCCGCACGGCTGTGCAATGAAGTACGTACATGCGCACACATCCTGGCGAAGGAGTGTGTAGCAGGGCCGGAGGGACTTGAACCCCCAACCGCTGGTTTTGGAGACCAGTGCTCTACCAATTGAGCTACGACCCTTTGTGGTTTCCACCAACCTACCGCATCTTCCCGGATGCCCGGATGTACATACGGTGCGGCTGGTGAAGGCCAACGACAGGTGAGTGTACGTGCTCAGCGCCGCTGCGTCGAACAGACAACTACCGACCGGTCCTGTCCGGTTCCCTTTCGGGTCCTGTCCGGGTCCCGTCCGGTCCCTGAAACGCGTGCGCCGACGGGTTTTCCGGTCTGCGAGCATGGGGCCATGAGCGCTGCAACTTCTCCGTCCGAGCGCCGGGTCTCCGCCCGCGTCGGTGCGATCTCCGAGTCCGCGACCCTCGCCGTCGATGCCAAGGCCAAGGCCCTCAAGGCCGCCGGCCGTCCGGTGATCGGCTTCGGCGCGGGCGAGCCCGACTTCCCGACCCCCGGCTACATCGTCGACGCCGCGGTCGAGGCCTGCCGCAACCCGAAGTACCACCGCTACACCCCGGCCGGCGGGCTCCCCGAGCTCAAGGCCGCCATCGCAGAGAAGACGCTGCGGGACTCCGGATACGAGGTCGACGCGAGCCAGATCCTGGTGACCAACGGCGGGAAGCAGGCCATCTATGAGGCCTTCGCCGCGATCCTCGACCCGGGCGACGAGGTCATCGTCCCCGCCCCGTACTGGACCACCTACCCCGAGTCGATCCGGCTCGCCGGCGGTGTCCCGGTCGAGGTCGTCGCCGACGAGACCACCGGCTACCGGGTCTCCGTCGAGCAGCTGGAGGCCGCGCGGACCGAGCGGACGAAGGTCGTCCTCTTCGTCTCGCCGTCCAACCCGACCGGCGCCGTCTACAGCGAGGCCGACGCGGAGGCGATCGGCCGCTGGGCCGTCGAGCACGGCCTGTGGGTCATGACGGACGAGATCTACGAGCACCTCGTCTACGGCGACGCGACCTTCACTTCGCTCCCGGCGATCGTGCCGGAGCTGCGCGACAAGTGCGTCGTCGTCAACGGCGTCGCCAAGACGTACGCGATGACCGGCTGGCGCGTGGGCTGGATCATCGGCCCGAAGGACGTCGTCAAGGCCGCGACCAACCTCCAGTCGCACGCCACCTCCAACGTCTCCAACGTCGCCCAGGTCGCCGCGCTCGCCGCGGTCTCCGGCCCGCTGGACGCCGTCGCGGAGATGCGCACCGCCTTCGACCGCCGCCGCAACCTCATCGTGCGGATGCTCAACGAGATCGACGGCGTGCTCTGCCCGGAGCCCGAGGGCGCGTTCTACGCCTACCCGTCGGTGAAGGGCCTGCTCGGCAAGGAGATCCGCGGCAAGCGCCCGGCCGACTCCGTGGAGCTCGCGGCCCTCATCCTGGACGAGGCCGAGGTGGCCGTCGTCCCGGGCGAGGCATTCGGCACCCCGGGCTACCTCCGCCTCTCCTACGCGCTGGGCGACGACGACCTCATCGAGGGCGTCTCCCGGCTCCAGAAGCTCCTGGGCGAGGCCAAGGCCTGAGAAGCCCGCGAATTGTGCCCCCGGCCGCCTCGGCCGGGGGTCTTTTCGTTCGAGGCCCACTCCAAAGAGGAAAGCGGCTTCCGCTCCGGCCCGCCCGTGCGGCAGGATCTTCAAATGGAGCGTGATGTACGTCTGTTGCCCAAGGCCCACCTGCACCTGCACTTCACCGGGTCGATGCGGCCCACCACCCTGCTCGAACTCGCCGACAAATACGGGGTCCACCTCCCCGACGCGCTGACCGGCGGCGAACCGCCGAAACTGCGGGCGACCGACGAGCGCGGCTGGTTCCGCTTCCAGCGGCTCTACGACATCGCCCGGTCCTGCCTGCGGTCCCCCGAGGACATCCACCGCCTGGTCCGCGAGAGCGCCCAGGAGGACGTCGCGGACGGTTCCGGCTGGCTGGAGATCCAGGTCGACCCCACCTCGTACGCCCCGCTGCTCGGCGGGCTGATCCCGGCGATCGAGATCATCCTGGACGCGGTGGACAGCGCCTCCAGGGACACCGGTCTGGGGATGCGCGTGGTGATCGCCGCCAACCGGATGAAGCACCCGCTGGACGCCCGGACCCTGGCGCGGCTGGCCGTGCGGTACGCGGACCGGGGCGTCGTCGGCTTCGGGCTCTCCAACGACGAGCGGCGCGGCATGGCCCGCGACTTCGACCGGGCCTTCGCCATCGCGCGGGAGGGCGGCCTGCTGGCGGCCCCGCACGGCGGGGAGCTCGCGGGCGCCTCCAGCGTGCGCGACTGCCTGGACGACCTGGACGCCTCGCGCATCGGCCACGGGGTGCGGGCGGCCGAGGACCCCCGGCTGCTGGCCCGGCTGGCCGAGCGGCAGGTGACCTGTGAGGTCTGCCCGTCCTCCAATGTGGCGCTCGGCGTCTACGAGAAGGCCGCGGACGTACCCCTGCGCACCTTGTTCGACGCGGGGGTGCCGATGGCGCTCGGCGCGGACGACCCACTGCTGTTCGGCTCGCGGCTCGCCGCGCAGTACGAGCTGGTCCGCCGCGACCACGGCTTCACCGACGCGGAGCTGGCCGAGCTGGCCCGCCAGTCGGTGCGCGGGTCGGCCGCCCCCGTCGACGTACGGGACAAGCTGCTGTCGGGGATCGACGACTGGCTGGCTAGCTGATTCCTGCGAGCAGGGTGCGGGCGAGGGAGGCGGCGAACTCCTCCAGCGGCTGCGGGGGCGTTCCGCCGGGGAGCGCGTCGTAGACGAAGGCCCGCTGGGCGCAGGCGCCGAGCAGCAGGGAGGCGGCCGCGTAGGTGTCGGCGTCCGCGCGGACCCGGCCCGCCCGCTGTTCGGCGCGGAGGTAGGCGTCGAGCCCCTGGATCGGCGTGTGGGGGCCGGTGCCGAGCTCGCGCAGGCCCTGTTCGTGGCGGCGCTTGAGCTGCGGTTCGGCGTACAGGGACGCGGCCATCGGGAACGTCTGCTCGTAGAAGAGCGCGGCCTGCCGGGCCACCTCGGTGAGGTTGGCCTCGACGTCGCCCTCCCCCGCGACCAGGTCGCCGAGCAGCCCCCCGAGCCTCGGCAGCCGCTCCTTCAGTACGGTCACGAAAAGCTCTTCCTTGCTGGGGAAGTACTTGTACAGCGCGGCCTCCGAGCAGTCGGCCGCCCGCGCGATCTCCTTGGTGGTGGTCCGGGCGAGGCCGATGGAGAGCATCAGCTCGTGGGCGGCGTCGACGATGCGGACGCGGGCCGGCTTCGGCTCCATGCGTACTCCCAAACGGCTTGACGGGTGGGTGAGCAGCCACCCACCCTAGAGGTGAGTGAACACTTACCCACCTGAGGAGGGGCAGATGCGGCTCACGGTGTTCGGAGCGACCGGAGGTGTCGGCCGGGAGATCGTGGGCCAGGCGCTCGCGGCGGGCCACGAGGTGACGGCCGTGGTCCGCGATCCGGCGAGGCTCCCCGGACCGCTCCACGCCGGGGCGCTGCACGCGGTCGTGCCGCTGGGCGACCCGGCGGCGGTGCGGGCGGCGGTGGCCGGTCGGGACGCGGTGCTCTCGGGGCTGGGTGCGCGCGGCCGGAGGACGGACGGGATCACCGAGCGGCTGACCGGGCGGATCATCGAGGCGATGGAGGCCGAGGGGACACGTCGGCTGCTGGTGGTGAGCGCGGCCCCGGTGGGACCCGTACCGGCCGGTGAGCCGCCGCTGGACCGGTTGGTCCGCAGGGTGGTCGGGGCGGTCTTCAGGGACGTGTACGCCGACCTCACACGGATGGAGGCGGCGCTGGCCCGCAGTGCGGCGGACTGGACCTCCGTACGTCCTCCGAAGCTGACGGACGGGCCGTGCACGGGCTCCTACCGCACGGCCCTGGGCTCAGCGCCGCGCAGCAGCCGGTCCATCTCCCGGGCCGATGTGGCGCACGCGATGCTGGGGCTGATCGACGACCCGGCGGCCGTGAAACAGGCCGTGGGCGTCGCCTACTGAGCGGGTCTTCGGTCGCCTGCTGAGTGGGTCCTCTTACAGGGCGACGCGTGCCCTACAGAGCGACGCCGACCGTCACCGGCTCGTTGACCAGGGTGACGCCGAAGGCCGCGTGGACCCCGGCGACGACCTCGCGGGCCAGGGCGAGCAGGTCCTCGGTGGTGGCCTCGCCCCGGTTGGTGAGGGCGAGGGTGTGCTTGGTGGAGATCCGGGCCGGTCCGCTGCCGTACCCCTTGGTGAAGCCCGCCCGGTCGATCAGCCAGGCCGCCGAGGTCTTGGTGCGGCCGTCCCCGGCGGGGAAGGCCGGGGGTGCCACGTCCGGGCCGAGGCGCTCGTGGACCCGGGCCAGGAAGTCCTCGTAGGCGGCCGCGTCCAGGATCGGGTTGGTGAAGAAGGACCCCGCCGACCAGGTGTCGTGGTCCTCCGGGTCCAGCACCATGCCCTTGCCTGCCCGCAGCTTCAGCACGGTCTCCCGGGCGGCGGAGGCGGCAACGCGCTCGCCCTGCCGCACACCCATGGCCCGGGCCGTCTCCGGGTACGCGAGGGGCGCGGAGAGACCGCCCGCCTCCTCCAGCTCGAAGCGGACGCGGAGCACCACGAAACGGTCGGGTTCCGCCTTGAAGCGGCTGTGCCGGTACGAGAAGGAGCACTCCGCGTTCGGAATGGTCACCGTCTCCCGGGTGTGCCGGTCGTAGGCGACGACCTCCGTGATGGTGGAGGACACCTCCTGCCCGTACGCCCCGACGTTCTGGATGGGTGTCGCGCCCGCGGAGCCGGGGATTCCGGCCAGGCACTCGATGCCCGCGAGACCCGCCTCGACGGTCCGGGCGACGGCGTCGGTCCACGTCTCACCGGCCGCGAGCTCCAGCGACGTACCGGAGAGGGTGAAGCCCTTGGTGGCGATGCGCAGCGCCGTGCCGTCGAAGCCCTTGTCGCCGATGACCAGGTTGGAGCCGCCGCCGATGACCAGCAGCGGGGTGCCGCTCGCGTCGGCCTCACGGACGGCGGCGACCACCTCCGCGTCGGTGGTGGCCGTCAGGAGCCGGGTGGCGGGGCCGCCGAGCCGGAAGGTGGTCAGGGGGGCGAGGGGGGCATCGTGGAGTTCCTGCACGGGACAAGGGTACGGTCCGCGCCCCCGCCGCTCGGGCGGGGCCACGGACCGTACAGCTTCCGCACGCTCCTCGGGCGAACCGGAGGACCGTACGGCTTCCGCGTGACCTTCAGGGGAAACGCAGGACCGTACGGCTTCCGCATGACCCTCAGGAGACCGCAGGGCCGATACGGCTTCCGCGTGGCCCTCAGGCGAGCCTGACGACGGCGCGGGACATCCCCAGCACCTTCTTGTCGTCGCACATGGCCACCAGGTCCACCCGGACCAGGTTGTCGTCCAGCTTGGCGGCGACCTTGCCGCTGACCTCGATCAGCGCGCCCTTGTCGTCGTCGGGCACCACGACCGGCTTGGTGAACCGGACCCCGTAGTCGACGACCGCGCCCGGGTCGCCGGCCCAGTCCGTGACCACCCGGATCGCCTCGGCCATGGTGAACATGCCGTGCGCGATCACATCCGGCAGCCCGACCTCGCGCGCGAACCTCTCGTTCCAATGGATCGGGTTGAAGTCGCCCGACGCACCCGCGTACCGCACGAGCGTCGCCCGGGTCACCGGGAACGACTGTGCGGGCAGCTCCGTGCCGACCTCGACCGACCCGTAAGAGACCTTCGCCGTCATCACGCCTCCTCGGCGGCGCGCGCCACCAGCTTCGTGAGTGCCGTGACCACCAGCTCACCGGCCTCGTCGTGCACGTCCCCGCGGATGTCCACGATGTCGTTGCCCGCCAGGGACTTGATGGTCTCGATCGTGGAGGTGACCGTCAGCCGGTCCCCCGCCCGTACGGGACGCACGTAGGAGAACTTCTGGTCGCCGTGGACGACCCGGCTGTAGTCCAGGCCCAGCTGGGGGTCCTGCACCACCTCGCCGGCGGCCCGGTAGGTGATCGAGAAGACGAACGTGGGCGGCGCGATCACATCGGCATGGCCGAGTGCGCGGGCCGCCTCCGCATCGACGTACGCCGGATGGGTGTCACCCACCGCCTCGGCGAACTCGCGGATCTTCTCCCGGCCGACCTCGTACGCGGGAGTGGGCGGATAGGTCCGCCCCACGAAGGACTGGTCGAGCGCCATGAGCTCGCTACCTCCTGATGGAAAGACGAATAAGGGCGCACCCCTGTTGCGGGGGCGACCCCATACAACGACACGAGGCCGCCCCCAGTGGGGGCGGCCTCGTGTACGAGCCTGATTCAGCGCGTTTCGCGGTGCGCGGTGTGCGAGTTGCAGCGCGGGCAGTGCTTCTTCATCTCAAGACGGTCCGGGTTGTTACGCCGGTTCTTCTTGGTGATGTAGTTCCGCTCCTTGCACTCCACGCAGGCCAGCGTGATCTTCGGGCGGACGTCGGTGGCAGCCACGTGAGTGCTCCTTGGACGGACGATGGACGGATGAACGCATAAAAGAGTAGCCGATCGAAGGACCGACCCAACAATCGGCTACCGTTAGTAGCGGTGACCGGACTTGAACCGGTGACACAGCGATTATGAGCCGCTTGCTCTACCGACTGAGCTACACCGCTTTGATGATGAGTCCCCCCGCCGAAGCGGGGTTTCCCGATCACCAGAGCCCCAATGCGGAATCGAACCGCAGACCTTCTCCTTACCATGGAGACGCTCTACCGACTGAGCTATTGGGGCGAGCGAGGAAGACATTACACGCTCTCCGGCCGATCGCCCAAATCCGTTTGGGCACCGGGCTGCGGCCACCGGTCCCGGCCCGCCCACACCCCCTGATCAGGCCTTGATCCACCCTGCGCCGCCCTCCGGATCGGGCGCTCCCCCACGTCGGCGCAGGCGCACCGGTACGACTATTCCGCTCCTCCCGGAAGCCGCCCCGGCCCGCCCCTAGGCTCGACCCACTCCGTGTGATCTTGCACCCCTCCCAGGAGCGCGATGCCTGACAGCCAGCCGCGGCGGCCCGACGACAACGCGCCCGACAGCGCCGACGCGGCCACCACCGACGGCGCCCCCGCACTCGTCCTGAGCGGCGCCCGCCTCACCGACGGCCGCACCGTCGACGTACGCCTGAGCGGCAGCCGTATCGAGGCCGTCGGCACGGCGGGCAGCCTCACCACCCGCGGGCCCCGCATCGACCTGCGCGGCTACCTCCTGCTCCCCGCACCGGCCGAGCCGCACGCCCACAGCGACAGCGCCCTGACCGCCGACAGCGCCGGGCCCGACGGCCCGGGGCCCGCCTCCCACCGCACCGAGGACGTCCAGCGCCGCGCCACCGAGGCCGCCCTCCTCCAGCTCGGCCACGGCGCCACCTCGCTGCGCGCCCACGTCCGCATCGGCGACGTACGGGGGCTGGCCGCGCTGGAGGCCGTCCTCCAGACCCGGCGGGCCCTGCGCGGCCTCGCCGACCTGACCGCCGTCGCCGTCCCCCGCCTGCTGACCGGGGTCGCCGGGGCCGACAACCTCGCCATGCTCCGCGACGCCGTGAAGATGGGCGCCGCCGTCGTCGGCGGCTGCCCCGACCTGGACCCCGACCCCACCGGCTACACCGCGGCCGTCCTGGAGGTCGCCGCCGAGCACGGCTGCCCCGTCGACCTGCACACCGACGGCGACGACCCCACCCGGCTCGCCCGGCTCGCCGCCATGGCCGGCGGGCTGCGCCCCGGCGTCACCATCGGGCCCTGCGCCGGCCTCGCCCACCTCCCCCTGGACACGGCGGCCCGCGCCGCCGACCGGCTCGCCGCCGCCGGCATCACCGTCGTCTGCCTCCCCCAGGGCGGCTGTGCGGGCTCCGAACGCCGTACGACCGCCCCCGTACGCCTCCTGCGCTCCGCGGGCGTACGCGTGGCGGCAGGCAGCGGCGCACTGCGCGACACGGCCAACCCGGTGGGCCGCGGCGACCCGCTGGAGGCCGCGTACCTCCTCGCCTCGCAGCACGGCCTGCGCGCCGAACACGCCTACGCCATGGTCTCCACCACCGCCCGGGCCGCCCTCGGCCTGCCCGACGTCCGCGTGGAGGCGGGCTTCCCCGCCGAACTCCTCGCCGTACGCGGTGAACGGCTCCCCGCAGTGCTCTCCCTCGCCTACAGCCGGATCGTCGTCCACCGCGGCCGGGTCGTCGCCCGCACCAGCGCCGTACGCGAGTACTGCGACTCCGACCCCGACACCGCCGCCGGCCCCGACCTCCCGCGCCAGGGGCGACCCGACTCCGGTGCCGGGCCGGGGAGCTGAGCGTTCGGTGGCCGCCGGGCGTACGGTCGGAGGTATGCGCATTGTCATCGCAGGTGGACACGGTCAGATCGCACAGCGGCTGGAGCGCCTGCTCGCCGCACGCGGGGATGAAGCCGTCGGGATCATCCGCAACCCCCAACAGAGCCAGGAACTCACCGACATCGGCGCCGAACCCGCCGTACTGGACCTCGAATCGGCCTCCGTCGAGGAGACCGCCGAGGTGCTGCGCGGCGCCGACGCGGCCGTCTTCGCAGCGGGCGCCGGACCGAACAGCGGCACCGCCCGCAAGGACACCGTCGACCGGGGCGCCGCCGTCCTGTTCGCCGACGCGGCCCAAGCGGCAGGCGTACGCCGGTACATCGTCATCTCCTCCATGGGCGCCGACCCCGACCACCCCGGCGACGAGGTGTTCGACGTCTATCTGAGGGCGAAGGGCGCGGCGGACGCCGACGTACGCTCCCGGTCCGCGCTCGACTGGACGATCCTGCGCCCCGGGATGCTCACCGACGACGCGGGCAACGGACAGGTGCTGCTCGCCGCGAAGACAGGCCGCGGCCCGGTCCCGCGCGACGACGTGGCGGCGACGATCCTGGAGCTGCTGGACACCCCGGCGACGGCGGGCCTGACCCTTGAGCTGATCTCGGGGAACGTGCCGGTCACGGTGGCCGTGAAGGACATCGCGGGCAACTGATATCGCGGGTGGCTGAGGGCGGCGCGCACGAGGCTGCGGGAACGAGGAAGCCCCCGACCGGAAGAACCGGTCGGGGGCTTCGTTCGCGTGGCGGCGCCAGGGTTCGAACCTGGGTAGGCTGAGCCGGCAGATTTACAGTCTGCTCCCTTTGGCCACTCGGGCACACCGCCTCGGGCGACGCGTCGGATCTCCACTGGTGAGCTCCTTGGCGACGACGTAAACAATACCCGATGGCCAGGGGTGCTCCGCCACCTCATTGATCAGCAGCCGGAGGGTGCGGCGGTGGCTAGGCTTTGCGCTGTATCCCACGCACATTCGACGCAAGGAGCCACACGTCATGGCCGACTCCAGTTTCGACATCGTCTCGAAGGTCGAGCGGCAGGAGGTCGACAACGCCCTCAACCAGGCCGCCAAGGAGATCTCCCAGCGTTACGACTTCAAGGGCACGGGCGCCTCGATCTCGTGGTCCGGCGAGAAGATCCTGATGGAGGCGAACGGCGAGGAGCGGGTCAAGGCGATCCTCGACATCTTCCAGTCCAAGCTGATCAAGCGGGGCATCTCGCTGAAGTCGCTGGACGCCGGCGAGCCGCAGCTCTCGGGCAAGGAGTACAAGATCTTCGCGACGATCGAGGAAGGCATCTCCCAGGAGAACGCCAAGAAGGTCGCGAAGATCATCCGTGATGAGGGCCCCAAGGGCGTCAAGGCCCAGGTCCAGGGTGACGAGCTGCGGGTCAGCTCGAAGAGCCGGGACGACCTTCAGGCCGTGCAGGCGCTGCTGAAGGAGAAGGACCTCGACTTCGCCATCCAGTTCGTGAACTACCGGTAGTTCACGAACCACTGGTTGGTTCACGAATCACCGGTAGGACGGTTCGTGAACCAGTAGGACAATTGGTGAGCGGACCAGGGGCACTTCGTCGGGGCCGGCCTCGACGACGTGCCTCTTCGCGTTTCGGGGGCATGACCCCTGCCACCCGGGGCGCGGTGTCCGAAAACCGCCAGCCGGGGGTGCGGGGCGCGGAGCAGACTGGCCGTGGGTTCTTCGATGGAGGGAAGTGAGCGGTCGTGACGACGGTGTACACACGGGTGGCGAGTCCGCTGGGCGAGTTGCTGCTGGTGGGCGAGTCGGACGGTACGGCCGAAGGGCTGCGGCTGGTGTCGCTGTCGGTGCCCGGGCAGAAGGGCGGCGCGGCCGTCCAGGACGGGTGGCTCCGGGCGCCCGAGCTGTTCGCGGGGGTCGTGGCACAGGTGGAGGCGTACTTCGCGGGGCGGTCGACGCGGTTCGACGTGGCGTTCGCGGAGGGTGTGGGTACGGAGTTCCAGCGGCGCGTCTGGAAGGTGCTGGAGTCGATCCCGTACGGGGAGACCCTGTCGTACGGGGAGGTCGCCGCGCGGGTGGGGGCCTCGGGCGCGGGGGTACGGGCGGTGGGTACGGCGATCGGGCGCAACCCCTTGCTGGTCGTACGGCCGTGCCACCGGGTGATCGGCGCGGACGGGGCGCTGCGGGGGTACGCGGGTGGGCTGGAGCGCAAGGAGTTGCTGCTGGGGCTGGAGGGGGCGGCGTGTGTGAGCGCCGACCGCTGAGGGTGGTGTGACGGTGGTGTCGCGTGGGGTTCCGGCTGCTTCGGGCGGGCTGTTCCCGCGGCCCCGTCAGGTCGTGGCGCCGGGTGCCGTGCACATGCCGGAGTGGCTCCCGGTGGAGCGTCGGCGGGAGTTGGTGACGGCGTGCCGGGAGTGGGCGCGGGGGCCGGTTCCGCTGCGGCACACCGTGTTGCCGGGTGGCGGGGTGATGTCCGTACGGACGGTGTGCCTGGGGTGGCACTGGCAGCCGTACCGGTACACCCGTACCGCCGACGATGTGAACGGCGCCCGGGTGGCCGCCCTGCCGCAGTGGCTGGTGGCGCTGGGGCGGGCGGCGGTGGCGGAGGCGTACGAGGACGAGGGTGCGGCGGAGGCGTTCGCTCCGGACACCGCGCTGATCAACTTCTACGACGAAGCGGCGCGGATGGGCATGCACCAGGACAAGGAGGAGCGGTCGGGCGCTCCTGTGGTGTCACTGAGCATCGGGGCGACGTGCGTGTTCCGCTTCGGGAACCCGGAGAGTCGCGGGCAGCCTTACACGGACGTGGAGTTGGTCTCCGGCGACCTCTTCGTCTTCGGGGGCCCGTCGCGCTTCGCGTTCCACGGGGTGCCGAAGGTGTACCCCGGATCGGCCGACCCGGCCGCGGGGATGCGGGCGGGCCGACTGAATCTGACGTTGCGGGAGACCGGGCTGAGTTGAGCCCCGGGGGCGGTCAGCGGCGTTCGCGGGAGTTGCCGAAGAGCAGTCGGTAGAGGATCAGCAGGACCAGGGAGCCGGCGATGGCAGCGATCCAGGTCGCGGTGTCGTAGAAGTCGTTGCTGATGGGGCGGTCGAGGAACTGGCTGGAGAGCCAGCCTCCGACGAAGGCACCGGCGATGCCTATGAGGGTGGTCCCGAAGATGCCGCCCGGGTCACGGCCCGGGAGCAGGACCTTGGCGATGACTCCGGCGACCAGCCCGAGAATGATCCAACTGATGATGCCCATGTGGCTCTACCTACCCCTTGCTCGGTTACGGAATCCAAGACGCCGGGGGTGGGGGGATCGGTTGCGCGGACCGTCCGACGGCGGGGCAGAACGGGCAGGTCGGAGGCAGATCAGAGGTAGATCGGACGGCCAGGCCAGGCGGTCCGGCCAGGCGGTCTGGTCGGGCGGCCAGGCCCGGCGGTCCGGTCGGGCCGTCCGGTCAGCGGGCGGCGAAGGGCTGGTCCGTGGGGACGATCTCCTTGCCGAAGGGCAGGAGGGAGACGGGGATCAGCTTGAAGTTGGCGATGCCCAGGGGGATGCCGATGATCGTGATGCAGAGGGCGATACCGGTGGTGATGTGGCCGAGGGCGAGCCACCATCCGGCGAGGACCAGCCAGAGGACGTTGCCGACGCAGGAGGGCGATCCGGCGTCCCTGCGGTCGACGACGGTGTAGCCGAAGGGCCAGAGGGCGTAGATCCCGATCCTGAAGGCGGCGAGGCCGAACGGGATGCCGATGATGGTGATGCAGAGGACGACGCCTGCGAGGAGGTAACCGAGGAACATCCAGAAGCCGCACAGGACGAGCCAGATGACGTTCAGGATGGTTTTCATGGGCGATGACCTGCCATCTGTTCCAGTCGGGCGATGCGCTCCGCCATCGGTGGGTGGGTGGAGAACATCTTGGCCATTCCCTGGCCGGGGCGGAAGGGGTTCGCGATCATCATGTGGCTCGCGGTCTCGATCCTGGGTTCCGGGGGCAGCGGGAGCTGTTTCGTTCCTGCTTCCAGTTTGCGCAGGGCACTGGCGAGGGCAAGTGGGTCCCCGGTCAACTGGGCCCCGGAGGCGTCGGCCTCGTACTCGCGGGAGCGGCTGACGGCGAGCTGGATGACGGAGGCGGCGAGCGGGCCCAGGATCATGATCAGGAGCATGCCCAGGAGGCCGGGGCCCTCGTCGTCGTTGGAGCGGCCGATGGGGATGAGCCAGGCGAAGTTGACCAGGAACATGACGACGGAGGCGAGGGCTCCGGCGACGGAGGAGATGAGGATGTCCCGGTTGTAGACGTGGCTCAGCTCATGGCCCAGGACGCCGCGCAGCTCCCGCTCGTCGAGGATCTGGAGGATGCCCTCGGTGCAGCAGACGGCCGCGTTGCGCGGGTTGCGGCCGGTAGCGAAGGCGTTGGGCGCCTGGGTGGGCGAGATGTAGAGCCGGGGCATCGGCTGACGGGCCGCGGTGGAGAGCTCCCGGACGATCCGGTAGAGCTGGGGCGCCTCGAATTCGCTGACGGGGCGGGCCCGCATGGCCCGCAGGGCCAGCTTGTCGCTGTTCCAGTAGGCGTAGGCGTTGGTACCCAAGGCCACGACGAGCGCGATGACAAGACCCGTACGTCCGAAGAAGCTGCCGATGATGATGATGAGGGCGGAGAGGCCCCCGAGGAGTACGGCGGTTTTCAGCCCGTTGTGCCGGCGGTGCACGGTACGCCCTCCAAGTGGTGCGGCAGGGGAACCCTTTGCATGGTGGTGCTCCACTCCCCCAGTGGAGCCTCCCGTACTGGTCAACGCCAGGCGAGGAGAGCTAGTTCCCTTGTGCGTGCGGCTGGAGGGCGGGGCCGCTCCGGCGTGATCCGGCCGGTTCGGGCTCCTGGCCCGTACGGCGGGGCACTGGGCCGTACGGGTGCCGGGGGCGGGCGTGCGTCAGCGCCGGACGGGCAGCCGGCTCAGCGCTGGACGGGCAGCTTGGCGAGGGAGAGGGCCTCGGGTTCGGGCTCGACCTCGCTGGTGCAGTGGCCGCAGCGGGAGGCGATGGCCGGGATCGAGCTGTAGCAGCGCGGGCAGTCGCGGAGGGCGGCCTTGATGTCGACCTCCTCCTCCTTGGCGAAGCGGTTCTGCACCTTGGTCATGGGGACGACGACGCAGAAGTAGAGGACCGCGGCGGTGATGAGGAAGGCGATGGCGGCCGCGAGGAACTTTCCGTACGGGAAGATCGCGCCCTCGACGGTGAACTCCGCCGTGCTGAAGTCGCCGACCGAACCGGTGGCGAGGCCGATCAGCGGGGTGATGAAGGCGGTGCTGAAGCCGGTGACCACGGCGGTGAAGGCGGCTCCCACGGCGAGGCCGATCGCCATCGAGATGACGTTCCCACGCAGGATGAAGTCCTTGAACCCGTTCAGCACTGCTCTCTCCTCTATGGATTTCGTACGTCTTCGTCGTGTACGGGACGTATGCAGCCAAGACCTTGCCCTGTGGCGGCCGCCCCGGGCAAACCGATCTTTCGCTCCCGGGGAGCGTCAGAAGAGGTTGACGGCGGCGAAGCGCAGGATGAGCTGGGGAGCACCTGAAAGAAGGATGCCGCCAACGGTGGTGAGGACGATCACCGTGGTCAGCGGGGCCGGGACCCGGAATCCGTGGGGCGGTTCGGAGGCCGGTGTTCCGGTGGCCGTCTCCGTGGCTTCCGGGCTCCTGAAGAGGATCGCGGTCCACTGAAGGTAGTAGTAGAGAGCGATCACCACGTTGACGGCCATGACGACGGCGAGCCAGCCGAGACCCGCGTCGACGGCCGCCGAGAAGACGGTGACCTTCGCGAAGAGCCCGATGATGCCCGGCGGCAGTCCGGCCAGGCAGAGCAGGAAGAAGCCGAGCGCGAGGGCGGCGAGGGGCCGGGTCGCGTACAGGCCCCGGTAGTCGGCGATGCGGTTGCCCGGCCTCGTACGGGCCACGAGGGCCGCGACGGCGAAGGCGCCGAGGTTCACGACGGCGTACATGAGGGCGTACGCGACGGTGGAGCCGATCCGCTCGTCGCCGGAGTACGCGGCGGCGGCGATCGGGACGAGGAGATAGCCGGCCTGGGCGACGGAGGACCAGGCGAGGAGCCGGACGGCGCTGCGGGCCCGGTCGGCCCTCTGGCGGATGGCCGCGACGTTGCCGACGGTCATGGTGAGGGCGGCCAGGACGGCGACTGCGGGCCCCCAGACGTCGGCATAGGAAGGGAACGCGATGACCGTCACGAGGATGAGGCCGGAGAAGCCGACGGTCTTGCCGACCACGGAGAGGTAGGCGGCGATCGGCAGGGGCGCGCCCACGTAGGTGTCGGGTACCCAGAAGTGGAAGGGTGCCGCGGCGGTCTTGAAGGCGAAGCCCACGAGAGTGAGGACGACGCCGGTCCTGGCCAGGGTGTCGAGCGCCGGGGGGACGTCGTCCAGGCGGGCGGCGATCTCGGTGAGGTGCAGGGTGCCCGTGGTCGCGTAGACGAAGCTGACGCCGAGGAGCATGACGGCGGTGGCGACCACGGAGGAGAGGAAGAACTTGAGCGCGGCTTCGGAGGAGCGCCGGTTGCCGCGCACGATGCCCACGAGAGCGAAGGCGGGCAGCGAGGCGACTTCGAGGGCGACGACGAGGGTGGCGAGGTCCCGGGAGGCGGGCAGGAGGGCCGCGCCCGCCGTGGAGGCGAGCAGCAGGAACCAGTACTCGCCCGCCGGGAGCTTCCGTGTGTCGCCGAGGGAGAGCAGCACGGTGAGGAACGCCCCGCCGAGGACGAGGGCCTGGATGACCAGGGTGAAGTGGTCGGCGGTGTAGCTGCACGCCTGGGTGCCGGTGGTGACGCAGAAGGTGGAGCGGTCTCCGGCGCGGAGCGGGACGAGGAGGGCGAGGGCCCCGGCGAGCGCGGTGAGGGTTCCGTAGCCGAGGAGCTTCTTGCGGTGCTCGGGGAGGAAGAGGTCGGCGACGAGGACGAGCAGGGCGGCCAGCGCGGTGAGGGTGGGGGGCGCGATGGCGAGCCAGTCGATGGTCTGGACGACGCTGGGGGCGGTGTCGGCCGCTGTGGTGAGGGCTCTCGGGACTGCCCCGGTGGCGAGGACGTCCTGGGCCGCCCCGGTGGTGGCGCTGCTGAGGTCCGCGGTCACGACTTGCCTCCTGCGAGGAGCTTCTGCACGGCCGGGTCGGTGAGGCCGAGGAGGACGGCGGGCCAGAGGCCGGCGAGGACGGTGAGGGCGACGAGCGGGGTCCAGGTGGCGGCTTCGTACGCCTGGATGTCGGCGAGCCTCGGCGGGCTTCCGGCGGCCGCGGACGGCTGGGGAGCGTCCTTCAGCCGGGGGACATCCGTCGGCTGCGGGGCATCCGTCGGCTGAGAGGTGTCCGTCGGCTGCGTATCGGGCGAGAGCTGGGAGTGGGGCGTGTGCTCGCCCATGCAGACGCGGCGCACCACGATGAGCATGTACGCGGCGGTGAGCAGGGTGCCGAACGCCCCGATGGCCATGAAGGTGCGGAACGCGGGGCGGCTGAGGCCTTCGGCGGGGCTGTAGGCGCCGAACAAGGTGAGCATCTCGCCCCAGAACCCGGCGAGTCCGGGCAGCCCGAGCGAGGCGACGGCGGCGAAGGCGAGCAGGGCGCCGAGGCGGGGGGCGCGGCCGTAGAGGGCGGCCCCGGTGGCACCGGCGAGGGTGTCCAGGTCGGCGGTGCCGTAACGGTCCTTGACAGCGCCGACCAGGAAGAACAGCAGGCCGGTGATGAGGCCGTGGGCGATGTTGGCGAAGAGCGCGCCGTTGACTCCGGTGGGGGTCATGGTGGCGATGCCGAGGAGGACGAAGCCCATGTGGCCGACGGAGGAGTACGCGATGAGCCGCTTGAGGTCGCCCTTGGCGCCGGTCCGGGCGAGGGCCAGGCAGGCGAGCGACCCGTAGACGATGCCGACGACGGCGAACGCGGCGAGGTAGGGGGCGAAGGTCCGCATGCCGTCGGGGGCGATGGGGAGCAGGATCCGGACGAATCCGTACGTTCCCATCTTCAGCAGGACGCCCGCCAGGAGCACCGAGCCGACGGTGGGCGCGGCGGTGTGGGCGGCGGGGAGCCAGCTGTGCAGGGGCCACATCGGGGTCTTCACGGCGAGCCCGATGCCGATCGCGAGAACGGCGATGACCTGCACGGATGCGGTGAGGCCCCGGCCGTTGTCAGTGGCGAGTGCCACCATGTCGAAGGTGCCGCTCTTCAGCCCGATGAGGAGCAGGCCCAGCAGCATGACGACCGAGCCGAGCAGTGTGTAGAGGATGAACTTCCAGGCGGCCGCCTGCCGCTGGTCACCGCCCCACCGGGCGATGAGGAAGTACATCGGGATGAGGACCATCTCGAAGGCCAGGAAGAAGAGCAGCAGGTCGAGGACGGCGAAGGTGGCGAGGGTGCCGGATTCCAGGACGAGGACGAGGGCGGTGAAGGCCTTCGGGGAGGGGCCCGCAGGAGGCTTGAAGTAGCTGTACAGGGCGCAGAGGAAGGTCAGCAGCGCGGTCAGCAGGAGGAGGGGGAGCGAGATGCCGTCGATGCCGAGGTGGATGCGGACGTCGAGTGCCGGGATCCAGCTGATATCGGTGGTCGCCTGCATCGTGGCGGGGTGGTCGTGGTCGAAGCCGACGGCCAGGACGATCGCGGCGATGAGGACGGCGCCGGTCACGGTCACGCCGTGGCGGAGCACGGCCTGGTCGGGGTTCTTCCCCTTGAGCCCGGGCGGGGCGGGGAGCAGCGCCGCGACGGCGCCGAGGAGCGGGGCGACGACGATGAACGCGAGAAGGAACTGCATCACGGACGGGCTGATATCGATCACGGTCACGACCCCGCGTTGACGTTGGCGAAGACGACGGCGGCGATCACCAGGACCAGGGAGCCGGCGAGCAGGACGCTGAGGTAGGTCTGCACGTTCCCGGTCTGGGCGCGGCGTACAGCGGTTCCGAGAAGGCGTGTGACGGCGCCCGATCCGTCGACGTAGGTGTCGATGACCGTGCGGTCCAGGAAGCGCACGAGGCGGGCGGCCTGCTGGACGGGCCGGACGAACAGCGTCGTGTACAGGGCGTCCAGGTGGAAGCCGGTGACCGCGTGACGGTGGAGCGGGCCCAGCAGGAGGCGTCCGGGGTCGGCCGGGTCGGCGGCATCCGCGACGGTGCCGTAGGCGGCGGTGTGGGACGTCATGGCCTCGGCTTCGACGAGGGCGGGTTCGGCGCCGGGGTGGGCGGCGACGGCACCGATGGGGGTGCGGGCGGCGAGCACCGTGGTGTGGCGCCACGCTCCGTAGGTGACGAGGCCGCCGACGAGGCCGATGCCGGTGGAGAGGACGGCGGTGGTGAGGGAGGGGGTGAGGGCATGCCCGTCGAACCAGTCGCCGATCACTCCGGCGGTGAGTCCGAAGGCCATGGTGGGGACGGCCAGGACCCAGAGGACGGAGGTCATGGCGAGGGGCTGCCTGCCGTGGTCGGGGAGTTCGGCGCCGCGCCCCCGGAAGGCGAGGAGCCAGAGGCGGGTGGCGTAGGCGGCGGTGAGGGCGGCGGCGAGGAGTCCGGCGATCAGGATCGTCCAGCCCGCGGCGGCGGGGGCGACGCTCCGGTCCCCCAGGGCGGTGTGCTCGGCGGCGACGAGGACGGCTTCCTTGGAGAAGAAGCCGGCGAACGGCGGGATGGCGGCGAGCGCGAGGAGGGCGACGGTCATCGTCCAGAAGGCGTCGGGAACGCGGCGCGCGAGGCCGCCCATACGGGACATGGCGGCGAGTGAGTTGGTGCCGGCGGCGTGGATGACGACGCCGGCCGCGAGGAAGAGGACGGCTTTGAACGCACCGTGCGAGATGAGGTGGAAGACGGCGGCACCACGGTCACCGACGGCCAGGGCGCCGGACATGTAGCCGAGCTGACCGATGGTCGAGTAGGCGAGGACCCGCTTGATGTCGTCCTGGGCGAGGGCGGCGAGTCCGGAGCCGATCATCGTGACGGCCGCCATCACGGCGAGGACGGTGAGAGCCGCGCCGGAGGCGGCGAAGACGGGCAGCAGCCGGGCCACGAAGTAGATCCCGGCGGCGACCATCGTGGCGGCGTGGATGAGCGCGGAGACGGGGGTGGGACCGGCCATCGCGTCGGGCAGCCAGGTGTGCAGGGGGAACTGGGCGGACTTCCCGGCGACGCCCGCGAGGAGCAGCAGGGCGATGAGGGTGGGGTGGTCCAGGCCGCCGTTGGTGACGGCCGCCAGGATCTTGGTGATCCGGAAGCTGCCGGTGTCGGCGGCCAGGGCGAACAGACCGATCAGGAAGGGGACATCGCCGAGCTTGGTGACGAGGAAGGCCTTCAGGGAGGCCGCGCGGGCTTCGGGCGTCTCCCAGTAGTGGCCGACGAGGAAGTACGAGCAGATGCCCATGATCTCCCAGCCGACCAGGAGCACCATCAGGTCGCCGGAGTAGACGACGAGCAGCATCGCGGAGGTGAAGAGGGAGACCAGGGCCGCGTAGGAGGGGTAGCGGGCGTCGTCGCGGAGGTAGGCCGTCGAGTAGAGCTGTACGCAGGTGGCGACGAGCCCGACGAGGACGGCGACCAGGACCGCGAAGCCGTCCAGGTGCAGGGCCAGGTCGATGGGGACGGACCCGGTGGGGGTGAGCTGGGTCGCGGCGTCGATGGCGCGCCCGCCGCCCTGCCGGACGGCGACGATCACGGCGAGTACGGCGGCGGTGAGCGTCGGCAGGATCGCCAGGGGGCGGACGAAGCCGGGGGCGGTGCGGCCGAGCGCGAGTCCGGCGACGGCACCGAGGAAGGGGAGGAGCGGGACGAGGGCGGCGAGGGTCGTCGTGGTCACGAGGTGGCCTCTGCGTTCGTGGTGTGCCCTGCCTTGGTGTTCCCTGCTGTGGCGTCCCCTGCTGTGGCATTCCCTGCCGTTGCGGGGTGGCCGTCGGTCCCGGCGTCGGTAGTACCGGCGGCGTCACCGGTCTCGGCGGCGTCACTGGTCTCGGCGGCGTCGGCGGTCTCGGCGGCGTCGCGGAGCCGGTCGATGGCAGAGGAGCCGCGGTTGCGGTAGACGGCGAGGACGATCGCGAGGCCGATGCCGATCTCGGCGGCGGCGATGGCGATGGTGAACAGGGTGAGGGCCTGGCCGGAGTGGAGGGTGTCGCGGAGCCAGACGTCGAAGGCGACGAGGTTGAGGTTGACGGCGTTGAGCATCAGCTCGACGGACATCAGGACCAGGATCGCGTTGCGCCGGGCGAGGACACCGTAGAGGCCGGTGCAGAAGAGGAGGGCGGCGAGTACGGCGGGATAGGCGAGGTGCATCAGCGCCGCTCCCCCTTCTTGTCGCCTCGGGCGACCGGGTCCGGAGCCGGGGCGGGGTCCGGGTCCTGGTTCGGGGCGGGCCGGACCGCGGTGTCCGTGTCGTGCTTGCGGGACAGCACGATCGCGCCGACGAGGGCGGCGAGCAGCAGGACGGAGAGCGCCTCGAAGGGGAGGACCCAGTTCCGGAAGAGAAAGGCTCCGGTGACGGCGGTGGAGCCCTGGGCCGGTCCTTCGAGGTCGATCCAGGTGGTGCGGAAGGCGTCCACGACGACCCAGACGAGTGCGGCCGCCGAGGCGAGGGCCACACCGAGGGCGACCCACCGATTGCCCGAATCGGCGTCCGGGGAGCGGCCGATGGGGGCCCGGGTGAGCATCAGGCCGAAGAGGAGGAGGACGACGACGGAACCGACGTAGATCAGTACCTGCACCCAGGCGATGAACTCAGCGGTGAGCAGGAGGTATTCCACGGCCAGTCCGCCGAGCGCCACGACGAGCCAGAGGGCGGCGTGCACCAGTTGTCTGGTGGTGACCGTGATGACGGCGGCGCCGAGGGTGGCGAGGCCGACCAGGACGAACGCGATCTCGACGCCGGTCGGGGAGAGGAAGCCGGGGTGGCCGGTGGTGGCTGTGGCCGCGGCGAGCAGGGAGGGGGCGGTGGGGAGCGTCACGGGGTTCCTCCCTCCTCGTTCTGCTGGGCCTGCTGGGCCTGCTCAGCGTGTTGGGCCTGCTGCGCCGCCTGCTGGGCTTGCTCCGCCGCCTGCTGGGTGGCGAGTTTGTCCGCCGTCTTGCGGGCTGCGGCGATCTCCTTCGGCTCCTCCGCGCCCGGGTCGAGCGCGGGCGGCTCCGGCACGGTCCACATCCACTCGCGGAGCTTGTCCCGCTCGTGGGTGAGCTCGTGGATGTCCGTCTCCGCGTACTCGAACTCGGGCGACCAGAAGAGGGCGTCGAAGGGACAGACCTCGATGCAGATACCGCAGTACATGCAGAGGGAGAAGTCGATGGCGAACCGGTCGAGGACGTTGCGGCTGCGCTCGCGTCCGCCGGGGGCGGCGGGCGGCACCGTCTCCTTGTGGGAGTCGATGTAGATGCACCAGTCGGGGCACTCACGGGCGCAGAGCATGCAGACCGTGCAGTTCTCCTCGAACAGCCCGATGACACCGCGGGAGCGGGGCGGGAGTTCGGGCTGGGTGTCCGGGTACTGCGCGGTGACGGTCTTCCTCGTCATCGTACGGAGGGTGACGGCGAGGCCCTTGGCCAGGCCGGATCCGGGGATCGGGGGCATCAGTTGATCGCCACCTTCACGATGCCGGTGAGCGCGATCTGCGCGAGGGCGAGGGGTACGAGGGTGGTCCAGGCAAGCTTCTGCAACTGGTCCTCACGCAGACGCGGGTAGCTGACGCGCAGCCAGATGACGACGAACGCGAGGAGGGCGGTCTTGAGGAGGGTCCAGAGCCAGCCGAGCCCGTCGGCGCCGAACGGGCCGTGCCAGCCGCCCAGGAAGAGGACGGTGGTCAGGGCGCAGAGGATGACGATGCCCGCGTACTCGGCAAGAAGGAACAGGGCGAAGCGCAGCCCCGTGTACTCGGTGTACGCGCCGAAGATGATCTCGGAGTCGGCGACCGGGGCGTCGAAGGGCGGACGCTGGAGTTCGGCGAGGCCCGCGACGAAGAAGACCAGGGCTCCGACGATCTGCCAGGGCAGCCACCACCACTCGAAGGCGTCGAGGATGCCGATGAGCGAGACCGTGCCCGCCGCCATGGCCACGGAGGCGGCGGCGAGGAGCATCGGGAGTTCGTAGGAGAGGAGCTGGGCGGCGGTGCGCAGGCCGCCGAGCAGGGAGAACTTGTTGGCCGAGGCCCAGCCCGCCATGAGCGAGCCGAGTACGCCGATGCCCATCACGGCCAGCACGAAGAAGATGCCCGCGTCGATGACCTGGCCCACGGCACCGTCGCCGGGGCCGATGGGGATGGCCACGAGGACGAGGAGGTACGGGAGGAGGGCGACGGCGGGGGCGAGCTGGAAGACGCGGCGGTCGGCGGCGGCCGGAACCACGTCCTCCTTCTGCGCGAACTTCACGCCGTCCGCGACGAGCTGGGCCCAGCCGTGGAAGCCGCCCGCGTACATGGGGCCCAGGCGGCCCTGCATGTGGGCCATCACCTTGTGCTCGGTCTGGCCCACGAGGAGGGGGGCGACCAGGAACACGACGAAGATGATGGCCAGGCGGAGGGCGACGTCGGACACGTCGTTCACTCGGTATCGCCTCCGGCGGGGTGGGGCTTGTCGGGGGTGTCGGGGTCGGGCCCGGCGCTGTCGGGGTCGGGGTCGGGCTTCTCGGGGTCGGCCTTGTCGGGCTCGCGGTCGGGCTTCTCAGGTTCGGGCTTCTCAGGGGCGGGGGCGGGGGCGCCGCTGCGCGGGGCTTCTCCCCTACCCGCCCCTTCCCGAACCGGGGGCTCTGCCCCCGGACCCCCGCTCCTCAAACGCCGGAGGGGCTGGGAGGAAGCGTCCCCGCTCGCCGAAGGCGGGACGGGCTGAGAAGCGGCGTCATCGGTCGCCGAGGCGCGAGGGGACTGAGGAGCGGCATCGTCGCTCGCCGGGGCCCGGCCGGGCTGAGACGAGGCGTCCGGGTCGTCGAAAGCCGGTTGAGCATCGTGCCAGGGGGCGTCCGTGCTGCGGACACGTTGGCTCGCCGAGCCGTCCGACGCGGAACGGGACCGGCGCGGCGGGCGCGGCGCGGAGGCCTCGGGGGCCCGGTCCCCCGAGGTCCCGGGCCCCGGACTCCGGGCCTCCGGCCCCTGCGCGCCCCGCTGGCTCGCCGAACCGCCGGACGCCGAACGGGAGCGGCGCGGGCGCGCGGCCGGGGGCGCCCCGGGCGGTACGTCGCCGGACGACACGCCTCCGGAAGGCGTAGCTCCTGGGGGCGTGGCCGCAGACGGAGGCGGTACGGGCTCCGATGGAGCGGGCGTCGGCGCGGGCTCGGGGGCTCCGGGTGCAGGGCTCCCGGGCGCGGACTCAGGAGCTCCGTGCGCGGCCTCGGGAACCCCGGGCGCGGAAGCCCCGGGCGCCGGGCTCCCGGGCGGTTCCGGCTGCGGGCGTTGTGCTGCCGAGCCCTCGCTCGCCGAGCGGGTGCGGCGGGGCGGGCGGTCGGCCGCCGGGCGGGCTGTGCGGGCCGGGCGGGCGGCGGCAGGAGGGAGCTGGCCCTTGAGGGGGCCCCACTCGTTCGGGTCGGGGACACCGGGCGGAAGCATCGTGCGGCGCTTGGGGCCGCCGTGTTCGGACTCGCCGGGCTCCTTCGCGCCGGGCCAGGCCTTGGCGACCCGGGCGGCCAGGACGAAGTCCTTGCGCAGCGGATGGCCCTCGAAGCCCTCGGGCAGCAGGAGCGGGGCGAGGCCGGGGTGGCCCTCGAAGGCGATGCCGAACATCTCGTACGTCTCACGCTCGTGCCAGGCCGCGCCCGCGTAGACGTCGATCGCGGTCGGCAGGACCGCCGCGTCGTGCGGGACGGTGGTGCGCAGCATGAGCCGGCGGACCGTGCCCCCGCCGAGAGCCGCCACGTGGGCGCAGACGCGGAAGCCCGTACCGGGCTCGTCCACGGCGCTGAGCCAGTCGAAGTAGCTGCAGCCCAGTTCGTCGCGGGCGGTCCGCAGGGCGGTGATCCAGGTGGTGGCGGGGACGTCGACGGTGAGCAGGTCGTAGGCCGACTCCGCCGTCGCGCCCTCGCCGAACAGCTCCGTGACGGCGTCCGGCAGCCGGTCGTACGGGTGGTGGTCCTGGTGCTGCCGCTCGCTCACCGCTGCTCCTCCCCCGGTTCCGTGCCCCGGGCTGCCTCCTGGGCCGTCTTCGGGGCAGCCGGCGCGGTGACCAGGCCGCTGCGCAGCGCCGCCGTGGAGGGGGCTCCCCCGGAGGGGGCGGTCGCGTAACGCTCCACCAGGGATTCGCGCGCGATCTTCTCCTGGAGCTTGAGAATGCCCTGGAGCAGTGCCTCGGGCCGGGGCGGGCACCCGGGTACGTACACATCGACGGGGATGATCTGGTCGACGCCCTTGGTGACGGAGTACGAGTCCCAGTAGGGGCCGCCGCAGTTGGAGCAGGCACCGAAGGAGACGACGTACTTCGGTTCGGGCATCTGCTCGTACAGGCGCTTCACCGCGGGCGCCATCTTGTCCGTCACCGTGCCGGAGACGATCATCAGGTCCGCCTGGCGGGGGCCGGGGGCGAAGGGGATCACGCCGAGGCGGATGAAGTCGTGGCGTGCCATGGAGGCGGCGATGAACTCGATCGCGCAGCAGGCGAGTCCGAAATTGAAGACCCAGAGGCTGTAGCGGCGGCCCCAGTTGAGGACGACCTTCATCGGTTCGGGCGCGAGCCGGGAGAGGATGCCGAGGCGCTTCGGCTCCGGGAGGAGCACCGGTTCCGGCGCGGCCGCCGTCCGCGCGTCGGCCGACGGTGTCGGCTCGGGGTGCTGCGCAGCAGGGGTCGGCCGGCTCGTCAGGCCCATGCGAGGACGCCCTTCTTCCATGCGTAGAGCAGTCCCACGGCGAGGAAGCCGAGGAAGATGAACATTTCCACCAGCGTGGTCGCGCCGTACCCGGGCGCGGCGAAGACCGTCGCCCACGGGAACAGGAAGATGGAGTCGACGGCGAAGATGACGTAAAGGAAGGCGTAGACGTAGTAGCGGACCTGGGTGTGAGCCCAGCCCTCGCCGACCGGGTCGACGCCGCACTCGTACGTGAGCAGCTTCTCCGGCGTCGGGACCACGGGCCGCAGGAGCCGTCCCGCCCCGAACGCGACGGCCACGAACAGGACGCCGATCAGCGCGAGCAGGCCGACCACCGAGTAGCTCTGGAAGTACTCGGAGGCGAGGGTGGTCTGGTGGTGGACCGGCACGTACGTCACGTGCGGCACTTCCGGCACGTACGCCACGTCCCTCACGTCCACCCCTTGTTCCTCGTCATCCGGTTGTAGCCCCGCACGTATCCGAGGCCCCTCTGTACGCACGGGAGTCTAGGCCCTGATAAACGCACAGTAAGCAGCCGCGTCGCGCGCAGGTGGGGTTATCCCTACTTCATGCCACCTACGAGCCCCATGGCGTGCGCGGACACGGCCCGGCAGGCTGGTGCCATGACCATGAGCCCTTCCGTACCCGCCCCCGACCGGCTGCCGCCTGCCCGCTTCGCCCTCGACCGGTGGACCTGGCGGGAGATCGTGCACCTGCTGGTCAACCTGCCGATGGCGATCGTCGGGTTCGTCTACGCGATTCTCGTGGTCGCCGTCGGCGTGGGACTCTCCGTCACCGCGATCGGGCTGCCGGTGCTCGTCAGCGGGTTGCGGGGCGCGCGGTGGCTGGGCAGGTTGGAGCGGGGCCGGGCGCGGTCGTTGCTCGGGGTGCGGATCGAGGAGCCGAGTCCGCTGGCGCGCGGTCGCCGCGAGGAGGGGTTCTTCCCGTGGCTCTGGTCGGGGCTGAAGGACCCGGTGGGCTGGCGCTCCCTGCTGTACGCGTTCATTCGGCTGCCGTGGGGGGTGCTGACCTTCACGGTGACGCTGGTGGCTCTGATCGTCCTGTGGCCGGTGCTCCCCTTCATCGCGCGGGGGCTGACGGCGGCGGACCGGGCGATGGTGCGGGGGCTGTTGTCGCGCTCGGACGAGTTGGAGCGCCGGATCGCGGAGCTGGAGTCGGACCGGGGCGTGGTCGTGGACACCGCCGCCGCCGACCTGCGCCGTATCGAACGCGACCTCCACGACGGCGCCCAGGCCCGACTGGTGGCCCTCGCCATGGGGTTGGGGCTGGCGAAAGAGAAGCTGACGGGCGACCCGGAGGCGGCCGCGCGGATGGTGGAGGAGGCCCACGGCGAAGTGAAGGTCGCCCTTCAGGAGCTGCGCGACCTCGCCCGCGGCATCCACCCCGCCGTCCTCACCGACCGAGGCCTCGACGCCGCACTCTCCGCCATCTCCTCCCGCTGCACCGTCCCCGTCTCCGTATCGGTGGATCTGCCGGCGCGTCCGGCGGAGGCGATCGAGGGGATCGCGTACTTCACCGTCTCGGAGCTCCTGCAGAACGTCAGCAAGCACAGCGGTGCCCGGTCGGCCTCCGTCGAAGTGTGGCGGGTGGCAGACCGGTTGCTGATCCAGGTGACGGACGACGGGTCGGGCGGGGCCCGGCTGGACGGGGGTACGGGGATGGCGGGGCTGGCCGAGCGGCTGGGGGCGGTGGACGGGCTGTTCGTCCTGGACTCCCCGGTGGGCGGGCCGACGGCCGTCACCGCCGAGCTGCCCTGGCGCGACCGGGCTCCGGCGGCCGGCCGCGTGGCCTGAGCCCGGAGTACGGCCGGGGGTGGGGAAAACCCCCGGATGAATACGGAGACCGGCCACATGGTGCCGGAGAGCACGGACCAGCACCCTTGAAGGAACACGGTCCGCGGTGGACGAGCACGAGCGCGGAGCAAAAAGCAGAACACTCCGCCGATCGGCAGAAGTGATCGACAGAAGAGACGGAACGGACGGCACTCATGGCCACGGCATACGGACCGGACATGCGGGACTACAAGGAATCGGGCACGCGCGACCACACGGGTCGGGGCGCCGGGCCCCGAGGGCAGTCCCCGGGGAATCACTTCCTCCCTGCTGTACTGCGCGCGCCCCTGGAGGCGCGTAGCTGGCGCGAGCTCCTGTATGTCGTGCTGAGCCTGCCGCTGGCGACGGTGATGTTCGTCTTCGCGGTCACCATGACCTCCCTCAGCGCCGGTCTGCTCATCACCTTCATCGGGGTTCCGCTGCTCGCGGTCGGCCTGGCCGTCTGCCGTGGGTTCGGGGCGATGGAGCGGGCCCGGGCACGCGGACTGCTGAAGCTGGATGTGGCGGAGCCCGTGCGAGTGCGGGCGAAGTCGGGCGGCCCGATGTCATGGATGGGCGCCGTCCTCAAGAGCGGGGTCTCCTGGCGTCACCTTCTTTACACGCTGCTGCACTTTCCCTGGGCCGTGTTCACGTTCTCGGTGTCGGTGGTGTTCTGGACATACGGCCTGATGGCGCTGACGTACCCGCTGTGGCACTGGATCTTCCCGGTGTTCGTGGGCGCCGACGGCATCCAGCTGTACGGGGACGCCACCCACGCGTACTACCTGGACTCCCCTCTCGAACTGGCGGCGACGAGCGCGGTGGGCCTGGTGCTGGTGCTGGTGGCGCCGTGGATCGTGCGGGGGCTGGTCTCGGTGGACCGACTGATGGTGTCCGGCCTGCTGGGCCCGTCCTCGCTGTCCGCCCGGGTCACCGAGCTGGAGTCGGACCGGGGCGTGGTCGTGGACACCGCGGCCGCCGACCTGCGCCGGATAGAACGGGACCTCCACGACGGCGCCCAGGCCCGGCTGGTCGCCCTGGCCATGGATCTCGGCCTGGCCAAGGAGAAGCTCACCGATGACCCCGAGGCGGCCGCGCGGATGGTGGACGAGGCCCATGGCGAAGTGAAGGTCGCCCTCCAGGAGCTGCGCGACCTCGCCCGCGGCATCCACCCCGCCGTCCTCACCGACCGAGGCCTCGACGCCGCACTCTCCGCCATCGCCTCCCGCTGCACCGTCCCCGTCACGGTCGAGGTGGACCTGGACGCACGGCCCGCACAGGCCATCGAGGGCATCGCCTACTTCACCGTCTCGGAGCTGCTGCAAAACGTCAGCAAGCACGCACGGGCGACCCGGGCCACGGTCGACGTGTGGCGGACGTCCGACCGGCTGATGCTCCAGGTCACCGACAACGGTCGGGGCGGCGCGGCGGTCTCGACCGGCAGCGGCCTGGCCGGACTGACGGAACGGCTCGACGCGGTGGACGGGGTCCTGGTGGTGGACTCCCCGACCGGCGGCCCGACGACGGTCACCGCCGAACTGCCCTGGCGAGGCTGACCCGACGCCCGGGGGCCGACGCCCGCCCCGGCACCGGCCCCGGGCCCCGCGCGGCGCCCGGCCCCCGCTCACCACACCTCACCGCCGCACCCCCCACCACCGCACCCCCGCCACCGGGCTCAGCGCCTCCGCCGGGCAGCCCCGCCACCCGCGCCCTCAGCCCAGCCAAGCCCCGCCCACCCCCAGGCCAGCCCGGCCACCGGAGGCGCCCGCGCCTACACCGACCGCCGCCTCCCCGCCGAAAACCCCCTCCCCGGTGGCAAGAATTTCGGCTGGGTAGCGCGATCGGTGTGCGTTATCCACAGGCACCCCATCCGCGCCCCGGGCCTGGGATGCTGGAGGTGTCGGGCGTGGAGCGCAGCGGTCGGGCGTGGGGCGCACAGCAGTGCGGACGCGGAGACGCGGGCCGTGAAGAGGCAGAGCCGCGAGAACGCGGAATCACCGGAGAACAGCGGGGGCGCAGCACCGTGGAGCATGTGGAGAACAGAGTGCGGGTAGTCATCGCCGAGGATTCGGTCCTGCTGCGGGAGGGGCTGACCCGTCTGCTGACCGATCTCGGGCACGACGTGGTCGCCGGGGTCGGGGACGCCGAGGCGCTGCTGAAGACCGTGGCGGACCTGGGCGCGGAGCAGGCGCTGCCCGATGTGGTGGTGGCCGATGTGCGGATGCCGCCGACCCACACCGACGAGGGCGTACGGGCGGCGGTGCGGCTGCGGAAGGAGTACCCGGGGATAGGGGTGCTGGTCCTCTCGCAGTACGTGGAGGAGCAGTACGCCACCGAGCTGCTGGCGGGCAGCAGCCGGGGCGTGGGCTATCTGCTGAAGGACCGGGTGGCCGAGGTCCGCGAGTTCGTCGACGCGGTCGTACGGGTGGCGCGCGGCGGGACGGCGCTGGACCCGGAGGTGGTGGCGCAGCTGCTGGGCCGCAGCCGCAAGCAGGACGTGCTGGCGGGGCTGACGCCGCGCGAGCGGGAGGTCCTGGGTCTGATGGCCGAGGGCCGGACGAACTCGGCGATCGCCCGGCAGCTCGTGGTGAGCGACGGGGCGGTGGAGAAGCACGTCAGCAATATCTTCCAGAAGCTGGGGCTCTCGCCCAGCGACGGGGACCACCGGCGCGTCCTCGCCGTACTCACCTACCTCAACTCCTGACTCACCCTTACCTGAACTCCTGACTCACGCCTACCTGAGCTCCTGGCTCATCTACCTGGACCTCCAGCGATCTGACACCCTGTCAGTTATCCGTCAGCACCTGTCAGCCATCCACCCGAACCGCCACCGGGCGCCCGACGAGCACCCGGCGCACTCCCCGCGGATCTTCGCCGGGGGTGTCCGGGGAGTCTCCGCCGGGCAGTCCTGGGCGGAAGACCCACAGCAGGATCACGGCAGGGTCGCGGCAGAACCACGTCGCAACCACGTCACAGGCACGGCGCAACCACGACGTAGCCACGACGCAGCCACGGCAGGACCTAGCACCAAAGACCTACGGGCAGAACACCTGCACCCAGCGATCGGGGGGCTTGAGAAAGATGGTAAAACGGGCTAAAAGGGTGTCTCAAAACAGCGTCCACCATATGATCGGCCCCTGGAGGGCGAACCGCACGGACGTAGGGTTGCCTCTGGGACCGCCGGCTGGCCGGACGGTTCCGAACCGCCGCCCCAAGGGAGGTCCAGTTCAGTGACGAGCCAGGTCAGTAGCGCGGCAGAGAAGGCCGATGAGGCCAACGACGCCGTCCTCGGGGGTCAGCGCGCCCCCCTGTCAGGAACGACGGGAACGACCGGCGGCGACGGGAAAGAGGTCCGCCGCCTGGACCGGGTGATCATCCGCTTCGCGGGTGACTCGGGCGACGGGATGCAGCTCACGGGTGACCGGTTCACCTCGGAGACGGCCTCCTTCGGGAACGATCTCTCCACCCTGCCGAACTTCCCGGCCGAGATCCGGGCCCCCGCAGGCACCCTGCCAGGGGTTTCCTCCTTCCAGCTGCACTTCGCCGACCATGACATCCTCACCCCCGGCGACGCCCCCAACGTCCTGGTCGCGATGAACCCGGCCGCCCTCAAGGCGAATATCGACGACGTGCCGCGCGGCGCCGAAATCATCGTCAACACCGACGAGTTCACCAAGCGGCCCATGGCGAAGGTCGGGTATGCGACCAGTCCGCTGGAGGACGGCTCGCTGGAGGCGTACAACGTCCACCCGGTGCCGCTGACGACCCTGACGATCGAGGCGCTGAAGGAGTTCGGGCTCTCCCGCAAGGAGGCCGAGCGGTCCAAGAACATGTTCGCGCTCGGGCTGCTGTCCTGGATGTACCACCGGCCGACCGAGGGAACGGAGACGTTCCTGCGGCAGAAGTTCGCGAAGAAGCCGCAGATCGCCGAGGCGAATGTGGCGGCCTTCCGGGCAGGGTGGAATTTCGGCGAGACGACCGAGGACTTCGCCGTCAGTTACGAGGTCGCCCCGGCCTCCCAGGCGTTCCCCACCGGCACCTACCGCAACATCTCCGGGAACCTGGCCCTCTCCTACGGCCTGATCGCCGCCGGGCAGCTGGCGGACCTGCCGCTCTACCTGGGCTCGTACCCGATCACCCCGGCCTCGGACATCCTGCACGAGCTGTCCAAGCACAAGAACTTCGGCGTGCGCACCTTCCAGGCCGAGGACGAGATCGCCGGGATCGGGGCGGCGCTGGGCGCCGCGTTCGGCGGGGCGCTGGGCGTGACCACGACGTCGGGGCCCGGCGTGGCGCTGAAGTCGGAGACGATCGGGCTCGCGGTCTCCCTGGAGCTGCCGCTGCTGATCATCGACATCCAGCGCGGCGGGCCCTCCACCGGCCTGCCGACCAAGACCGAACAGGCCGACCTGCTCCAGGCGATGTACGGCAGGAACGGCGAGGCCCCCGTCCCGATCGTGGCCCCGCAGACCCCGGCCGACTGCTTCGACGCCGCGATCGACGCGGCCCGGATCGCCCTGACGTACCGGACCCCGGTCTTCCTGCTCTCCGACGGCTATCTGGCCAACGGCTCCGAGCCCTGGCGCATCCCGGAGACGGACAGTCTGCCCGACCTCACCACCCCCTTCGCCACCGGCCCGAACCACACCCAGGCCGACGGCACCGAGGTCTTCTGGCCCTACAAGCGCGACCCGCAGACCCTGGCCCGCCCCTGGGCCGTCCCCGGCACCCCCGGCCTCGAACACCGCATCGGCGGGATCGAGAAGCAGGACGGCACCGGGAACATCTCCTACGACCCGGCCAACCACGACCTGATGGTCCGCACCCGTCAGGCGAAGGTCGACAACATCGCCGTCCCCGACCTCGTCGTCGACGACCCGGCCGGGGCCCGCACCCTGGTGCTCGGCTGGGGCTCGACGTACGGGCCGATCACCGCCGCCGTACGCAGGCTGCGCGCCGCCGGGCAGCCCATCGCCCAGGCCCACCTGAGACACCTCAACCCCTTCCCGAGAAACCTCGGCGAGGTGCTGAAGGGTTACGACAAGGTCGTCGTCCCGGAGATGAACCTGGGCCAGCTCGCGCTGCTGCTGCGGGCGAAGTATCTGGTGGACGCCCACAGCTACAACCAGGTCAACGGAATGCCGTTCAAGGCCGAGCAGCTCGCCACCGCCCTCAAGGAGGCCATCGATGCCTGAAGCCGGGGAACTGCTCCACAACGAACTGCTGCAGCTGGTGCCCAAAGCCGAGGCGAAGCAGTCCATGAAGGACTTCAAATCCGACCAGGAAGTGCGCTGGTGCCCCGGCTGCGGCGACTACGCCGTCCTCGCCGCAGTACAGGGCTTCATGCCGGAGCTGGGGCTGGCGAAGGAGAACATCGCCTTCGTCTCCGGCATCGGCTGCTCCTCCCGCTTCCCGTACTACATGAACACGTACGGGATGCACTCCATCCACGGCCGCGCCCCCTCCATCGCCACCGGGCTCGCCACCTCCCGCCGCGATCTGTCGGTCTGGGTGGTCACCGGGGACGGCGACGCGCTCTCCATCGGCGGCAACCACCTCATCCACGCCCTGCGTCGCAACGTCAACCTGAAGATCCTCCTCTTCAACAACCGGATCTACGGGCTGACCAAGGGCCAGTACAGCCCCACCTCCGAGATCGGGAAGATCACCAAGTCGACGCCGATGGGCTCGCTCGACGCCCCCTTCAACCCGGTGTCACTGGCGATCGGGGCGGAGGCGACGTTCGTGGCGCGGACGGTCGACTCCGACCGCAAGCACCTCACGAGCGTGCTGCGCGCGGCGGCCGAGCACCCGGGCACAGCCCTGGTGGAGATCTACCAGAACTGCAACATCTTCAACGACGGCGCCTTCGAGGTCCTCAAGGACAAGGAGCAGGCCGCCGAGGCCGTCATCCGCCTCGAACACGGGCAGCCGATCCTCTTCGGAGCCGACGGCTCCAAGGGCGTCGTCCGCAATCAGGCCACCGGTGATCTGGAAGTCGTCGCCGTCACCGACGAGAACCGCTCCCAGGTCCTCGTCCACGACGCCCACGCGGACTCCCCGACCACGGCGTTCGCGCTGTCGCGGCTGGCCGACGCCGACACCCTGCACCACACCCCCATCGGGGTGCTGCGCAGCGTCGAGCGGCCCGTCTACGACACCCTGATGTCCGACCAGGTGGACGCCGCCGTGGAGCGCGACGGCAAGGGCGATCTCGGTGCGCTGCTCGCCGGGGCCGACACCTGGACCGTCGTCGGCTGACAAGCCGCAGAGTCACGGCAGAGGCCCGGGCCCCGTCCCCCGACCGAGGAGGACCAGGCCCGGGCCTCTGCCGTGACAAGGACGATCAGGCCCGGGCCTCGTCGTACACCTCGCGTGCCGCCTGCACCGCGTCCACCCGGCGTTCGGCCCAGCGGGCGAGCGCCCACACCTGTTCGGCGGCCTCGGTGCCGAGCGGGGTGAGCGAGTAGTCCACCCGGGGCGGGATCACCGGCTTCGCGTCCCGGTGGACGAAGCCGTCGCGCTCCAGCGTCTGGAGGGTCTGGGCCAGCATCTTCTCGCTGACCCCGCCGATCGTGCGGCGCAGCTCGCTGAAGCGGTACGAGCGCTCCAGCAGGGCCGCCAGCACGAGCACGCCCCAGCGGCTCGTCACATGCTCCAGCACCAGGCGTGACGGGCACATCGGCTGGTTGACGTCCTGGACGGGGATCGGCACCCCTTGCAGACCGACCGGAGCCGTACTCCCCACACTCTCACTAACTCCCATATCAGTACCTTACTTCAAAGTGGGTACTTTCTTTCAGTTAGTGCCCGCCATACGCTCGATCGGGAAAGCCCCCCACCGAAATCCCGAAACAGGAGCACCCCCATGAGCATCGTCGTCACCGGAGCCACCGGAGCACTCGGCCGCCTCGTCATCGATGAGCTGCTGGCCACGGTCCCGGCCGGTGAGATCGCGGCGGTCGTCCGCGACAAGGAGAAGGCCGCCGCGCTCGCGGCCCGGGGCATCGAGCTCCGTATCGCCGACTACGACCGGCCCGAGACCCTCGCCGGGGCGTTCCGGGCGGGCGACCGGGTGCTGCTGATCTCCGGCAGCGAGGTGGGCAAGCGGGTCGCCCAGCACACCGCGGTCATCGAGGCGGCCAAGGCGGCGGGCGTGGCGCAGCTCGCGTACACGGGCATCCTGGGCGGACCGGACGCGGACTTCCTGCTGGCCGACGAGCACAAGGCCACCGAGCGGCTGATCCTCGGCTCCGGGCTGCCGTACACGCTCCTGCGCAACGGCTGGTACACGGAGAACTACACCGCCAACCTCGCCCCCGTCCTGGAGCACGGCGCGGTCGTCTCCAACGCGGGCGAGGGCCGGATCGCCTCCGCCGCCCGCGCCGACTACGCCGCCGCAGCGGCGGCCGTGGTGACCGGCGAGGGCCACCTCGGCCAGGCCTACGAGCTGAGCGGCGACACCGCCTGGTCGCTCGCCGAGTACGCGGCCCTGCTGTCCGAGGTGACCGGCAAGGAGATCGCGTACCAGCAGGTCCCGGCCGCCGCGCACCAGGAGATCCTGGTCGGCGCGGGCCTTCCCGAGGGGTTCGCCGCGATCCTCACCGACGTGGACGAGGCCATCGGGCGCGGGCGGCTCGCGGGGACGAGCGGCGACCTGGCCCGGCTGATCGGCCGCCCGACCACCCCCCTGGCCACCTCGGTACGCGCCGCCCTCACGACCACCACCGCCGCCTGAGACACACAGGCCCCCATGTCATCAGCTGTCACCGGCTGCCATCGGCGTCCATACATGTCATGAGTGTTTCCCTGAGACGGCTATGACATGAGGCCCTTCCGGCGTTACCGTCATCCCGTCGGCAGACCCGTCGGCGCAGGTAGTCCGGGAGGGGCCCGTGAAGGGGAAGAACGAACAGCGGGCCGGCCTGCTGTACGGAGTCGGCGCGTACGGGATGTGGGGCATCGTCCCCCTCTTCTGGCCGCTGCTCCAGCCGTCCGGGGCGGTCGAGATCCTGGCCCACCGGATGGTCTGGTCCCTGGCCGTCGTCGGGGTCGCCCTGCTCGTGATCCGACGCTGGGCCTGGATCGGCGAGCTGGCCCGCGATCCGCGCAAGCTGGGCCTGATAGCGGTCGCGGCGGCGACCATCGCCGTCAACTGGGGTCTCTACATCTGGGCCGTCAACAACGGCCAGGTCGTCGAGGCCTCGCTCGGCTACTTCATCAACCCGCTGGTCACCATCGCCATGGGCGTCCTCCTGCTCGGCGAGCGGCTGCGGCCGGTCCAGTGGATCGCCGTCGCCACCGGCCTGGCCGCCGTACTCGTCCTGGCGATCGGTTACGGGCGGCCGCCGTGGATCTCCCTGGTCCTGGCGTTCTCCTTCGCCACGTACGGGCTGGTGAAGAAGAAGGTCAACATGGGCGGCCTGGAGTCGCTGGCCGCCGAGACCGCCGTACTCTTCCTGCCCGCGCTCGGCTTCCTGCTCTGGCTGACGGCCACCGGCGCGTCGACGTTCACCGCCGGGCCCGCGGGCCCGGGCCACGGGGCGCTGCTCGCCGCGACGGGCATCGTCACGGCGGTCCCGCTGATCTGCTTCGGGGCGGCGGCGATCCGGGTACCGCTCTCCACGCTGGGGCTGCTCCAGTACCTGGCTCCGGTCTTCCAGTTCGCCCTCGGCATCCTCTACTTCCACGAGGAGATGCCGCCCGAACGGTGGGCCGGGTTCGCGCTGGTGTGGCTGGCCCTCTCCCTCCTGACCTGGGACGCCCTGCGCAACGCCCGCCGCAACCGGGCCCTGGCGGCGGACCTGCTGGCCACCGCGGCGGCGGCACCCCCGCCTCCCGTTTCCACGGCCCCCGCCCCCGCGACCCCGGCTCCCACAGCCCCGGAGGCCGCCCCGACCAGGACGAACCCGTCGTGAGCGAGGCCGGTCCCCGGGCGACCAGGGTCGGCATGGTGGACGCGATCCGATAAGGCTGATTGAGTGCCCGGATGGGGACTGTCCTGGGCGAGATGAGGAACGTGCGGTGGCACGAGCTGCGGCATGCGTACGGCTCCGCGTCCCAGGTTCCCGGCACGCTGTCGCGGATCGCCTGGGGTGACGGCCCGACCGCCGAGGACGCGCTGAGCGACCTGGGCCAGTGGATAGGCGCCCCGGCGGTGTTCGATTCGACCGTGGCCGCGGTGCCGTTCCTGTGGGAGCTGGCGGCGACGGAGACCGTACGGGACCGGGCGGGCGTCCTGGAACTGCTCGCCACGATCCTCGCCGCCGGGCACACCCAGCACCCCGAGTGGACCCGCGCCGCGCACGAGGCGGTGGCGGCGGACCGCCCCACGGCCGCCCGGCTGGCCACCGACGCGTCTGCTCCCCAGGCGGTACGGGACGCGGCGGCGCGGCTGCTGACCGCGACGGACGGCCACACGTGCGGAGCCTGCCCGCCACGTACGACGGCGTAAGAGCGAAGGCCCACGGCCGTACGGCGTGAAGGCCTAGGCCCCCCCCCGTACGGCGTGCGCCCCCGCTCAGAGCAGCCCGTCAGTGCGTCAGCCCGTCAATCCAGCAGCGCGTCAATCCGTCAGCTCCGCCGCCACCCGCTCCATCACACCCTTCCAGTGCGTACGCCGCTCCTCGCGCTCCTCCGCGCTCGCCAGCCGCTCCTGGTGGAAGCGGAGTACGGCCCGGTCCTCGGAGCTGCCGGGTGTCACGGTGACCTGGACCGTGGACGTGCCGTGGGTGAGGCGGACGCGGTCGCCGGGGTGGTAGCTGCGGATCTCGCCCTCGGTGCCGTCCGCCGTACGGTACGGAGTGCCCTTCTCCGTGGGGAGCGGTCCCTCGGCGCCGAGCCAGAGCGCGACGCCCTCCGGTCCGGTGATGAACTCCCATACGGCCTGCGGCGGTTGCCGGATCGTCCGGGAGACGCCGATCTCCCAGCCCGCGTCCTGAGTGAGTCCGGTAGGCATGGCGCACACCCCTTCAGTCAGTGGTCGTCGTCCGGGCGCGGTGGGCCCGGACCTTGTGGCGGTTCCCGCACCGCTCCATCGAGCACCAGCGCCGCTTGCCGGGCCGGGAGGTGTCGACGAACAGCAGGCGGCAGTCGTCCGCGCCGCACGTACGGATCCGGTGGGCGTACGCCCCGGTGAACAGCTCGACCGCGTCACGGGCCACGGTGGAGAGCAGCCCGGTCCCGGTCGCCCCCGCCGCCCACTCCCGCGCCCCCTCGGCGGTCAGCCGGGCGGTCAGGGGCGGGTGCGCCGCCGCACCGTTCACCACGGCGAGGTCGTCCGCCCCGGGCGGCAGCCCCGCCACCCGCGCCTCCGCCAGCCGCCACAGCGCATCCCGCAGCGCACGGGCGGCCGCCACCTCGGCCGGGCTCACGGCCGGGCCGAGCCCACCGGGCAGTCGGCTCTCCCCCGCCCAGCGCACCAGGTCATCGGGCCCGTGCAGCACCTCGAAGTACGCGAGCGGGCCCGGCCCACCGGTCGGCAGGAGCTCCAGACACAGGGCCCCCGCATCGAACCGGAACGAGCTGCCGTCCGGATGCCGCAGCACCATCCCAGGCGGCTCGGACGCCCCCCGCCGCGTCGGCGCCCGCACGGCCGGTGCGTCCAGCGGCCCCGGCGTGCCAGGCGCACCCCGCCCGCCCGGCACCCCCGGCGTGTCCATTGCGCTTCCACTCATGTAACCACTATAAACGGTTTCCATGACACGCACCCTGTCCTGGAAGCTCGTGATCGACAGCGCCGACCCGCACGCCCAAGCCGGATTCTGGGCCGAGGCCCTGGGCTACGTGATCGAGGACAACAGCGCCCTGGTCGAGCAGTTGCTCGCCGCCGGAGCCGTACCCGGGCCCATCACCACCCACGCCCACGGCCGCCGCGCCTGGCGCGACCTCGCGGCGGCACGGCACCCGGAGGACCCGTACGACGAGAGAAGCGGTACGGGGCTGGGGCGGCGGCTGCTGTTCCAGCGGGTCCCGGAGCCGAAGACGGTGAAGAACCGCCTCCACATCGACGTGCACACCGCACCCGGGGAACGCGACACGGAAGCGGAGCGGCTGGTGGCCCTGGGTGCGCGCGTCCTGCGCACGGTCGACGAACCGGGCGGAAGCTGGCTCGTACTCGAAGATCCCGAGGGGAACGAGTTCTGCGTGAACTGATCCACGCGGGACCTACGCGCAGTGGACGCGGATCGAGCCGTTGTTGCCGGGCCGGACGCCCAGACGGGGGCGGTGGCGGGAACCACCGTGAGGTGATCGATGCGATCGCCTGGAAGTCCCGGACCGGATCGCCGTGGGTCCGTCTGCCGGAGACCCCGGAGAACCCGGAGAAATACGGGAACTGACGAGGAGGCAACGCGGCAGGAGCACTTCGCGCTAGCTGTTCTCCGGGGTCGGCGGGGCGGGGCGGAGTCAGTCGGCCGGTTAGTTGCTGGCCTTGCCCACCGGGCTGACTTCCATCTTCTTCCCGCTGCCCTCGTCGTCGGTAACGGCGAGCGTGCCCGCCGGCCACGTCAGGGTGAAGGGCTCGACCTCGTTCGGGGGTGTCACCACCATGTCGGTCAGCCGCACGCCGGAGCCGCCGCTGCTGTTGACCGGGAACGTGATGGTGAAGGCTGCGGTCCCGCCCTCCTTGAGGATCTGCGCCACGGGCTGCTCGCCGTTGCGGTCCACAGAGATGGTGTCGCCCAGGGACGTTTCCAGATCGACACCCGGGAAGCCGCTGATGCGGCAGTCGCTGCTGGAGACGTTCTTGAAGGTGACGGTGACGACGCCGTCCGTCTTGTTCGTGGTGGTGTCGGCGGCGGTGGCGTCAAGCACGCCGTAGCGGCACGGGGCGACCTTGCCGTCACTGGTGTCACCGGTGCTGGTGTCGGCGCCTTGGCCGCTCCCCCCGGTGCTGGTGCCGGTGCTCTGGTCCGACCCGCCGGTGCTGGTGCCGGTGCTCTGGTCGCTCCCACCAGTGCCGCCCGCCTCCCCCGCCGACGCGGTGGGGCTGACCTGCGTGCTGCCCGACGCGTTGTCGTCGCCGTTGCAGGCGGTGAGGGCGAGGGCGAGCACGGCGGTGAGTGCTGCACCGACGGTGGCGGTGCGCTTGCGGAAATGGAGCGTCGTACGCATGTGAATTCCCCGAGTGTATGGCGGTCGAGTACGGAGGTGCAGTCGCGGCCCGGAACGCGCGGCGAGCCGCTACCCCGCTTGACCTGCTGACACTTGAAGCATCACGCCCACCGCTCATGTTTGGCTGACGTTTCGCTTACGACCTGCTGTCGTCCCTCGACACGGCGGAACCCGCCCTCGTCCGACTCCGGTCACGACGCCCCGCACTAGAAGGCCCGACGCCACCTGCCCCGCTCGTCGGCCAGCCGTACGGCATCCGCGCGGCACACCTCGATGCGCCGCCGGGTCCCTCCGGCGGGCGTCCACTGCACGCTGGTCACCGCCGGGCCGTGGCGGTGGTCGAAGAAGCACCCGGTCCTCGACTGCACGGTGTCCAGCCCCATCCGGGCGTCCAGCCTGGCCAGCGCGGTCCGCCCCTCGGCGAGGATGCCCAGCACCTCACCGGGGCGGGCCGCCTTGGCACGCTCGTACGCGTTCAGCGCGAGCGAGTAGTCCGCCCTCTCCACGTACTCCACCCCCGGCAGGCTCGCGTCGAAGGGGTGATGGGCCAGCAGCTCACCGAACTCGGTGACGGCCTGCTCCTCCTCCACCGACCGGGCCGGAGGCGAGGGCAGGAGCGGAGGCGGGGACTGGGACTGGGACTGGGACTGGGACGGGAACGGGGACTGAGGCTCGGACCCGGACCCGGACTCGGGCGAAGACACACCGGCCCGAGCGGCGGCCGCGGGCTTCTCCTCCCTACTGACGTGGCCCACCCACAGGGCACAGAACCCGCTGCTGAACAGCCAGACCAGAAGGAGCGGCCAGAGCCGCGCATCCGTCGGCAGAAAATGGGCGAAGACAGAACTGAACGGAGCAAGCATCACCGTCGGCCACAGCACCGATCCAAGGCCGTGGCCAATGGCCCGTCCCCAACGGCGTTTCTCCATCGGCATACTGAAGAGCCGCGTCGCCATCGCGGGCCCGGCCGCCGCGAGGAGCAGCCAGAGGAGGAACCGCCCTCCTGACAACCCGTCCACGAACAGCAGCAGCAACGCCACGCCGAGGGTCGTGCAGCCACCCGCCACCGCGCCGTAGACGAGCGCCACCCGCACGGAGACCTCGCCGCGCCACCCGACGTTTCCGCCGCGTACTGCGCTCCCCTGCCGCCGTTCGGCCTGCTTCCCCATGAAGGCGCCCCCCGCCTCGCCCAACCCGCCTTACGCTCCCCCAGGTTACGCAAACCTTGTCGACGACGAGGCGATGAGGCGACGAGACGACAACCCGAGCGGTACGACGTACGCGGCACCCTCAGCCCACACTTTCCGGCCCTTCACCCCCACCCGTGCCCCCGTCCCCATCCCCATCCCCATCCCCGTCCTCGTCCCCATCCCCACCCCGCTCCCGCCGCACCTCCTCCCTGACCTGCTCCGCCACCAGGTCCGCGAGCGGGTCCGTCACGTGCCAGGAGTGCGGGGCGGAGTGCCGGTCGAACAGGAGGCACGCCTCCCCCTCGTCGGTGGCCAGGTCGCGGAGGACGGCGAGGCACGGGGGCACTTCGGCGAACCGGAACTTACGGCGCATGCCCGTGTCGGTGTCCGTATCGGTCCAGAACATCCACAGGTCCCGGGCGGCGGACATCTCCGCCGCCCAGAGCTGCGCCGCGTGCTCGGTCTCCTTGTCGTGCTCGCCGAGTTCGCACAGCAGCATCTCGTCCAGCTCGGGCATGACCGGCGTCCGGCCGGGTTCGGTGTTCATGGCGGTGAGCACGACGAGCGCGCCCATCGGCGGGACTTCGGCGAATGCGGTGCACTGCAACACGTCGTTCGATCCTCGGTGGTTGGGGGCGGGGTTCGGGCAGCCGCCCGGAGAAGAAGTACGTACGCGCGTATGTACGCCCGTCAGTCCGGCTAACGGGCCAGCGGGCGGACCACGAGCCCGTACCAGGCCAGGGCGTCCCGGGCGACGAACTCGTACGGCAACCCGTCCGCGAGCCGCAGCAGCGCGTAGTCGTGCTCGCGGAAACTGTCGGCCCACGCCCGGAGTTCGGCCGGTGCGTCATGGAACGCACCTCTGGCGACCGGGTGGTGAGCGCCGTCGGCGACCGGGGCGTGAGCACCGTCGGCGACCGGGTGCAGCGCGCGGGCCGGGATCCAGGAGGTGTACGGGTCCGGGTCGAGCGCGTCCGCGAACCGGCGGGCCTGCCGCCGCAGCCACCGGAGCGCGAGCCGCCGGGTCGGGGCGACGACCCCGCCGAGCCGTACGGACCGCGCCGCATCGCCCGCGCTGCTCTCGGCGACGTACCAACAACCCCGCGCCTGGCCCGGGTTCACAGCACCTCTCCCCGGCTACGGGCGTTGAGGCGGGCGGTACGGGCGCGGAGCTGCTCCATGAGGAGGGCAGGGCGTACGTAGCGGGGCTCGACCTCCCACTCGATGCCGCCGCCCACGGGCCGCAGCGACCAGTAGAAGCCGGCGACTCCCCGGAACTCCCCCACGCGGTCACCACGGCTGGTGTCCACCAGGAGAGTTCCGGGATCAGGAACGCGCGGACAGCGTTCGTGATTCGGACACACGTTTTCGCCGTACACCATTCGGATCCTCTCTGTAGCCATATGACTACCGGGGAGGCTCAGAGTGTCCTAACGTCGAATGGTCTTCAACTTGGCCGTAATGGAGGGCACGTTGGTATACCGGAAGCAGTTGAATGCCGAGGCCAGCCCGCAAGCCGCGTACGGTGCACGTCTGCGCAGGTTACGTGACGAGCGTGGGATGACCCAGGACGATCTGGGGGATCTGGCCGGTTGCACGGGCAGGCACATCTCGGCCATGGAAACTGGTCGTAAGTCCGCAACCCTGCCCTTCTCGCGGCGGGCCGATCAGATCTTCGGCCTGGTCGGCAGCCCCGAGGCCTTCGAGCGCGAGTGGCGGGAAATCAAACAGGGCAGCCTGCTGGAGGGCTTCCCGGAATACCTCCGTCTGGAGAAGCGGGCGGCGGAGATCCGGCTGTACGAGGTCGGTGTCATCCCGGGCCTGCTCCAGACCCCGGAGTACGCCAAGGTCCTCGCGGAGAGCGCGGCCCGGCGCGGGGCCATCACCGCCGAGCAGGCCCAGGAGCGGATCGCGGTCACCGCGCAACGGCAGGCGGCGGTGTTCGGGGGCCGGGAGACGATGGTCTTCGGCATGGTGGACGAGAGCTGCCTGCGCCGCCCGGTCGGCGGGCCCGAGGTGATGAAGGCGCAGTACGACCACCTCATCGAGTTCGCCGAACTGCCCAACACGATGCTTCAGGTGGTCCCGTTCGACCTGGGAGAGCTCCGCCCGTTCGACCTGCCGGTCTACATCCTGACCATGGTGGACCGCTCGATCATGTCGTACGCCGAATCCTCACAACAGGGGTACGTCGAAAGGGAAACCACCGCTGTGCTGCCCCTGCTCTCGGACTACCATCGCCTGCAAGCGGTAGCTCCCTCGCAGGCGGCCTCCGTTGACATCGTCAAGCAGTTGCGAAAGGGCATCCCGTGACAACCGAAACCCCCCGCTGGTTCACGTCCTCGTACAGCAACAACGGCGGCGCGTGCGTGGAGGTCGCCACCAACCTGGCCGCCGCCCCGCACGGCATCGTCCCCGTCCGCGACTCCAAGCACGACGACACCACCGGCCCGGTCCTCACCGTCCCGGCCGCCGCGTTCACGACGTTCGTCGCGGGTGTCCGGGCCGGGGAGTTCGGCGCGGTCTGACGGCCCGGCGGACCTGTCCGCCCAAGAGAGAGCCTCCGGCTTCCGCAACGGGAAGCCGGAGGCTCTCGTCTCGCCGGGAGCGGTGGGAGGCGTTCCGGCTGTTCCTCGACGGCGAGCCGAAGCCGGAGGGCTACAACGAGGACTGGCTCGACGAGGTACGGGTACACGTCGACTCCGGCCGGAGAATGTATCGCGTACACGTGGTCACGCGCCCGCTCACGCCCTATCTGCGGTACGAGTTGGGCTGGGGCTGCACGACGAACAGCACGGCCGGTGAGGAGTTCTTCATCCTCGACGTGACCGAGCACCCCGACCCGCTCGGCGGCGTGGGCGACTTCTGGCTGTTCGACTCGCGCACGGCGGCACCCATGCGCTACACGCCCGACGGCGAGTTCGCCGGGGCCGACGTGCTCCCCGACGACCGGGCCGAGGAGTACGCCGCCTACAGGGACACGGCGTTGGCACACGCCGTACCGTTCGCGGAATGGTGGGCAACGCACGGCGACTGACCCGCGCCGGCCGTGGGTATCCATGCCCCTGGAACCGACCACCCACGAAAGGGCACCCCGTGACGACCGAGCCCGAACCCATGGCCCCTCACTGGTTCACGTCCTCGTACAGCGACAACGGCGGCCAGTGCGTGGAAGTCGCCACCAACCTGGCCGCCGCCCCGCACGGCATCGTCCCCGTCCGCGACTCCAAGCACGACGACACCACCGGCCCGGTCCTCACCATCCCCGCCACCGCGTTCACGGCCTTCGTCGCGGGGGTCGGCGCGGGGGAGTTCGGCGCGGTCTGAGCAACCGCCCCACGAAGTGGCCCCACCGTGCGTGCACGGTGGGGCTTTTCCGTCACGACGGCGAAGGCCACGGACCGAGGCTCGCGCAGCAACCTCGGGCAGGGAAACCGGGTTTCCCGTTCCGGAAACCAGAACCTCTTGCCCTGCCCACGGTAGGGCGGAAGGATCAGACGGGACATCGTTGGCGGCAGAGGGGAACGTCCGTGAAGGTGACGGTGCTTGCTACAACATGCGAGAAGAAGAACTGCCCGACGGTCTACAAGACGGACCGGGGCACGATCATCGTTCAGGGTGAGACTCCGAAGGACCACGGGCTCACGATTCCGGCCCACGAAACCCTCGTCGAGATCCCTATGGAACTGATCCGCGAAGCATTCGGAGGCAAGCTCGGTGCCTAAGACCTTGGGGGACTTGTTCGACGACTTCAAGCAGGAAGCCTTCCGGCTGGAGACTCTCGACGATTACGGCCGTTCAGGCAACGCAGACGCGTACCGACTGTTCCTCGACGGCGAGCCGAAGCCGGAGGGCTACAACGCCGACTGGCTCGACGAGGTACGCGCACACGTCGACTCCGGCCGGAGAATGTATCGCGTACACGTGGTCACGCGTCCGCTCACACCGTACCTGCGCTACGAATTGGGCTGGGGGTACACCACGAACAGCACGGCCGGTGAGGAGTTCTTCATCCTCGACGTGACCGAGCGCCCCAACCCGCTCGTCGGCGTGGGCGACTTCTGGCTGTTCGACTCGGTCACCGCGGCCCCCATGCACTACGCCCCCGACGGCGAGTTCACCGGGGCCGACGTGCTCCCCGACGACCGGGCCGACGAGTACGTCGGCTACAGGAACACGGCACTGGCTCACGCCGTACCGTTCGCGGACTGGTGGGCAACGCACGGCGAGTGAACCGTTCAGAGCTTGGCGTCGCGCTGCGGTTGCTGCGGAACGCTTCCGGAAAGGAAGCCAAAGCAGTTGCCCGCAGCGCTGTCATGTCACCCAGCAAGCTCAGCAGGATCGAGACGGGGAAGGTCTCCCCCAGCGCAGACGACGTCGACCGCATCCTGACAGCCATAGGCGTCTCGGAGGACGTCAAGACGGAGTACATGGACGCGGCCCGCGCTGCGGCGACGGAGGCCACCGCCTGGCGCCTGATCCAGCGCGCGGGACTCCATAAGGCTCAGCAGCGGCTACGGGACGTGGAAGCCCGGATGAGTCTCCTGCGGGTCTTCCAGCCGGCCCTGGTGCCCGGACTGCTCCAGACCCCTGAATACATGAGGGCGATCCTGTCACGCTACGACGATCTGTCCGAAGAGACTGTCCGCCGCACGGCCAGTGCACGGATTGACCGGCAAGAGGCTCTGTACGACGAGTCCAAGACGTTGCAGTTCGTCATCACCGAGCCGGTGCTTCGGTGGCTGATCGTGCCGTCCAGGGTCATGGCCGGCCAGCTGGACAGACTGGTTTCAGCTTCTCGTCTGCCGAGCGTAGATATACGCGTGGTGCCTATCGGCGGACAAAAGCACGACATTCCGAACCATGCATTTGTGATCCAGGATGACCGGGTCGTGGCCGTCGAAACAGTTCATGCGGAAGTCGTCGTGACCGACCCGAGAGACGTTTCCCTGTACGTATCCAAGTTCGAGGGATTCAGCGCATCCGCCCTTTCCGGTGACGACATGCGGAGCCTGATCGAAGGAATCCGGGACGAGCTTTTGCGCGAACAGGAAACCGCCTAGAAACCGCTCCCCTCTCTGGACACCATTGCTGCCGTTACACGAAGACATCAGCAACCCAGCAGCCCAGAAAAGGGGACAGTCATGTCCGACCTGTACGAACTCCCCATCTCCGGAGCCGAGTTCTCGAAGGCCTGCGGCGGCAACACCCACCCCGACGGCGAGGCGTGCGTGACGCTGGCGCGCATCGGGCCGGACGCCTGGGCCGTGGGCGACAGCAAGCGCCCGGGTGCCGAGCCGTTGCGGTTCACCACGGCGGAGCTGGACGCGGCGGGCATCGACCCCGCCCGCTTCGACCTCTCCGCCTGAACGGCGACGCACCCGTGCACCACCACGGTTACGCCTGGCTCGGGGAGAGGCGGACGTTCGACAAGGAGAGCATCCGCCGCCCCCCGGGCCAGGCCCCCACAGCGACCAGCGACCCGGACGTGCACGACCGCTACCGGGAGGCGGTGGCCGCCTTCCCGACCTCCGACGTACCCCCACTCCAGACGGCCCACTGGCTCATGAAACCGGCCTCGACGATCCGGGGGACGTGGGAGGAGCCGAAGGAGGCCGGCGCATGGCTGGGGCGGCAACTCACGGAGTTCGCACCCCGGTTCGCCTCCGCGCAGGACCGGGAGGCGACCCGGCTGGTCCTCCTCGTCAGGGCTGCCGTCGAACGGCTCACGTGGGGCGGGGACGTGTCCCTCGGCCACTACATGAAGGGCACGCTCTTCCACTCCGTCGCCCTGGTGACCTGCTCCCCGAACCGCAGCGCGCCCGAACTCCCCTGCCCCGCCCGGCAGACCCGATTGGGAGCCGCTGGCGGGGCTACGCCGTAAGGTTCGGACACGAAGACACGAAGGCGCGGAGACGCAAAAACACGAAATCACGACGGCGTGGTCGGTGAAGGACGGAACGGTGGATGGCAGGACTGTACGAGATCTGGCAGCGGGCGGAGGTGTCGCGCAGGCTCGACGTGTTGTCGGGCTTCATCGCGATGTGCGCAACGGGGGACAAGGACGCGCGACGCCGTCTCGCCCGGCTGATCGCCGACGCCGACGCGGCCCTCTCCGCCTCGCCCCCAGATGTGGTGGTCGCCTCGGTGTGCCTGGACGAGCTTGTCGAGTGGGCTGCCACGGAGTGGGCCGATCACCCCTATCGCCCTGTGGAAGCCCGGCCTGACGAGGCCGACCGGCAGACGCGTGACTACGCCAAGGATCTCCGGCACGCCGCACTCCCAGCCCGTGTCCGGGACGAGATGGGCCGCATCGAACTCAGTCTTGAGGTTCGGTTCCTGGCCTTGTGCCGCCAACCAGGGCTGGACTGCCGGATCCGTCAGGACATCTTCTACGTCGCCGGGCGTGCCGCGATGGCCCTCGACCTCGGCCATCTGGAAGCGGCGGAACGGGAGGTCCGGCGTATGGAACAGGTGGGCTCCGTGGAGCCGGAACAGGTGGGCTCCACGGAACCGTGGGAATGCCGCTGCGGCTGATTCGCCGCTGAGCAGCCGCCTAAGCGCGGCTGCTCCGTGTGGCCGACCCCCGGGTGCCCGGGCTGGTCGCTGGACCTCGGCCCGTGCCCCGTACCGGATTCTCCCCTCGCGCGCAAGCGGCCGTCCGGGCCCTTCTAGGCTGGGGCCCATGCCCACGCCATCCGCATATGACCTCGTCGCCACCGACCTGGACGGCACTCTGCTGCGCCCGGACGACACCGTGAGCACCCGCTCCCGCGCCGCGCTCGCGCTCGCCGCCTCCGCAGGTGCCCGGCACCTGATCGTCACCGGGCGACCGGTCCCGGGGATACGGGCGCTGCTCGCGGACCTGGCGTACAGCGGGCTCGTGGTGTGCGGGCAAGGGACGCAGTTGTACGACGCCGACAGCGCCCGGCTCCTGCGCTCGGTCACCCTGGACCGGGAGTCCGCCGACACCGCGCTCGGCAAGATCGAGGCGGAGGTCGGGGCGGTGTTCGCGGCCGTGGACCAGGACGGGGTGGACGGTGTCACGCTCATCGAGAACGGCTACCGGGTGCCGAACCCGACCCTCCCCGCCGTCCGCGTGGACTCCCGGGACGCCCTGTGGGAGCGGCCGGTCATCAAGGTGCTCGTTCGCCACCCGGAGCTGGGCGACGACGCCCTGACCGCCGTCGCCCGCGCGGCCGTGGGCGAGCTGGCCACCGTCACCATGGCGGGCCCCGGCACGGTCGAACTGGCTCCCCGGGGCGTGGACAAGGGCACCGGGATCGCGGCGGCGGCCGAGCTGCTGGGGATCGGGGCGGAGCGGACGGTGGCATTCGGGGACATGCCCAACGACCTGCCGATGTTCCGCCGCTCGGGCCACCGGGTGGCGATGGGCAACGCCCACGAGGAGCTGCGGGCGGCGGCGGACGAGGTGACCCTGTCGAACGCGGAGGACGGGGTGGCGGCGGTCCTGGAGCGGCTGTTCGGGTGAGGGGGCGGAGAGGCTGAGCGGCAGAGCAGCTGAGTGGTTACGAGGCTGAGCGGCTGAGCAGCTCAGCGGTTACGGGGCTGGCGCCCGCCGTTGAGCCGCTAGTCCACGGCGCCTCCGGTGTTCCGGATCATCTGCCGGAGCACCTTCAGCGCCGTCACGTAGTCCGCGTCCTCGATGCCCTCGTGGATACGGCCCCGGATCTCCGGCGCGTGCCGCTTGAGGCCGGTCCGGGCCTCCTCGCCCGCCTCGGTGATCCACAGCCGCCCTTCGCCGTCGCGGGTGAGCCAGCCGCGCTCCAGCAGGACCTGTGCCTCGGCGTGCAGGTCGTCCTCGAACCGGAGGTAGGACCGCATGGCCTGCTGGAGTTCGGGGACGGTCATGCCCTGGCCGTCCGGGGAGATGTCGTGCTTCGACAGGTTGCGCAGCAGCCAGAACTGGGGCTGGGTGAAGCCGAGTTCGGCCTGCTGGGCCCGGGTGAACGCGATGAGCGCCTCGTAGGCCACGCCGGTCCAGTAGGCAGCGGGCTGGGTGGCCAGCTCGGCGTCGGAGAGGGAGGAGACGGAGGAGAGGGAGGAGACGGGTCGGGTTGTCATGTGAGTTCAAACTCCTTGCGAGGGAAGGACGTTGTCGGTTGAGGAAGCCTGGGGCCGCGTCGGCCGCGCCCCCGATACCCGTACCGTAAGACCTCAAGTCCGCTTGAGATCAAGGGCGATGGGACCGGCCTCCCACTACTGTTGCTCCGCATGACCACCCACATCCAGATGGACATCACCGCCGAGCTCGTCCGGGACCTGCTGCGCGACCAGCACCCCGACCTGGCCGATCGCCCCGTATCGCTCGGCGCGCGCGGGTGGGACAACCAGCTGTGGCGGCTCGGTGACGACCTCGCCGTACGGCTGCCCTGGGCGACCGAGGGCGCGGACGCGCTCCTGCGCAAGGAACACACCTGGCTGCCCGTCCTCGCCCCGGGCCTGCCGCTGCCGGTTCCCGTGCCGCAGCGCCTCGGGGAGCCCTCCGATCGGCTCCCCCGGCCCTGGACCGTCACCACCTGGGTGCCGGGCGCGCCCGCCGACCGCGCCCCGGCCACGCGCCCGGAGGAGGCGGCCGAGGCGTTGGGCGCCTTCCTGACGGCCCTTCATCAGCCCGCGCCCGCCGACGCGCCGGTCGGCAGGTACGGGCGCGGCGGGCCGATGGCCGCGCTCGCCGACGGCTTCGACCGGCACCTCGCCTCGGCCGTCGGGCGGGGGCTGGTCGCCGAGCCGGACGCCGTCCGCGCCGTCTGGGAGGACGCCGTCGCCGCGCCGGACTGGGCAGGTCCGGCGCTCTGGCTCCACGGCGACCTGCATCCCGCCAACATCCTCACCGAGGACGGGACTTTCTGCGGCGTGATCGACTTCGGGGAGCTCTGCGCGGGCGATCCCGCCTGCGATCTCGCCGCCGCCTGGGTGCTGCTGCCGGACGGCGCCATCGACCGTTTCCATGCCGCCTACCGCCCGGCCGCAGACCCCGCGGCCCTGCGCCGCGCCCGTGGCTGGGCGGTGCTGCAAGCGCTCAGCGGCATCCTCATCGGCGACGCGGGCGTCCACGGCCGCCCCGGTGGGAAGGCCACCTGGGGGCCGCCCGCCCACGCGGCACTGCGGCGCCTGACGGCAACGGCATGAACGGCGTCAACGGCGTCAACGGCGTCAACGCATAGAGAAGAGAGGTCATGTGGCGCTGCCCGGAAGCTCCTGTTCCGTCCAGAGCACCTTGCCCTCCGGGCTGTGCCGGGCTCCCCAGTGGGCCGCGAGGCGGGAGACGATGAACAGGCCCCGGCCGCCCTCGTCGACCGTACGGGCGTGGCGCAGGTGCGGGGAGGCCGTCGAGCCGTCGTGGACCTCGCAGGTGAGGGTGGTGTCCAGCAGCAGGCGCAGCCGTAGCGGCGGGGTGCCGTAGCGGACGGCGTTGGTGACCAGTTCGCTGACGATCAGCTCCGTCGAGTCCACGGTGTCCTCGTCCAGCCCCCAGCCCTGGAGCCGGTCGCGGACGAGCAGGCGTGCGGTGGCGGGGGTCGTGCGCTCCTGGGCGAGGTCCCAGGTGGCGACCCGGTGGTCGGAGACCGTACCGGTACGGGCCAGGAGCAGCGCCGCCCCGGCGGAGCGGGTGTCGTCGGGGAGCTCGTACACGATGTCGTCGCCCAGTTGCCGCAGGCTGCGGCCGGGGCGGGCGAGGACCTGCGTGATGCGCTCCCCCGCGCCGTCGTCGGCCAGCAGTTCGGGCGTGCAGAACGCGAGGACGCTGCCCTCCTCCAGGGTCACGGCGGCGGGGGCGAAGAGGGCGCCGTCGGCGGCGAAGAGGCCGGGCCCCTCCGGTACGTCGAGGGGGACGGCCTCTCCGTCGGGGCCGACGACCAGGGGCGCGGGGTGCCCGGCGCGGGCGACCGTACAGGTGCGGGTGAACGGGTCGTAGACCCCGTACACGCATCCCGCCCGCAGCGGTTCGCCCTGGAGGGAGTCGCTCGGGGGCAGGGCCGCGCGTTCGTGGGCGAGGCGGTCGGCGGTCTCCTTGAGGCGGGCCAGGACCTCCTCCGGCTCCAGGTCGAGTCCGGCCAGCGCCTGGATGACCGTACGGAGCTGGCCCATCGCGATCGCCGACTGGAGCCCCTCCCCCGCGACCCCGCCGACGACGAGTGCCGTACGGGCCCCGGAGAGCGCGATCGTGTCGAACCAGCAGCCGCTGTCCCGGCCGGGCAGCAGCACGTGGGCGGTCTCCACGGCGGCCTGGTCACGTACGGCCTGCGGGAGAAGGCGGCGCTGGACCGTGGAGGCAATGACGTGCTCGCGCTCGTACCGGCGGGCGTTGTCGATCGCGAGGGCCGCGCGGGTGGCCGCCGTACCCGCCAGGGACACGTCCTCCTCATCGAACGGCTCGCTCGCCCCGCACCGGTAGAGGCTGACCAGGCCGAGGACGGCTCCCCGCAGGGTGAGGGGCACGACGATCAGCGAGTGCGCACCGGTCTCCGCGAGGATGCGGCCGCCGTCCGGTTCGGTGTCGATCCACGGGGTGTCGGCGGTGAGCTGGACGAGCCGGGGGCGCAGGTCCGCGACGGCGAGCGCGTACGGCGTACGGAGGGGGAGGTGCCGGGTCGCGCCGAGCGGGCGGCCCGGGATCGCCTCCTCGCCCCGGAGGGTGTCGCAGTGACCGCTCGCCGCGCGGCGCAGCGAGGTGTCCGGCGGCAGCGGGCCCACCGGCGGGTCGGCGCCGCGCAGAACCTCGTCCACCACCTCGATGACGGCGAGATCGGCGAACCCCGGAACCAGCGCGTCCACGAAGGACCGGCAGGTGGTGGCCACGTCCAGGGAGCCGCCGACCGCGTCGCGCACGGCGGCCAGCGCGGTCTCCCGGGCGCGGGCCCGCTCCCGCTCGGTGACGTCGACGACCGCGCTCACCAGCCCGAGGGCGGTGCCGTCGGGGGCTTCGAGGCGGTAGGCGGAGACCAGGAAGATCCGGTCGCCGGGGATCTGCCGGAGCCGACCGCGTACGAGATGTTCGCGTACGGGCCCCTCCCCGGCGAGCACCCGCTTCATGAGCTGCTCGGAACCGGCGGGGTCGTCGAGCCGGAAGGCCTCGGTGAAGCGGAGCCCGATGTACTCGTCGGTCGCGACGCCCTCGACGAGGGAGTTGGTACGGACGAGCCGGAGCTGCGGGTCGAGCACGAGGAGGCCGACGGCGGACTGGGTGAAGAGGGTGTCCAGGAGGGCGTGGTCCAGGGGGGTGTCGTCCAGGGGGGTGGGCCCGTCGTTCTCGGCCCCGGCCCCGGCCGGGGTATCGGCGTACGACACAGTTCCACCCACCCTCAGGCCCTCAGGCTCCGGCGCACCGGCGCTCCGGCGCACCGGCACGTGCCGGACCAGCATCACCCGACGCGGCGGGAGCGGCCACCCGGGGGGGGTGGCAGGGGTGCGGCAGGGGAGTGACGCTGCCACGCCCCTGCCGTTTCCGTTCCGATTCCGTGTTCTGGCTGCCCAGGGGGCGGGGGGCGTTCTGGCTGCCCCGGGGCAGCCAGATCAGGACGCGCACATGGCGCTCGAACTGGAGTAGTAGCGCCACTTCACGTGAGACTTGGTCTTCGGTCCGTAGACGCCGTCCACGGGAAGGCCCACGCTGCGCTGGAGCGCCTGGACGGCGGACCGGGTGGCGGGCCCGTAGATGCCGTCGATGCCGCCGGTGTTGAGCCGGTGGCAGAGCGTCAGCGCACTCTGGAGCGCGCGGACATGTTCACCCTGGGCGCCCTGGCCCATGATGCAGTCGTAGGTGGTGGGTCCGGCCGGCTTCTTCGCGATGTAGCTGCCCCGGTACGAGTTCAGCGCGCGGGTGCAGTACTCCGCCATCGCCGCAGCACCCCCCGTCGGTGCTGCCTCCGTGGCGGTCGTCGTCACCGCCCGCGCCGTCGTCGGCGCGGCCAGCGCCGGGCCGGTCGTGCCGATCCCGCTTCCCAGGACAATCGCCGCACCCGCCGCGGCCATCAGTCGTCGCACAGTCGGTCTCTCCTTCACCACTGGGCGGGGTGTTCCGCGCCACGACAGCGCGCTCCCCCCGCGACTCCGAGAACCACGGCACAGACCGTAGGGCACGGGCGGGGCGGGCCGTACGGTCCCGGATCGTCGCGGAATCAGCGCATCCGGCCGGGCTGACCTGGGGCGATGACGTGGGCGGGCGCGACGGGCGCCGGGGGGAAGCAGGCACTCATCGTCAAGCGTTCAGGCGCTCATCGTCACGAAGTGGCGCCCATTGTCATGAACCGGCTAGGCGGGCGGGAGGGGCCCTGCGGGCTGGGCGGTCTCGGCGGGCTCGGCAGTCGCGACGGGCTGGACGGGCTCGGCAGCCCCGGCGGTCCCGGCAGCCCCGGCGGTCCCGGCAGCCCCGGCGGTCTCGGCAGTCCCGGCCGTCTCAGCGGTGATCACCGTTGGCGTACGGGCGTCCGCCTCGGCCAGGAGTCGGCCGCCCGGGGCCCAGATCGCGGACCGGCCGCAGCCGGTCCAGGGGCCGGCGGGGCCCACGTGGTTGGCGAGGACGACGAAGAGGTTCGCGGCCTCCGCGATGCCGGGGTAGACGGTCGCCCGCTGCTGGATGCCGTCGCCCGTCCCGTACAGCGTGGAGGCGAGGTAGACCTGACAGCCGTCCGCCGCCGCCCGGGCGGGCAGGCCGGGGAAGTGGCTGTCGTAGCAGGTGGCCAGGGCGAAGCGGATGCCGCCGAACACGAACCGCCCGTCCCGGGTGCCGGGCGCGAACACGGCGTTCTCCTGGTCGTGGAGGTGCTGCTTGAGGTAGGTGGTGATCAGCTCGCCGTCGGGGCCGTAGACGAAGGTGCCGATGGCGGGGCGGGTCCCGGCGGACGCGGGTGCCGTACCCCGGCCGTCTCCGCCCACCGCGCAGTTGACCACCGTGGCGATCCCGGTCGAGCGGAGGCCGTCCAGCCTCGGGTCGTCCGCGCCCAGCAGGAGGGCGGGGTTCTCGGCGAGGGCCCCGAGCTCGTAGCCGGTGAGGGCGAGCTCGGGGAGCACGAGCAGCTCGGCACCCCGCTCGCGTGCCTGCCCGGCGAGGGCGGCGAGTTGCCGGACGTTGGCGGGGATGTCCGCGGGGACGGAGGCGAGCTGGGCTGCGGCGATCTTCACCGGCCGAGCGTGCCACAGAGGCGGCGAGCCTCTTCCTCGTACCCCCGCACCCCCGTACTCCAGGGTTCTTGGACTCTTGGACTCCCCCCTCGCTCCCCGGTCGCCTCCACGATGACCAGCCCCACCCCCGGCACGGGCCGCACCCGTGCCCGTACCGGACCCCCGTACAGCCCTCAGTACCCCGGCGCCCCCAGCGCGCGCAGCACATGGGCCACGAGGGTGGCGATCGTCTCCTCGTCCTGGACCGGCTTGCGCAGGACATGGCGGTAGTAGACGGGGCCGTACAGCATCTCCACGGCCAGCGGGAGGTTCGCACCCGGCGGGATCTGGCCCTGGTCCTGGGCACTCCGCAACCGAGCCACCGCCTCCTCGACGCGCGGGTCGACCAGCTGGTCCTTCAGGGCCTGCGCGAGGACGTCGTCGTGGTGGAGCTCGGAGAGGATGCCCGCGTAGGCCGGGCCGAAGGGCGGCACGGAGAGCAGCCTCACCGCCCCGGCGACATGGGTGCGCAGATCGGCCCCGATGTCACCGGTGTCCACGAACGGCGTGGCGTCCACCAGCGCGTCCGTGAACGCCTCCAGCAGCACCGCCCCTTTTGACGGCCACCACCGGTAGATCGTCTTCTTGCTCACTCCGGCGCGGGCCGCGATGGCCTCTATCGTCACGCGCCCGTACCCCTTCTCCGTACAGAGGTCGAGCGCGGCCTGCAGCGTCGCACGTCGTGATCTCTCGCTGCGGCGCAGGCTACTCGGCGATGTGATCATTCGGTGAGCATAGGGGGGTTTCAGCCAATCCTTATTGACAGACAGTCGTCATAGGCCGAACAATACCCAAGCGGAAACGGAACGTACCGTGTCGCGTCGTTCCCCTCCTCCGCACCGTTCGTGCCGTTCGTGCCGCGACGAGCCGATCGGGGGACGGCTCGCCCGGCCGACGGCATGGACGACCGCTCACCGATCCGATCCGGCCACGGCCCCGCCACGGGACGACCTCATGGGTCCCGCTCAGGTCGTGATGTCCTTCGTGGTGAACCGCGCCCAGGCCGCCGAGCCGAACACCGCCGCGTACAGGCCCTGGAGCCGGAAGTTCTCGACGAGCCCGTCCCAGTGGACCGGCTCGCGCAGGACGTCCGCGAACGACATCCAGTGGTGCGGGAACAGGTAGGGGTGGACCCCGCTCAACTGCGGGATGCTGTCCAGGATCTGTACGGTGATGAGCAGCCCGACCGTCGCCGCCATCGCCCCGATCCCGCTGTTGGTCAGCGTCGAGACGAACAGCCCGAGCGCGGCGAAACCGACCAGGGACCCCGCGACGACCCCCGCCGTCAGCGCGGCCCGTACCAGGCCCTCACCGAAGCTGATCCGGGTCCCGGAGATCGTCGTGACCTCGCCCACCGGGAAGAGCAGCGCCCCCACCGCCAGCGCCGAGGCCGCCACGACGAAGGTCGCGACCAGGCAGAAGGTGAGGACGGAGGCGTATTTGGCCAGAAGCAGCCGGGTCCGGCCCGCCGGGGCGACCAGCAGATAGCGCAGGGTGCCGCCGCTCGCCTCGCCCGCGATCGCGTCGCCCGCGACGACGCCGACGGCCATCGGCAGGAAGACCGGCAGGGTCGCGGCGAGGGCGGCGAAGACGAGGAACAGGCCGTTGTTGGTGACCTGGGTCAGGAACGCCGGCCCTCCCCCGCCGCCCGGCCCCCCTCCCGCCCCGCCGCCGCCCGTCTCGATGCGGACCGCGATCCCGATGAGTACGGGGACGGCGGCGAGCACCGCGAGGAGTGCGTAGGTGCGGTGGCGGCGGAGGGTGGTGGTGACCTCGGAGCGGAGGATTCCGAGCGTCCAGAGAGGGTTACGGGGGCGGGGCCCGGTGCTTTCCGGAGCCACGGGGGCCTCAGCCTGCGACATCGAATCCCTCTCCGGTCAGTGCCACGAACGCGTCCTCCAGCGAGCCGCCCTCGACCCCGAACGCCCGCACCCGCACCCCGCCGCCCACCAGCGCCGCGTTGAGGTCGGCGAGGTCCACGGCGGCGGGCGGGGCGTCGGCGGTCAGCCGGTCGCCTTCGGCCGCCAGGCCGGTGAGGCCGTGGCCCTTGAGGATGCGGGCGGCCTCTCCGGGGTCGGGGGTGGTGACGGCGAGCCGGGCGCGGGAGCTCGCGGCCAGGTCGGCGACCGGGCCCTGCACCAGCAGTCGGCCCCGGGCCATCACCGCCGCGTGCGTACAGACCTGCTCGATCTCGTCCAGCAGGTGCGAGGAGAGGAACACCGTGGTGCCCTCGGCCGCCAGCTCCCGGACCAGGGACCGGATCTCGCGCATCCCCTGCGGGTCGAGGCCGTTGGTCGGCTCGTCCAGGACGAGCAGGCGGCGCGGCCGGAGCAGGGCGGCGGCGAGGCCGAGGCGCTGCTTCATGCCGAGGGAGTACGCCTTCGCCTTCTTGGCCGAAGCGGCGGCGAGGCCGACCCGCTCCAGGGCGTGGCCGACGCGGGCCCGGCGGGTGCGCGGGTCGGCGGTGGGGTCGGCGCGGTCGAACCGTACGAGGTTGTCGCGGCCGCTGAGGTACCCGTACAGCGCGGGCCCCTCGATCAGCGCGCCGACCTCCGGGAGGACCGTACGGGCGGCCTGGGGCATCGGGCGGCCGAGCACCCTGGCCGTGCCCGATGTGGGGTCGATGAGGCCCATGAGCATCCGGATGGTGGTGGTCTTGCCGGAGCCGTTGGGGCCGAGGAAGCCGAAGACGCTCCCGCCGGGGACGGTGAGGTCGAGCCCGTCCACGGCGAGCTGGCCGCCCCGGTAGCGCTTGGTGAGACCGCGGGTCTCGATGACGGGGGCGGTGGGAGCAGCGGGATCGCCCGGCTCGGCCGCCGGGATGGCCGCTGTGCCCTCAGCCGCCGTGCCCTCAGCCGCTGTGTCCGTCATGCCGGTCGCACCTCTCAGCGCATGCAGGGGCCGGACCGCCCCGCCGCACGGGTGTGCGACGGGGCGGGACGGCCGGATGACCCCGAAAGGCCCTACTTGGCGCCGTCGGCCGCCCGTACCAGCGCGTCCTTCGTCACCGCTCCCACGTATACCTTGCCGTCGTCCGTCACCAGGGCGTTGACCAGGCGGGTCTTGAAGACCGTGCCCGAGCCGAACTTCCCGGTGACCTTGTCGCCGAGCGCGTCCAGGAAGCCCTGGGCCTCGGCCGGGATGCCGTCCGAGCCCGCCGTGGGCAGGCCCTTGCCACCGGGGATCTCGATGGCGGCTATCGACGTCCAGCCCTTGCCGATGACGTTGACGCCCTCGGAGCCCTCCAGTCCGGCGAGCGGTCCGGGGAGCTGGCCGGAGAACTGCTCGGGAAGCCCCTTCTGCGCCGCGCCGTGCTCGTCCTTGCCGGTCTCCAGTTCGTCGGCCTCCGTCACCTTGGCGCCCTTGGGCGGGGTGAAGTCGAACTGGGAGGCGGCGGGCTTGGAGAAGTCGACCTTGGTGAAACCGGCGTCGACCACGGCCTTGCCGCCGCTCGCGGCGGCCAGCGTGAACTTCAGCGGTACGCCGTTCTCCGCGTCCACCGCGATCCGCACCGAACCGATCGTCGAGCCGGACTGCTTGGGCTTGATCACCAGCTGGTACGCGTCCCGCCCCGCCACCTGCGCGGTGCCGTCCACGGTGACCGAGGTGGTGTCGCCGACCGCCGCGAGCGTCTGCTCGGCGAACTCCTTCGGAGTGGTCGGTACGCCCTCGGGGGCCTCCGGGGACTCCTTCTCCGCGCCCGCGCTCTCGGGCGCCCCCGCGTGGTAGACCTCGTCGGACTGGGAGTCGTACGCCCAGACCTCGCCCTTGTTGTGGATGACGCTGTACTCGGAGGCGTTCCCGAGGATGGAGAGCCGCTGCTTGTCCGGGCCGTCGGCGGCCACCCGCAGCGTGTGCGTGCCGGACGTCAGCTCCATGAGCTTGTCCTCCGGTGCGGCCGCACTGGAGCCCTTGTCGTCGCCGCCCGGTACGAACGCGCCGGCCAGGCCGTCGAGGGGCAGGCCGAGGTCCGTGCTGATCTTGAGAGTCCCGGAGAGCTGCTGCTCGTCGGAGGCGGCGATCCTCTCGATGAGCTCCTGTGCGCTGATCTTCGGCAGGTCCGGGTCGCCGGTGTTCGCGAGCGCCGGGACGAGCCCGATGGTCGCGGCCGCCACCCCCGCGACCGCGACGGGGACGATGTAGCGCGCCGCCTTCCGACGGCCCACGACAGTGCCCGTGGCCTCGCCGATGGTCTCTGCGCTGTCGTTCGGTGCCATGTGTGCCCTACCTCCGTGGTCGGCGGCTTCCGTACGGTTGCCCGTCCACTCCCTGCCGCCATTCTCACCCGATGTGGTCAGGAGTGGTTCTTATCCATCTGACCAAATCGGGCGCCATGAAGCGTCAGCCCCCGGGATCAACCCGCCTACTGCTCCGGTATGACAACCGGGCAGGGTGGGTCAGCCATCCAGTAGGGGTAGGGCCCCGGGCCAGCGCCCTCCAGGGCACCGGGTCGGCACCTATAGAGGCTGACGCGTCGTCAACCCAGGGCACCGCGAACGGCGCTCTCAGCCCGCGCGGTGCACCACGGCGTCGCACAGCTCTTCCAGCGCGGACTTCGCGTACCCCTCGGGCAGCGGCGCCAGCGTGGCGCGCGCCTCCTGGGCGTAGCGGACGGTGTCCTGACGGGCCTGCTCCAGCGCCGGGTGGGCGCGCAGTCGGCGCAGCGCCTCGGCCAGGGTGTCGTCGTCGCTCAGGTCGCCGTCGAGCAGCTCCACGAGCTCCAGGTCGTCGGGCTTGCCGTCCTCCGCGGCCTGGGCGCGCAGCCGCAGCACCGGGAGGGTGGGGATGCCTTCGCGCAGGTCGGTGCCGGGGGTCTTGCCGGACTCGTGGGTGTCGGAGGCGATGTCGAGGACGTCGTCGGCGAGCTGGAAGGCGATGCCGAGCCGCTCCCCGTACTGCGTGAGGATGTCCACGGTCCGTTCGTCGGCCCCGGCCATCAGCGCGCCGAACCGGCCGGAGACGGCGACCAGCGAGCCGGTCTTGCCGCTGAGCACGTCCAGGTAGTGGTCGACCGGGTCGCGGCCGTCGCGCGGGCCCGCGGTCTCCAGGATCTGGCCGGTGACGAGCCGCTCGAACGCCTCGGCCTGGATGCGTACGGCCTCGGGGCCCAGGTCGGCCAGGATGTGGGAGGCGCGGGCGAACAGGAAGTCGCCCGTCAGCACGGCCACCGAGTTGCCCCAGCGGGTGTTGGCGCTCGCCACGCCACGGCGTACGTCGGCCTCGTCCATCACGTCGTCGTGGTACAGCGTGGCCAGATGGGTCAGCTCGACGACGACGGCAGCGGGGACGACGCCCGGCGCGTCCGGATCGCCGAACTGTGACGCGAGCATGACCAGCAGTGGGCGGAATCGCTTGCCCCCCGCCCGCACCAGGTGCTGGGCGGCCTCGGTGATGAACGGCACATCGCTCTTGGTGGCTTCGAGCAGCCCCGCCTCGACAGCGGCCAGGCCCGTCTGGACATCGGCCTCAAGAGCCTGGTCCCGCACGTGCAGTCCGAACGGCCCGACGACGGTCACGAGGGCATCTCCTGTCTGCTGACGATCACACGCAATGTCGATGTGTCGTTGTCTCCATCCGACTCAGCGTATCCGGTCCCCTTTGGATCACCGTGGGCGGCTTCCCGCCACCGCCGGTATGTTCGGGATCAGCTCATACGATCAGGAGTATCCACTTTGTCCCACAGCGCCGCCGACACCGAACCGGCCCAGCCCCCGCCCGAGGACGACCGCGCCTTTTTCGGCCAGCCACGGGGGCTGATGACCCTGTCGGGGCTGGAGGTCTGGGAGCGGTTCTCCTTCCTCGGCATGCAGGCGATCCTGGTGCTGTTCTTCGCCGACAAGGTGTCCAACGGCGGCATGGGCATGAACCCCGGCACCGCCGCCTCCGTGTCGGCGGCCTACGGAACGCTCGTCTACCTGGTCTCGGTGGCGGGCGGCTGGCTGGCCGACCGCATCCTCGGCTCCTACCGGGCCGTCCTGTACGGCGGCATCCTCATCGCCTGCGGCCACTACTCCATGGCCGTGCCCACCGACGCGATGACCTGGGTCGGGCTCGGCCTGATCAGCGCCGGTACGGGCCTGCTCAAGCCCAATGTGGCCTCCATGGTCGGCAAGCTCTACCGCACCGAGGACGAGCGGCGCGACGCGGGCTTCGCCCTCTACTACATGGGCATCAACATCGGCGCCTTCGCCGGACCGCTGATCACCGGCTGGCTCGGCGACCACGTGAGCTGGCACTGGGGCTTCTCGGCCGCCGCGGTCGGGATGACCCTCGGCCTGATCCAGTACGTGGCGGGCCGCCGTCACCTGGCCGGGCGTAAGCACGCCGCCGAGTTCGCGCTCGCCCCCACCGCGATGCGCCGCGCGGTACGGATGATCATCGGCGGGGCCGTCGTGGTCGCCGCCGCGGCCACCGCGCTGGCCCTGGCGGGCTGGCTGACGATGGACCGGTTCGTCGACGTCCTGACCCTCATCTCGGTGATCGCGCCGGTCGTCTACTTCGTGGTGATGTTCCGTTCCCCCCGGGTCACCGCGGAGGAGCGCGGCAGGCTCCGCCCGTACGTCGTCCTCTTTCTCGGCTCCGTCGTCTTCAACTTCATCCTGTTCCAGGCGTACTCGACGATGATGCTGCTCGCGTCGACCAACGCCCGGACCGAGATCCTCGGCTTCACCTTCCCGGCCAGCTGGTACGCCTCCGCGCTCGGCGCCTTCGAGGTGGCGCTCGCGCCCGTGGTGGCCGCGACCTGGGCCCGGATGGGCACCCGGCAGCCGCACGCCTCCAACAAGATCGCGTTCGGGGTGATCCTCGGCGGGCTCTCCTTCCTGCTGATGGTCCTGCCGACCTCCGGCCACGCGGACGACGTGTACCGGATGGCGGCCTGGTGGATCGTCGGCTCCTACCTGCTCCTCGGCCTCGGAGACGTACTCCTGGAGACCTCCGGCATGTCCGCCACCACCAAGCTCGCCCCGAAGGCGTTCGCGAGCCAGACGATGGCACTGTGGTTCCTCTCCCTCGCCCTGGCCAACGGCATCCAGGCCCAGGTCGTGAAGTTGTACGGAGAGGTCTCCAACCCCGCGTACTTCGGCGTCAACGGGGGGATCGCGGTGGCGGCCGGGGTGGCGATGATCCTCGCCGCGCCGTGGCTGAAGCGCACGATGCACCCCGTCCACTGACCGCCCCCCTCCCGATCCCCTAATAAGGCGTCGCGGCCCCTAAAAGAAGGCGTCCCCCGTCCCCCACCGAGGTGACCCATGAACATCACGACCGAGTTCCCGTACGAGACGACCCACGAGGACGTCCGCATCCCGCTCTCCGGCGGAACCCGGCTCTACGCCCGGATCTGGCGGCCCCTGACCGACGAACCGGTCCCCGCGCTACTGGAGTACCTCCCCTACCGGCTCGGCGACTGGACCGCCCCGCGCGACTGGCAGCGCCACCCCTGGTACGCGGGCCACGGCTACGCCTCCGTACGGGTCGACGTACGCGGCCACGGCAACAGCGAGGGGCTGCCGGGCGACGAGTACGACGCGCAGGAGCTGGCCGACGGGGTCGCCGTCATCCACTGGCTGGCCCAGCAGGAGTGGTGCTCGGGCCGGGTCGGCATGTTCGGGATCTCCTGGGGCGGCTTCAACTCGCTCCAGATCGCCGCGCTCGCCCCCGAACCGCTGAAGGCGATCGTCACCGTCTGCTCGGCCGACGACCGCTACGACAACGACGTCCACTACATGGGCGGCTCCGTCCTCGCCGTGGACATGCACGCCTGGGCCGCCACCATGCTCGCCTTCGTCTCCCGCCCGCCGGACCCCGCGCAGGTCGGCGACGACTGGAAGGAGATGTGGCTGAAGCGGCTGGAGGCCGTCGAGCCCTTCATCCACACCTGGCTGTCCCACCAGAGCCGCGACGACTACTGGAAGCACGGCAGCGTCTGCGAGGACTACGGGGCGATCAAGGCGAACGTGCTCGCGGTGGGCGGCTGGCACGACCCGTACCGCGACACCGTGCTCCGGCTGGTGGAGCACCTGGACCCGGCGCGGGTGCGCGGGATCATCGGCCCGTGGTCGCACCAGTACCCGGACCGGGGGCTGCCGCCGGGGCCCGCGATCGGCTTCCTCCAGGAGACGCTGCGCTGGTGGGACCAGCACCTGAAGGGCAAGGAGACGGGCGTGCTGCGGGAGCCGCTGCTGCGGTCCTGGATCAGCGGCTCGCACCCGCCCGCCACGGTGTACGAGACGCTGCCCGGCCGGTGGGTCGGGGACGCCTCCTGGCCATCGGAGAACGTGAACCCGGTGGCGTACGCGCTCCAGGGCGGTGAGCGGATCGTCGCCTCGCCGCAGCAGACCGGGGTGGACGCGGGCCGCTTCTTCCCGTTCGGCAACGAGGCCGACCTGCCGCCGGACCAGCGGGACGAGGACGCGAAGTCGGTGTCGTTCGAGTTCCCGGTGGAAGAGGCGCCGATCGAGATCCTCGGCCGCCCCCGGGTCAAGCTCCGCATCCGGATGGACGTCCCGCGCGGCCAGGCCATCGCCCGGCTCTGCGATGTGGCACCCGACGGCTCCTCCACCCTGGTCACCCGGGGCGCCCTCAACCTCGCCGCCCGCCACGGCCGCGACCGCACCGACGACTGGACGCCCGGCGAGAGAGAGGACGTGGTCTTCGACCTCAACGGCATCGGCCACACCTTCCCGCCCGGCCACCGCATCCGGCTCGCGGTCTCCTCCTCGTACTGGCCCTGGATCTGGCCGCAGGCCGGTTCGGCGGGGTTCACGCTCGACGCGGACGGCAGCTTCGTCGAGCTCCCGGTGCGCCGCCACACCGAGGACCCCTCGATCACCTTCGGCGCACCGGAACAGTCCGAACCGCTCGGCGTGGTCTACCCGGTCACCCTGGAGGAGCCGCGCCCCGAACGCCTCGTCGTCCGCGATGTCGCCAAGGGCGAGTGGCGGCTTGAGGTGGATCCGCGTTATGGCGGTACGCGGGTCTACCCCGACGGCCTCGAATTCACCGAGGAGGCCCTGGAGACGTACACGATCCAGCAGGACGACCCGCTCTCCGCCCGCACCCGCTCCGACTGGCGCATCCGGCTGCACCGGCCGGAGATGGCCTGGGACGTGGAGATCGAGACCCGCTCCGAGATCGCCGCCGACGACCACGACTTCATCACCTCCGACGAGGTGATCTGCAAGGACGGTGACGAGATCGTCTTCCACCGCACCTGGGAGAAGCGGATTCCGCGCACGGCGGGCTGAGCGGTCCCTGTTACGTGGCCGGGTCCCCCGGATTTCCGGGGGACTCATCGAACTTTCCGGGCAATAGGCACAGTTGGGGATGGTCAGGGCACTGCCGTGGGGCAGTACCTCCGACGTAACGTGTCCTCCACACGACCTGGAAAGCGAGGCAGCAACACATGCCCGAGCAGAGCAGCCCGCTCGACCTGCCCGAGGGCGACCCCTTCGGCCCGCACAACCTTCCGTACGGTGTGTTCTCCGCCCCCGGCCACCCCGAGGACCGCCGGATCGGCGTGCGCATCGGCAACCACGTCCTGGACGCCGGAGCCGCCGCCCACGCGCTCGGCTCCCCCTACGCCGGGCTGCTGGCCCAGCCGACCCTGACCCCGCTGCTCGCGGCAGGCCGCACCGCGTGGCGGGACGTGCGCCGCGCGCTCACCGCCTGGCTGACGGTCCCGGGCCACCGCGCGGACATCGAGCCGCTGCTGCACCCGGTGGACGCGGTGACCCTGCACCTGCCGTACGAGGTCGCGGACTACGTCGACTTCTACGCCAGCGAGCACCACGCCACCAACGTCGGCCGGATCTTCCGGCCGGACGGCGACGCGCTCACCCCGAACTGGAAGCACCTGCCGATCGGTTACCACGGCCGCTCCGGCACCGTCGTGGTCTCCGGTACGGACGTGGTGCGCCCCAGCGGCCAGCGCAAGGCCCCGACCGACCCGGCACCCGTCTTCGGGCCCTCGGTGAAGCTGGACATCGAGGCCGAGGTCGGCTTCGTCGTCGGCGTCCCCTCCGCCCACGGCACCCCGGTCCCGCTCGCCGACTTCCGCGAGCACGTCTTCGGGCTGTCGCTGCTCAACGACTGGTCGGCGCGCGACCTCCAGGCCTGGGAGTACGTGCCGCTCGGCCCGTTCCTCGGCAAGTCCTTCGCCACCTCCGTATCGGCGTGGGTCACCCCGCTGGAGGCCCTGGACGCGGCCCGCACCGCCCCGCCCACCCGGGATGTCCCCCTCCTCCCCTACCTCGACGACTCCGGGGAGGAGGAGCCCGGCGGCTTCGACATCCGGATCTCCGTCGAGATCAACGGCCAGGTCGTCGCCGAGCCGCCGTTCGCCTCGATGTACTGGACGGCCGCCCAGCAGCTCGCCCACATGACGGTCAACGGCGCGTCGCTGCGGACCGGGGACCTGTACGGCTCCGGCACGGTCAGCGGCCCCGAGACCGCGCAGCGCGGCTCGCTCCTGGAGCTCACCTGGAACGGCCGGGACGCGCTGGAACTGCCCGAGGGCAAGCGGACGTTCCTGGAGGACGGCGACACGGTCACGCTGACCGCCTGGGCCCCCGGCCCGCACGGCACCCGCGTGGGCCTGGGCGATGTGACCGGCAGGATCGTCACGGCACCATGACCTCCTCCTCCGCCCTGACCCTGCCCGAGGAACTGATCCTGCTCGCCCTGGACCCGGACCGGGGCAAGCCGATGTGCGAGGCCCGCGATCTCGCGTACGGGACGGCCGGGGCCGTCCTCGCGGAGCTGGAGCTCCAGGGGCGGATACGGGAGGAGAACGGCCGGGTCCAGGTGGTGAACCCACTGGACCCGGCCGACCCGCTCCTCGCGGCCATGCTCCGGACCCTGGACCCACCGGCCAAGGGCCGCCGCCGCTCGGCGATCCGCGCCCGGCGCTGGGTGGGCGACTACGACCGGTACGTCCAGGAGAAGTACCTGGACTCCCTGGTCGAGCGCTTCGTCCTGTCCCGGGAGACCCGCCGCTTCCTGGGCGTGCTCCCGAACCACCGCCACTTCCCGGTCGTACCGGACCTCGCGCGGGACGTCCTCGACCGGTTCGCGGCGGCCGAGGCGGCGGGGTACCCCCACCACCGCGACCGGGTACTGGGCGCCCTGGTCTCCGCGATCGGCCTCGCCGACGACCTGACCCGCCTGGGCCGCACGGGCCGAACGGTCATGAAGGTCATGCGCGCCTCCGAGTGGACCGCCTCGGCCGTCCACTACAACGTGCAGCAGAACGAGTCCGGCAACGGCTGGAGCGGCTACGGCGGGGGCGGGGACAAGGACGAGGACTGAAGGGGGCGCGGAGGAGCACTCCGGTCAGCGGTCAGCGGCACGCGAGGCGATCACACGTTCGGGGGAGCCTCATCCGGTTCCCGGCAACGGGCCCCGCCCGGACCGCAAGACTCCCCGGCATGCCGACACCGACGCACGACGACACCGAAGGGCCCGCGCCGAGGTGGGCGGTCCCGCCCGAGGGCGGCTGGACCGCCGACGACCTGGACACCCTCCCGAATCTTCCCCGGCACACGGAGCTGATCGACGGGAGCCTGGTCACCGGGGCGTACACCTCCACCGGGATCTTCCACGACCGCATGAAGGTGTCGGTGCCGTTCCCCGTCGATCTGGACCTGACCGCTCTCGAGTTCCGCAGCCGGGCGGCGGACCCGGAGTAGCCCCGCCGCCGCCCGGTCCACGCCCTCACTCGTACTCGGGCGGCTCCTCGTCCCAGGCGAACTCGGGGTCGCTGTGCTGCGGGGCGGCCGGGGCTGCGGAAGCCTTCGTACGGGCCGGGGCCGGGGTCGCCGCCGCCGCCGCACGGGGCGCGGGGGCCGGGGCAGTCGGGGCAGGGGTCGTAGAAGCCGTCGGAGACGCCCCCGGGGACGTCTCCGCGAGGACCCCCAGCACCCCCTCCCCGTACGTCGCGAGCTTCTTCTCGCCCAGGCCGCTGATGCCGCCCAGCTCCCCGAGCGACGTCGGGTGGACGGTCGCGATCTCCCTCAGCGTCGCGTCGTGGAAGATCACGTACGCCGGGACGCCCTGCTCCTTGGCCGTCGCGCCGCGCCAGGCGCGCAGGGCCTCGAAGACCGGGACGGCGGAGGCGGGCAGGTCGGCCGCGGCCGTCTTGCCCTTGGCGCCCCGGGAGCCACCGGACGAGGACGACGAGCGGGTCGTGGGCTTCTTGGGCTCCTTGCGGAGCAGGACCTCACGCTCGCGGCCGAGGACCGTGGCGCTCTCGTCGGTGAGGACCAGCGTGCCGTACTCCCCCTCCACCGCGAGCAGGCCCTGAGCCAGCAGTTGGCGTACGACACCGCGCCACTCCGCCTCGGCCAGCTCCTCGCCGATGCCGAAGACGGAGAGCTGGTCGTGGTCGAACTGGATGACCTTGGCGGTCTTGCGGCCCAGCAGGATGTCGATGATCTGGCCCGCGCCGAACTTCTGGTTCCGCTCACGCTTCAACCGCACCACCGTGGAGAGCAGCTTCTGCGAGACGACCGTGCCGTCCCAGGTCTCCGGCGGGGTCAGGCAGGTGTCGCAGTTGCCGCAGTCGGCGGCCGTGGGCTCCTGGCCGAAGTAGGTGAGGAGCTGGGCCCGGCGGCACTGGACCGTCTCGCAGAGCGCCAGCATCGAGTCCAGGTGGGCGGCGGCCCGGCGGCGGTGGGCCTCGTCGCCCTCGCCGCCCTGGATGAGCTTGCGCTGCTGGACGACGTCCTGGAGCCCGTACGCCATCCAGGCCGTCGACGGCTCCCCGTCCCGGCCCGCGCGGCCGGTCTCCTGGTAGTACCCCTCGACGGACTTCGGGAGGTCCAGGTGGGCGACGAAGCGGACGTCCGGCTTGTCGATGCCCATGCCGAAGGCGATGGTCGCGACGACGACGAGCCCCTCCTCGCGGAGGAAGCGCGCCTGGTGGGTGGCGCGGGTCGAGGCGTCCAGGCCCGCGTGGTACGGCACGGCGTTGATGCCGTTGCGGGTCAGATACTCCGCGATCTTCTCCGTGGAGGCGCGCGAGAGACAGTAGACGATGCCCGCGTCCCCGTCGTGCTCCTCCTTGAGGAAGGTGAGGAGCTGCTTCTTGGGGTCGGACTTCGGGACGATCCGGTACTGGATGTTGGGCCGGTCGAAGCTGGCCACGAAGTGCTTCGCGTCCGGCATGCCGAGGCGGCGGGTGATCTCCTGGTGCGTGGCGTCCGTGGCGGTCGCCGTCAGGGCGATGCGCGGGACGTCGGGCCAGCGCTCGCCGAGCACGGACAGGGCCAGGTAGTCCGGGCGGAAGTCGTGGCCCCACTGGGCGACGCAGTGCGCCTCGTCGATCGCGAAGACGGAGATCTCGCCCCGGGCCAGCAGGGAGAGCGTGGAGTCCAGCCGCAGCCGCTCCGGCGCCAGGTAGAGCAGGTCCAGCTCCCCCACGAGGAACTGCGCCTCCATCGAGCGGCGCTCGTCGAAGTCCTGCGTGGAGTTCATGAAACCGGCCCGCACACCGAGCGCGCGCAGGGCGTCGACCTGGTCCTGCATGAGGGCGATCAGCGGGGAGACGACGACCCCGGTGCCCCGCCTGACCAGGGACGGGATCTGGTAGCAGAGGGACTTTCCGCCGCCGGTCGGCATGAGCACGACGGCGTCGCCGCCGGACACCACATGCTCGATGACCGCGCCCTGCTCGCCGCGGAACGCGTCGTATCCGAAGACCCGGTGCAGCGTCCGCCGCGCCTCGGTCTCGGTGCGGTCGCCCGTTCCGCCGTCGGTGTCGGTCCCGTTGCCGGTCACCGTCCCGGTCACATCCATGGTCACGCTTTCCAATGCTCTGTCCCCCGGGGTCCGCGCCGTCCGGTCCGCGATCCGTGATCCCGCCCCGTCCGCACCGCCCGGCCCTTGTCCGTCTGCTGTCCGTCCGCTCTCCGTCCCCGACCACGATAGGCGCCTCCTACGACAACGCCGGACGGTCTGTGGATAAAGACCGTCCGGCGCTGTCCGAGGAGCGTTCCGCCTACCGCACGAAGACCCCCGCCTGGCCCGCCAGGTCCAGGAAGTACTGCGGGGCCAGGCCCAGCACCAGCGTGACCGCCACACCCACCGCGATCGTCGTCATCGTCAGCGGGGACGGGACGGCGACCGTGGGGCCGTCCGCCTTCGGCTCGCTGAAGAACATCAGGACGATGACGCGGATGTAGAAGAAGGCCGCGATGGCCGACGAGATCACACCGACGACGACCAGCGCACCCGCACCGCTCTCGGCCGCCGCCTTGAAGACGGCGAACTTCCCGGAGAAGCCCGAGGTGAGCGGGATGCCCGCGAAGGCCAGCAGGAACACCGCGAAGACCGCGGCGACCAGCGGCGAGCGGCGGCCGAGCCCGGCCCACTTCGACAGGTGGGTGGCCTCGCCGCCCGCGTCCCGTACCAGCGTGACGACCGCGAACGCGCCGACCGTGACGAAGGAGTACGCGCCCAGGTAGAAGAGGACCGAGGAGACCCCCTCCGGGCTGGTCGCGATGACACCCGCGAGGATGAAGCCCGCGTGCGCGATCGAGGAGTAGGCGAGCAGCCGCTTGATGTCGGTCTGGGTGATCGCGACGACCGCCCCGCCCAGCATCGTGATGATGGCGACGGCCCACAGCACCGGCCGCAGGTCCCAGGTGAGCCCGGGGAGCACCACGTACAGCAGGCGCAGCAGCGCACCGAACGCGGCGACCTTGGTGGCGGCGGCCATGAAGCCGGTGACCGGGGTCGGGGCGCCCTGGTAGACGTCCGGGGTCCACATGTGGAACGGGACGGCGCCGACCTTGAAGAGCAGGCCGGTCAGGATCATCGCGCCGCCGATGAGGAGCAGCGCGTCGTTGCCCATGGTTCCGGCGAGGGCCGGGTCGATCTCCAGGACCGAGCCGTCGACGACGTTGGCGATGGTGGCGTACGAGAGGGAGCCCGCGTAGCCGTAGAGGAGGGCGATCCCGAAGAGCATGAACGCCGAGGAGAACGCGCCGAGCAGGAAGTACTTCACGGCCGCCTCCTGGGACATCAGCCGCTTGCGGCGGGCGATGGCGCACAGGAGGTAGAGCGGGAGCGAGAAGACTTCCAGCGCGATGAAGAGGGTCAGCAGATCGTTGGCGGCGGGGAAGACGATCAGGCCCGCCACCGAGAAGAGGGTCAGCGGGAAGACCTCGGTGGTGGTGAAGCCCGCGCGGACGGCGGCCTTCTCGGCGTCGCTGCCGGGCACCGTACCGGCCTGGGCGGCGAAGGAGTCGACCTTCCTGCCGTGGGCCGTGGGGTCGAGCCGCCGTTCGGCGAAGGTGAAGACGGCCACCACGGCGACCAGGAGGATGGTCCCCTGGAGGAACAGGGTGGGTCCGTCGATCGCGATGGCGCCCATGGCCGCGATCTGGGCCTTGGTGGTGCCGTACCCGCCGGCCGCGAGGGAGACCACGGCGGCGAACGCGGCGGCCAGCGCCACCACGGTCAGCAGGAGCTGGGTGTGGTAGCGGGCCCTGCGCGGGACGAACGCCTCCACCAGGATGCCCAGGACGGCGGCGACCACGATGATCAGGACGGGTGCGAGCTGGGCGTACTCGATCGTGGGCGCCGTGAAGCGGTCCCCCGGAGCTGCGAATGTCACCCCGCTCGCCGTCGTCCACAGGTTGTGGACAGCTGTTGCGCTCACTTGGCGGCCTCCACCTCGGGCTGGGGGTCCTTCTTCTGTACGTCGGACATGGTGTGCTTGACCGCCGGGTTGACGACCTCGGTGAGCGGCTTCGGGAAGACGCCCAGGAAGATCAGGAGGGCGATCAGCGGTACGGCGACCGCCAGCTCACGCACCTTGAGGTCGGGCATGGTCCTCACCGACTCGTTGACCGGTCCGGTCATCGTCCGCTGGTAGAGGACGAGGACGTAGATCGCGGCGAGCACGATGCCGGAGGTGGCGATGATCCCGGCCACCGGGTAGGCGCTGAACGTGCCGACGAGGACCAGGAACTCACTGACGAACGGGGCGAGCCCCGGCAGCGACAGCGTCGCCAGACCGCCGATGAGGAAGGTGCCCGCCAGCACGGGGGCGACCTTCTGCACCCCGCCGTAGTCCGCGATGAGCCGCGAGCCGCGCCGGGTGATGAGGAATCCGGCGACCAGCAGCAGCGCGGCGGTGGAGATGCCGTGGTTGACCATGTAGAGCGTGGCGCCCGACTGGCCCTGGCTGGTCATCGCGAAGATGCCCAGGATGATGAAGCCGAAGTGCGAGATCGAGGCGTAGGCGATGAGCCGCTTGATGTCGCGCTGGCCGACCGCGAGCAGCGCTCCGTAGACGATGGAGACGAGCGCCAGGGCGATGACGACCGGGGTCGCCCACTTGCTGGCCTCCGGGAAGAGCCCGAGGCAGAAGCGGAGCATCGCGAAGGTGCCGACCTTGTCGACGATCGCGGTGATGAGCACGGCGACCGGTGCGGTCGCCTCGCCCATCGCGTTGGGCAGCCAGGTGTGGAGCGGCCACAGCGGGGCCTTGATCGCGAAGGCGAGGAAGAACCCGAGGAAGAGCCACCGCTCGGTGCTGGTCGCCATCTCCAGGGTGCCGGCCGCGCGGGCCTCGGTGATCTCGGAGAGCGAGAAGCTGCCCGCGACCACGTAGAGCCCGATGACGGCGGCCAGCATGATCAGGCCGCCGGCCAGGTTGTAGAGGAGGAACTTGACCGCCGCGTACGAGCGTTGCTTCGCGGCGTTCTCGTCGCTGCCCGCGTGGGCTCGGTCGCCGAAGCCGCCGATGAGGAAGTACATCGGGATGAGCATGGCTTCGAACAGGATGTAGAAGAGGAAGACGTCGGTCGCGAGGAACGACAGGATCACCATGGCCTCGACCATGAGGATCAGGGCGAAGAAGCCCTGGGTGGGGCGCCAGCGCGAGGACTTCGTCTCCAGGGGGTCGGCGTCGTGCCAGCCGGCCGCGATGACGAAGGGGATCAGCAGCGCGGTGAGCCCGAGGAGGGCCACCCCGATGCCGTCCACGCCGAGTTCGTACCGGACGCCGAAGTCGGCGATCCAGGAGCGGGACTCGGTGAGCTGGTAGCGGTCGCCGCCCGGTTCGAAGCGGGCGAAGACGACGCCCGCCAGGACGAGCGTGCCCAGCGAGAAGAACAGCGCGACCCATTTGGCCACGGTGCGCTGTGCGGCGGGGACGGCGGCGGTGGCGATGGCTCCGATGGCCGGGAGCGCCGCCGTCGCGGTCAGGAGGGGAAAGGACATGTGATCAGACCGCCCTCATCAGCAGGGTCGCGGCGATGACGACCGCCGCACCGCCGAACATCGAGACCGCGTAGGTGCGGGCGTAGCCGTTCTGCAGCTTGCGCAGCCGGCCGGAGAGCCCGCCGACCGATGCGGCCGTGCCGTTGACGACGCCGTCGACCAGGGAGTGGTCGACGTAGACCAGCGAGCGGGTGAGGTGCTCGCCGCCGCGGACCAGGACCACGTGGTTGAAGTCGTCCTGGAGCAGGTCGCGGCGGGCCGCCCGGGTGAGCAGCGAGCCGCGCGGAGCCACGACGGGCACCGGCTTGCGCCCGTACATCGTCCAGGCGATCGCGACCCCGATGACCAGGGCCACGACGGTGGCTCCGGTGACGGTGGCCACGCTCAGCGGGGAGTGCCCGTGGTCGTAACCGGTGACCGGCTGGAGCCAGTTGACGAAGCGGTCACCGATGGCGAAGAAGCCACCGGCGAAGACCGAACCGACGGCCAGCACGATCATCGGGACCGTCATGGACTTCGGGGACTCGTGCGGGTGCGGCTCATGGCCCTCTGCGTCGGGCTGCCAGCGCTTCTCACCGAAGAAGGTCATCAGCATCACGCGCGTCATGTAGAACGCGGTGATCGCGGCACCCAGCAGGGCGACGGAGCCGAAGATCCAGCCCTCGGTGCCGCCCTTGGCGAAGGCCGCCTCGATGATCTTGTCCTTGGAGAAGAAGCCGGACAGGCCCGGGAAGCCGATGATGGCGAGATAGCCGAGGCCGAAGGTGACGAAGGTGACCGGCATGTACTTCCGCAGGCCGCCGTACTTGCGCATGTCGACTTCGTCGTTCATGCCGTGCATCACCGAACCGGCCCCCAGGAAGAGCCCGGCCTTGAAGAAGCCGTGCGTCACCAGGTGCATGATCGCGAAGATGTAGCCGATCGGGCCGAGGCCCGCGGCCAGGATCATGTAGCCGATCTGCGACATCGTGGAGCCCGCGAGCGCCTTCTTGATGTCGTCCTTGGCGCAACCGACGATCGCACCGAAGATCAGCGTGACAGCGCCGACGATGGCGACGACCAGCTGGGCGTCCGGGGCACCGTTGAAGATGGCGCCGGAGCGGACGATCAGATAGACACCGGCGGTGACCATGGTCGCGGCGTGGATGAGGGCGGAGACCGGGGTCGGGCCCTCCATCGCGTCGCCGAGCCAGGACTGCAGCGGCACCTGGGCCGACTTGCCGCAGGCGGCCAGCAGCAGCATCAGGCCGATGGCTGTCAGCTTGCCCTCGCTGGTGTCACCGGTCGCCTCCAGCACCGGCCCGAAGGCGAAGGTGCCGAAGGTGGTGAACATCAGCATGATGGCGATCGAGAGGCCCACGTCACCGACGCGGTTGACCAGGAACGCCTTCTTCGCGGCGGTGGCCGCGCTGGGCTTGTGCTGCCAGAAGCCGATGAGCAGGTACGACGCCAGACCGACGCCCTCCCACCCGACGTACAGCAGCAGGTAGTTGTCGGCGATGACGAGGATCAGCATCGCCGCGAGGAACAGGTTGAGATAGCCGAAGAAGCGGCGCCTGCGCTCGTCGTGCTCCATGTAGCCGATGGAGTAGATGTGGATCAGCGTTCCCACACCGGTGATGAGCAGGACGAACGTCATCGACAGCTGGTCGAGCTGGAAGGCGATGTCGGCCTGGAAGCCCTCCACCGGAATCCAGCTGAACAGGTGCTGGTGCAGGGCCCGGTCCTCGGCGCCCTTCCCCAGCATGTCGGTGAAGAGGACGACACCGACGACGAACGAGGCGGCGGCGAGCACGGTGCCGAGCCAGTGCCCGGTCTTGTCGAGCCGACGGCCGCCGCAGAGCAGGACCACCGCTCCGAGCAGGGGCGCCGCGACGAGCAGCGCGATCAGGTTCTCCACGATTCCGGTCCCCTTACAGCTTCATCAGGCTGGCGTCGTCGACCGAGGCCGAGTGGCGGGAGCGGAACAACGACACGATGATCGCGAGCCCGACGACGACTTCCGCGGCGGCGACGACCATCACGAAGAAGGCGACGATCTGTCCGTCGAGGTTTCCGTGCATCCGGGAGAAGGTGACGAGAGCCAGGTTGCACGCGTTGAGCATCAGCTCGATGCACATGAACAGCACGATCACGTTCCGCCGGATCAGCACCCCGGAGGCGCCGATCGCGAACAGCAGGGCCGCGAGATAGAGATAGTTGACCGGGTTCACTTGGCGGCCTCCGAGTTGTCCGCCGCGGATGCGGGGTCGGCGCCCCGGGACACGGCGTCCGCGTCCTCACGTCCGAGCCGCTCCCCGGAACGCTGCTCCAGGGCCTTCAGATCGGCGAGGGACTCCTGCGAGACATCGCGGATCTGGCCCCGGTCGCGCAGCGTCTTCATGACGGTCAGCTCGGACGGCGTGCCGTCGGGCAGCAGACCGGCGATGTCCACCGCGTTGTGCCGGGCGTAGACACCGGGCGCGGGCAGCGGCGGCAGGTGCTTGCCGCGTACGCGCTCCTCGGCCATCTCCCGCTGGGTCTTGGCCCGTTCGGTGCGCTCGCGGTGCGTGAGCACCATCGCCCCGACGGTCGCGGTGATCAGCAGGGCGCCGGTGATCTCGAACGCGAAGACGTACTTGGTGAAGATGAGGTTGGCGAGCCCCTCGACGTTCCCTCCGTGCAGGGCGTTGGCGGCGCCCAGCCCGTTGAAGGTGGACAGCGACGCGTTGCCGATGCCCGCGATCAGCAGGATGCCGAAGCCGAGGCCGCAGCCCAGGGCCAGCCAGCGCTGCCCCTTGAGGGTCTCCTTCAGGGAGTCCGCCGCCGTGACGCCGACGAGCATCACGACGAAGAGGAAGAGCATCATGATCGCGCCCGTGTAGACGATGATCTGGACGATGCCGAGGAAATAGGCGCCGTTGGCGAGGTAGAAGACGGCCAGGACGACCATGGTCCCGGCGAGCGCCAGGGCGCTGTGCACGGACTTCTTCAGCAGGATCGTGGCCAGCGCGCCGATCACGGCGACGGTCCCCAGGATCCAGAACTGGACGGCCTCACCGGTCGAGGTGGTGGAGGCCGCGGCGATCACGTTCATGCGCCTGCCCCCCTGCCCTGCTGTACGCCGGTGGCTCCGGCGGACTCGTCGGGCTTCTGCTCGCCCTTGGAGAGCGCCGGCTGCGGCACCGTACCGGGGGCGGCCTCGGTGACCAGGCCCCGGTAGTAGTCCTGTTCGTCCATGCCCGGGAAGATCGCGTGCGGGCTGTCGACCATGCCTTCCTCCAGGCCCGCGAGCAGCTCGTCCTTGGTGTAGATGAGGCTCTCGCGGGTGGTGTTGGCGAGCTCGAACTCGTTCGTCATCGTCAGCGCCCGGGTGGGACAGGCCTCGATGCAGAGTCCGCACAGGATGCAGCGCGCGTAGTTGATCTGGTAGACGCGGCCGTATCGCTCGCCCGGGGAGTAGCGCTCCTCCTCGGTGTTGTCCGCGCCCTCCACGTAGATGGCGTCCGCCGGACACGCCCAGGCGCACAGCTCGCAGCCGACGCACTTCTCCAGTCCGTCCGGGTGGCGGTTGAGCTGGTGGCGGCCGTGGAAGCGGGGCGCCGTCACCTTCGGCGTCTCCGGGTACTGCTCGGTCAGCCGCTTCTTGAACATGGCCTTGAAGGTCACGCCGAAGCCGGCCACGGGGTTCTGGAACTTCTCCCCCGCCGATCCCGATTCCCCCGAGGACCCAGCGGATCCCGATGAGCCCGTGAGCTCTGGTTTCTCAGACACCGCCGGCCTCCTTTCCGTCACTCACGTTTCCGTCACTCTGAGTATCCGACCCACCACTGACAACGAGCTCCCGCTCCCGTCGTGGTACGCGCCTGGGGACCGGCGGCAGGGTCTGTCCGGGCAGCGGTGGCACCGGGAACCCGCCCGCCATCGGGTCGAAGGCGGGCTCCGGTCCGGCCTCCGCCTCCTGGGCCCTGAGCCTGCGGTCGCGGAACATGTCGACGACCAGGGAGATCAGCAGGATCGCGAGCACCGCCCCGCCGACGTACAGCACGATCCGGGAGAAGTCGTAGCCCTCGTTCCGCAGCGCGCGGACGGTGGCGACGAGCATCAGCCAGCCCACGGAGACCGGGATCAGGACCTTCCAGCCGAGCTTCATCAGCTGGTCGTAGCGGACGCGTGGCAGGGTGCCGCGCAGCCAGATGAAGAAGAAGATCAGCGCCTGGAGCTTGAGGAAGAACCAGAGCATCGGCCACCAGCCGTGGTTCGCCCCCTCCCAGAACGCGGAGATCGGGTACGGGGCCCGCCAGCCGCCGAGGAACAGCGTCACCGCGATCATCGACACGGTCACCATGTGGATGTACTCGGCGAGCATGAACATCGCGAACTTGATGGAGCTGTACTCGGTGTTGAAGCCGCCGACGAGGTCGCCCTCGGACTCCGGCATGTCGAACGGGGCCCGGCTGGCCTCCCCGACCATCGTCACCATGTAGATGAGGAAGGACATCGGCAGCAGGATGATGTACCACCGGTCCGCCTGCGACTCCACGATCGTGGAGGTCGACATCGACCCGGAGTAGAGGAAGACCGAGGCGAACGCGGCGCCCATGGCGATCTCGTAGCTGATCATCTGGGCGCACGAGCGGATCCCGCCGAGCAGCGGGTACGTCGAGCCCGAGGACCAGCCGCCGAGCACGAACCCGTACACCCCGACCGCACCGACGGCGAGGATGTAGAGCGCGGCGATCGGCAGGTCGGTGAGCTGCATCGTCGTACGGGTGCCGAAGATCGAGACCTCGTTGCCCGCCGGGCCGAAGGGGATGACCGCGACCGCCATGAAGGCGGGGATCGCCGCGAGGATCGGCGCGAGGATGTAGACCGCCTTGTCCGCGCGCTTGACGATGACGTCTTCTTTCAGCATCAGTTTGACGCCGTCGGCGAGCGACTGGAGCAGTCCCCAGGGGCCGTGCCGGTTGGGGCCGATCCGCAGCTGCATCCAGGCGACGACCTTGCGCTCCCACACGATGGAGAAGAGCACGACCAGCATCAGGAACGCGAAGCAGAAGACCGCCTTGACGAGCACCAGCCACCAGGGGTCGGTGCCGAACATCGAGAGATCCTCGGCGGCGAGGACGGCACCCCCGGGCGCCGTCGTGAGTGCGGTGAGGCCAGTCACGCTCGTACCTCCGATGGTTCGACGGGAGCAGCCGGTACGGCGGCGGGGCTGATCCGTACCAGGCCCCCGGGGTTCGCACCGGTGTCGGCGGGGATGCCGCGTCCCACCGAGTTCAGCGGCACCCAGACCACGCGGTCCGGCATGTCGGTGACCTGGAGGGGGAGTTCGACGGTGCCGGTGGGGCCGGTGACGGCGAGCAGGTCGCCGTCCTTGACGCCGGTCTCGGTGGCCGTGGTGGCGGAGAGCCGGGCGACGGCCGCGTGCCGGGTTCCGGCGAGCGCGGTGTCGCCCTCCTGGAGCCGGCCGAGGTCGAGCAGCATCCGGTGGCCCGCGAGGACCGCCTCGCCGTCGCCGGGCCGGGGCAGCGGCTGCGCCGGTTCGCGCGGGTCGTCCGCGTGGCCGCCCTCCCAGCCGCCGAGCCGGTCCAGCTCGCGGCGGACGGCGGTCAGGTCGGGCAGCGCGAAGTGGACGTCCATGGCGTCGGCCAGCATGTGCAGCACGCGGGAGTCGACCGGCGAGAGCGTCCGGGGCATCTGTTCCGGCTTCAGCGCCGCCTGGAACATCCGGACCCGGCCCTCCCAGTTGAGGAAGGTGCCGGACTTCTCCGCGACGGCGGCGACCGGGAAGACCACGTCGGCCCGGGCGGTCACCTCGCTCGGCCGCAGCTCCAGCGAGACCAGGAACCCGACCTCGTCCAGCGCCTCGATCGCCCGCGCCGGGTCGGGCAGGTCCTCCACGCCGACCCCGGCGACGAGCAGCGCGCCCAGTTCGCCGGTGGCGGCGGCCTCGATGATCTGGCCGGTGTCACGGCCGTGGCGGGAGGGCAGTTCGGCGACGCGCCAGACGGCGGCCACCTCGTCCCGGGCCCGCGGATCGGTGGCCGGACGGCCGCCGGGCAGCAGGGTGGGGAGCGCGCCCGCCTCCACCGCGCCCCGGTCGCCCGCCCGGCGCGGAATCCACACCAGGCGTGCGCCGGTCGCGGCGGCGGTACGGACGGCGGCGGAGAGTGCGCCGGGCACACCCGCGAGCCGCTCACCGACGATGATCAGGGAGTGCTCACCGCGCAACGCCTCGGCGGCGGCATCCCCTTCGGCCTCCAGACCGACCCCGCCCGCGAGCGCGTCCAGCCACTCGGTCTCCGTACCGGGCGCGGCGGGCAGCAGCGTGCCGCCCGCCTTCACCAGGCCGCGCGTGGCGTGCGAGGCGAGCGCGAAGGTCTTCTGACCGCTCTTGCGGTGGGCCTTGCGCAACCTGAGGAAGACACCGGGGGCCTCCTCCTCCGACTCGAACCCGACGAGCAGGACCGCGGGGGCCTTCTCCAGCGCGGAGTACGTGACCCCCTCGCCGTCCAGGTCCCGGCCGCGCCCGGCGACACGGGCGGCCAGGAAGTCGGCCTCCTCGCCACTGTGGACCCGCGAGCGGAAGTCGATGTCATTGGTGTCGAGAGCGACCCGGGCGAACTTGCTGTACGCGTAGGAGTCCTCGACGGTCAGTCGGCCACCGGTCAGGACACCGGTACGGCCCCGGGCCGCGAGCAGTCCGGCGGCCGCCGCCTCCAGCGCCTCGGGCCAGCTCGCCGGTTCCAGGACGCCGTCGGCGTTGCGGACCAGCGGGGTGGTGAGGCGGTCGCGCTGCTGGGCGTAGCGGAAGCCGAACCTCCCCTTGTCGCAGATCCACTCCTCGTTGACCTCGGGCTCGTTGGCCGCGAGGCGCCGCATGACCTTGCCGCGCCGGTGGTCGGTGCGCATCCCGCAGCCGCCGGAGCACTGCTCGCACACCGAGGGGGTGGAGACCAGGTCGAAGGGGCGGGAGCGGAAGCGGTACGCCGCCGAGGTCAGCGCCCCGACCGGGCAGATCTGGATGGTGTTGCCGGAGAAGTACGACTCGAAGGGGTCGCCCTCGCCGGTACCGACCTGCTGGAGGGCGCCGCGCTCGATCAGCTCGATCATCGGGTCGCCCGCCACCTGGTTGGAGAACCGGGTGCAGCGCGCGCAGAGCACGCACCGCTCACGGTCCAGCAGCACCTGGGTGGAGATCGGGACGGGCTTCTCGAAGGTCCGCTTCTTGCCGTCGAAGCGGGAGTCGGCGCCACCGTGGGACATCGCCTGGTTCTGGAGCGGGCACTCGCCGCCCTTGTCGCAGACGGGGCAGTCCAGTGGGTGGTTGATCAGCAGCAGCTCCATCACACCCTTCTGCGCCTTCTCGGCGACAGGAGAGGTGATCTGCGACTTGACGACCATGCCGTCAGTACAGGTGATCGTGCAGGAGGCCATCGGCTTGCGCTGGCCCTCGACCTCGACGATGCACTGGCGGCAGGCACCGGCCGGGTCGAGGAGCGGGTGGTCGCAGAAGCGCGGGATCTCGATGCCGAGGAGTTCGGCGGCCCGGATGACCAGGGTCCCCTTGGGGACGCTGATCTCGATGCCGTCGATGGTCAGCGTGACCAGGTCCTCGGGCGGGATGGCCGCCTCGCCGCCCCCGGAGGGCGCACTCGTGGTGACTGTCATGCGTTCACCCCCCGGTGAGCGTTCTTGCCGTCGACGTTCTTGTCGTCGGCCCAGGCCGTGGATTTCGCGGGATCGAAGGGGCAGCCCTTGCCCGTGATGTGCTGTTCGTACTCCTCGCGGAAGTACTTGAGCGAGGAGAAGATCGGCGAGGCGGCACCGTCGCCGAGCGCACAGAACGACTTGCCGTTGATGTTGTCGGCGATGTCGTTGAGCTTGTCCAGGTCGGACATCTGGCCCTTGCCCGCCTCGATGTCACGGAGCAACTGGACCAGCCAGTACGTCCCTTCACGGCACGGCGTGCACTTGCCGCAGGACTCGTGGGCGTAGAACTCGGTCCAGCGGGTGACGGCCCGTACCACGCAGGTCGTCTCGTCGAAGCACTGCAGCGCCTTCGTGCCGAGCATGGACCCGGCGGCGCCGACGCCCTCGTAATCGAGGGGTACGTCGAGGTGCTCGTCGGTGAACATCGGGGTGGAGGAGCCGCCCGGGGTCCAGAACTTGAGGCGGTGACCGGCCCGCATCCCGCCGCTCATGTCGAGGAGCTGACGCAGCGTGATGCCGAGCGGGGCCTCGTACTGGCCGGGGCTGGTGACATGGCCGCTGAGCGAGTAGAGCGTGAAGCCCGGGGACTTCTCGCTGCCCATCGACTTGAACCAGTCCTTGCCCTTGTTCAGGATCGCGGGAACCGAGGCGATGGACTCGACGTTGTTCACCACAGTGGGGCAGGCGTACAGACCGGCGACCGCAGGGAAAGGGGGCCGCAGCCGGGGCTGTCCACGCCGTCCTTCGAGAGAGTCGAGCAGCGCGGTTTCCTCACCACAGATGTACGCGCCGGCACCTGCGTGCACCGTGAGTTCCAGATCGAGCCCTGAACCCAGGATGTTCGTCCCCAGATAACCCGCCTCGTACGCCTCTCGTACGGCCTCGTGCAGTCGTCGCAGCACGGGGACGACCTCACCGCGCAAGTAGATGAACGCGTGCGACGAACGGATCGCGTAACAGGCGATCACGATGCCCTCGATGAGGCTATGCGGGTTCGCGAAGAGGAGCGGGATGTCCTTGCAGGTCCCCGGCTCCGACTCGTCGGCGTTGACAACTAGATAGTGCGGTTTGCCGTCTCCCTGCGGGATGAACTGCCACTTCATCCCGGTGGGGAACCCGGCGCCCCCGCGTCCGCGCAGACCGGAGTCCTTGACGTACGCGATGAGGTCGTCGGGGTCCATGGCGAGGGCCTTGCGCAGTCCCTCGTACCCCTCGTGGCGGCGGTAGGTCTCCAGGGTCCAGGACTCGGGCTGGTCCCAGAAGGAGGAGAGGACGGGGGCGAGCAGCTTCTCGGGGCTCGTCCCGTTGTGGTCGATCTCGGCGGCCAAGGTCATCACTCCCCCTCCTCGGCGGTGGGCCCGGCCGGGTGCTCCGGGTCGGAGGCCGAGGTCTGCTGCGGTGCGTCGTGCGAGCTGAGGTGCTCGGACGGCGAAGGGTCGTGCGGCTGCTCACCCTTGGGCTGTCCGTCGCGCGGGGCGACGACCCGGGCCTTCGGCAGTCCCTCGCCCTTGGCGAGCTTGAGCCCGACGAGGGAGGCAGGGCCCGCGCCACCCGTGGCCTCGACGGCGCCGGGGCGCTCGTCGGGGAAGCCGGCCAGGATGCGGGCGGTCTCCTTGTAGGAGCAGAGCGGGGCGCCACGGGTGGGCTCGACGGTCCGCCCGGCGATCAGGTCGTCCACGAGCCGGGTGGCGCTCTCGGGCGTCTGGTTGTCGAAGAACTCCCAGTTCACCATCACGACGGGCGCGAAGTCACAGGCCGCGTTGCACTCGATGTGCTCCAGCGTGACCTTGCCGTCCTCGGTCGTCTCGTTGTTGCCGACGCCGAGGTGCTCCTTGAGCGTGTCGAAGATGGCGTCGCCGCCCATGACCGCGCACAGGGTGTTGGTGCAGACCCCGACCTGGTAGTCACCGCTGGGCCTGCGCCGGTACATGGAGTAGAAGGTCGCGACGGCCGTGACCTCGGCGGTGGTGAGGTCGAGGGTCTCGGCACAGAAGGCCATCCCCGTACGGGAGACGTACCCCTCCTCGGACTGTACGAGGTGGAGGAGCGGCAGCAGTGCGGAGCGGCTTCCCGGGTAGCGGGCGATCACCTCCTTCGCGTCCGCGTCGAGCCGGGCGCGCACGTCGGCCGGGTAGGCGGGGGCGGGGAGCTGCGGCATCCCCAGACTGACCTCTTGGTTTGCGGTCACCGGTCGACGCCTCCCATCACGGGGTCGATGGACGCGACGGCGACGATCACGTCGGCGACCTGGCCGCCCTCGCACATCGCCGCCATGGCTTGCAGATTGGTGAAGGACGGGTCCCGGAAGTGGACCCGGTAGGGGCGGGTTCCGCCGTCGGAGACGACATGCGCGCCGAGTTCGCCCTTGGGGGACTCGACGGCGGTGTACGCCTGCCCGGCCGGGACCCGGAACCCTTCGGTCACCAGCTTGAAGTGGTGGATCAGGGCCTCCATGGAGGTGCCCATGATGTTCCTGATGTGGTCGAGCGAGTTGCCGAGTCCGTCCGCGCCGAGGGCGAGCTGGGCGGGCCAGGCGATCTTCTTGTCGGCGACCATGACCGGACCCGGCTCCAGCCGCTCCAGGCACTGCTCGATGATCCGGAGCGACTCGCGCATCTCGTCCATGCGGATCAGGAAGCGTCCGTAGGAGTCGCAGGTGTCGGCGGTCGGCACTTCGAAGTCGTAGGTGTCGTAGCCGCAGTAGGGGTCGCTCTTGCGCAGGTCGTGCGGGAGTCCGGCGGAGCGCAGCACCGGCCCGGTGACGCCGAGCGCCACGCAACCGGTGAGGTCGAGGTAGCCGACGTCCTTCATACGGGCCTTGAAGATGGGGTTGCCGGTGGCGAGCTTGTCGTACTCCGGCAGGTTCTTCTTCATGGTCCTGATGAACTCGCGCAGTGCGTCGACCGCGCCCGGCGGCAGGTCCTGGGCGAGGCCGCCGGGGCGGACGAACGCGTGGTTCATCCGGAGGCCGGTGATCAGCTCGAAGAGGTCGAGGACCAGTTCACGGTCGCGGAGACCGTAGATCATGATCGTGGTCGCGCCCAGCTCCATACCGCCGGTGGCGATACAGACCATGTGCGAGGAGATCCGGTTGAGCTCCATCAGGAGCACGCGGATGATCGTGGCCCGGTCGGGGATCTGGTCCTCGATGCCGAGAAGCTTCTCGACGCCCAGGCAGTACGCCGTCTCGTTGAAGAACGGCGTCAGGTAGTCCATCCGCGTGACGAACGTGGTGCCCTGGGTCCAGTTGCGGAATTCGAGGTTCTTCTCGATACCGGTGTGGAGGTAGCCGATGCCGCAGCGGGCCTCGGTGACGGTCTCGCCGTCGATCTCCAGGATCAGCCGCAGCACGCCGTGTGTGGACGGGTGCTGAGGACCCATGTTGACGATGATGCGTTCGTCGTCGGACTTGGCTGCGGATTCGACGACCTCGTCCCAGTCGCCGCCGGTGACTGTATATACAGTCCCCTCGGTGGTCGCTCGGGGTGTCGCGTGGGGAGTGGTCATCAGGAGTACGACCTCCGCTGGTCCGGAGCCGGGATCTGGGCGCCCTTGTACTCGACGGCGATGCCGCCGAGCGGGTAGTCCTTGCGCTGCGGGAAGCCCTGCCAGTCGTCCGGCATCATGATCCGGGTCAGGGCCGGGTGCCCGTCGAAGATGAGCCCGAAGAAGTCGTACGCCTCGCGCTCGTGCCAGTCGTTGGTCGGATAGACCTCGACGAGGGACGGGATGTGCGGGTCGCTGTCCGGGGCGGAGACCTCCAGCCGGATGATCCGGCCGTGGGTGAGGGACCGCAGGTGGTAGACGGCGTGCAGCTCGCGGCCCTTGTCGCCGAGGAAGTGGACGCCGCTGACGCCCGTACAGAGCTCGAAGCGCAGGGCGGGGTCGTCGCGCAGGGTGCGGGCGACCTGGACCAGGTGCTCGCGGGCGATGTGGAAGGTGAGCTCGTCGCGGTCGACGACGGTGCGCTCGATGGCGTTCTCGGGGAGCAGGTCCTGCTCCTCCAGGGCCCCTTCGAGCTCGTCGGCCACCTCGTCGAACCACCCCCCGTAGGGCCGGGAGGAGGCGCCCGGGAACGTGATGGTGCGGACGAGGCCGCCGTAGCCGGAGGTGTCGCCGCCGTTGTTGGCGCCGAACATGCCCTTGCGTACGCGGATGACCTCGCCGCCGGTGTCGCGCGGGGCGGGTACGGAGTTGCCGTTCCGCCCCTCGCCGTGGGTGTTGTCGCTCACCGCAGGAGCCCCTTCATCTCGATCAGGGGCAGCGCGTTGAGGGCCGCTTCCTCCGCCTCGCGGGCGGCTTCCTCCGCGTTGACGCCGAGCTTGCCGTCCTGGATCTTCTGGTGGAGCTTGAGAATGGCGTCCAGCAGCATTTCGGGACGCGGCGGGCATCCCGGCAAATAGATATCGACCGGGACAATGTGATCAACACCCTGCACAATGGCGTAATTGTTGAACATTCCGCCCGATGATGCGCAAACCCCCATGGAGATGACCCACTTGGGGTTCGGCATCTGGTCGTAGACCTGCCGCAGGACGGGCGCCATCTTCTGGCTGACCCGTCCGGCGACGATCATCAGGTCCGCCTGGCGCGGCGATCCGCGGAAGACCTCCATCCCGAACCGGGCCAGGTCGTAGCGGCCCGCACCTGTCGTCATCATCTCGATGGCGCAGCAGGCGAGGCCGAACGTGGCCGGGAAGACGGAGGACTTCCGCACCCAGCCGGCGGCCTGTTCGACCGTGGTCAGCACGAAGCCGCTGGGCAGCTTCTCTTCGAGTCCCATGGTGTGCCCCTCAGCCCCTTAGTCCCATTCCAGGCCGCCGCGACGCCAGACATACGCGTAGGCGACGAAGACGGTGAGCACGAAGAGCAGCATCTCCACGAGCCCGAAGATCCCGAGGGCGTCGAAGGAGACCGCCCAGGGATAGAGGAAGATGATCTCGATGTCGAAGACGATGAAAAGCATCGCCGTCAGGTAGTACTTGATGGGGAAGCGGCCACCTCCGGCCGGTGTCGGCGTGGGTTCGATACCGCACTCGTACGCTTCGAGCTTTGCCCGGTTGTACCGCCTGGGGCCGATAAGCGTGGCCATGACCACGGAGAAGATCGCAAACCCTGCCCCCAGGGCGCCGAGCACGAGGATGGGCGCGTAGGCATTCACGCTCCTCGCTCCTTCCAGTCGTCCTTGACCGTTGGACCGCATCGGGCGACCGGCTCGCCACCTCACCAAGATCGTGCACATGTGAGGCAGTTCACAAGCCCGACTGCCCCGCATCCTATGCCCGTCCCCCTGTGATCTGCGACACGGGGTACGACAACGTCTTTGTGATCTCCACCACCTGACGAAGGATCATGAAGTCGTATGAGCGGTGATCTTCATACGCGAAGCGGCCGAGTGATCACGAGACGTGACATTCATCGGTGTTACCGCTGGTCAAAGACGTGCGGCGCTATCAATGGACGGCCATTACAAGCAAATTGGCGGTGGACCGCGACGGGGTGATAAGGGCACCGGTCGCCGATCACCCTCACCCGGACGAGGGGCGGCGAGGACCGAAGGGGACATGTGCGCGCATTCACGAACTTCCGGATCGCGCGTGCACCGGCTCCCGGATCGCGCGTGCGTCGACTTCCGGATCGCGCGTGCGTCGACTCCCGGATCGCGCGCACGGAACCCCGGAGGGCTCGCACGCGGGCCCGCCCGGGGACTTGCACGCGGGCCCGCCGGAGGGGTGGCGGGGCGCCCGCCGTCGAAGCGGAGCGGACGCCGCCCGCGGGCGCGAGGGTTGCCGCTCACCCGAGACCCACGCTGTGACCTGCGTCACCGGGCGCGGGTCGCGCGGAAACCGGGCTTGGCCATCGGTGTGAACGGATGGTAAGCAGCGGGCAATTCGGGCGTATTACCGAAAGGCAGAGATCACGGCCCTGATCACTCATGCCCGTTTTGCCCGTTACGGCGTCAATAAAGGCGCACGGAAAGCGGATTCACAGATTCCGAACGTAACTGTGTCGCAACACACGTTTCTTGATGGGACCCCTACAGCCCTGATAGCGCTAGTACCCATGTCCCACACCGCTCACATACCCAGCCACCGGAAGCCCCGCCAGCGCGCCTCGAAGTCGGCGCTGCGAGCCGGAGTTGCCGGTGGCGTCCTCAGCACCATCGCGGTCGCGGGTGCCGCGGGCCCGGCGCAGGCCGAGGCACAGGCCGAACCGGTCACCCAGACCATCGAGATGCCCACCATCACCGCCGGGCTCTCCGCCGCCGTCGCCGCCTCCGCCGAGGCCACCCAGCAGATCGCTCTCGACCTGGAGGCGCAGGCCCACGAGGCCGCCGCCGCCAAGAGCGCTGCGAAGGAGGCCAAGAAGGCCAAGGCCGAGGCGGTCCGCAAGGCCGAGGCCAAGAAGAAGGCCGAAGCCGCCGCCGAGGCCCGCGCGGAGGCCGAGGCCCAGGAGCGCACCGAGCGCGCCTCCCGCACCGCCGAGCGCACGACGCTCAGCGCCCCCGCCACCGCCTCCACGGGCTCCTCCTCGGGCAACTCGGCCCCGGCCTCCGCCCCCTCGGCGGCCCCGGCCCCCTCGTCGAACGCCTCGGGCTCCGCCGGAGCCATCGTCGCCTTCGCCAAGGCCCAGGTCGGCGACGCGTACGTGGCCGGTGGCACCGGCCCCAACGCGTGGGACTGCTCCGGCCTGGTCCAGGCCGCGTACCGCTCGGTGGGCATCGACCTCCCCCGCGTCTCGCAGGCCCAGTCGACGGCCGGCACCCAGGTCTCCCTGAACGCCCTCCAGCCCGGCGACATCCTGTACTGGGGCGCCGCGGGCAGCGCGTACCACGTGGCGATCTACGTGGGCGGCGGCCAGTTCGTCGGCGCGCAGAACTCCAGCACCGGCACGGTCCAGCGCTCCATGGACTACGACCGGCCGACGGGCGCGGTCCGCGTTCTCTGATTCACAAGCGCCTCGCAGCACGGCCCGAGGGCCCGCCGCTCCCCCGCTCGGGAGTGACGGGCCCTCGGGCCGTGCTCGGCTCAGTGCGGCAGCCGGTCCAGCAGCCAGGTGCACAGCTCCTCGGTGATGGCCGTGTGCCCGGTGGTCCCGGACGAGCAGAGGAAGTCGTCCAGTTCGCTCTCGTCCGGCGGGAGGTCGTCGATGTTCGCGTACAGGTCCTCGGGCCGGTCGAGGTCCCGGACGGCCACCGCGCTGACCGTGGGCACGAAACAGACATCCGGGTGGCGCAGGTCCACCGTCGCACCGGCCTTCTCCAGCGCGGAGGCGAGAATCCGGTACGAGCCCAGCGTGCCGCCCGGGGCGCCGTCGAGCGCCGGGAACCCGCTCGTCCGGATCGTCTTCTCCGCCTTCGGGAAGAGCCGCTTCAGCTCCGCGACGACGACCTCGTGCCCCTCGGCCTGGGTCAGCAGCTTCGTACCCGGGTAGACCCGGTCACCGGTGGACGCCAACGCGGTCTGACCGGGCGGCACGTCGATCCCCTGCCCGTCGCCCCGGCCGTTGGCCACGGCGATCAGCCGGGGAATCCGGGGCCAGCCGCCGACGTCCCGCAGCGCGCCCAGGAACTTCTCCCGCTCCGGGTCCACCCCGATGGTGCCGTCCTGGCTGTTGTAGTGGCGCCACAGCATCTGCCGTGCGGCGGCGCTGTTCATCTGCTTCGCGAAGTCGTTGGGCACCGGGATGAAGTGCGCGAACGCCTGGAGCCCGATCGGGACGACGGCACCCCGGTGCGGGCTGTCGTAGGAGAAGTAGAGCCCGGTGCGGTGGTCCATCCGCTGGTGCTCCAGCCGCGCCAGCGCGTAACGGGTGACGAGCCCGCCCATGCTGAAGCCGCCGACCGTCAGCCGCGCGTCGCCCAGCTGTGAGGCGTTGGTGCGCAGGATGGCGTCGGTGACGGTCCGCGCGTTGTCCAGGACGGAGGCGCTGCGCTCGTCGAAGCCGACCAGGATGACGTCTCGGCCCCGCTGCTTCAGGGAGCCGATGAGCGGGAAGTCCGCCTCCAGCCCGAGGTAGAGCGCGTCGAGATCGCTGCGCCCCAGGTTGAACCCGTCCGCCATGAGCACCGGCCGTACGATGCCCCGGTTGCCGTTCCCGTAGTAGACCCGGGCGAAGCCGCCCGGCAGGACCCACTCCTCGTCGGCGCGCGGGACCGTACCCCCGCCGGCCGCCGTGGCCCGCGGCGCACCCGCCAGCGTGAACGCGCCGATGGACTGCTCCGCGCTCTCGCCCTGCTGTCCGGACACTGTGTCGCTCCTCCGCCCGCGCACAGGCCGCAGCGGCCCGACGGACACGGGCACGGAGACTGCGGCGGGGGTGCGGGGGCCCGCACATCATGGCCGCGCCTCCGACGCTCGTACGCGCCTGCGCCACGCCGTGTCACCCTCTCGGGTAGAAACTCGCGGCCGCACGTTTGACCTGCGGAAAGGTGCGTTTGGCCGATCTCTTACGGTACGGGGACTGGTGCCGCTGCGGGTCGGCCCGCCGTGCCTGTGGTGCGGGCCGGGAACCCCCGGGCCGCCGCCCCGGCGACGGCGGGAATCACGCCATTCACCTCGTCACCCGTACGGGATCGGCGTCGGCTTCCGCCACGGTGTCCCGGCCCGGTTCCGTGAGGACGAACCAGACCGTCCGGGTCCGCCGGGTGTTCTCCTGGCGCGTGCTGCTCCCCCAGCTGGTGGCCAGGCCGTCGACGACCAGGAACCCGCGTCCGCCTTCGCCTTCGGGGCGGGCCGCCGGTTTCGGCAGGGGGCCCAGGCCGTCGTCCGTGACGTGGACCGCGACCTGGTCCCGGTCCACCATGACCTCGACCCGGACCAGCTCCGAACGCGTGTGGCAGTACACGTTGGAGACCAGCTCACTCACGCAGAGCCGGGCATCGTCCGCGAGTCCGGGGTGCGCGCCGGTCCGGAGCAGCGTTCCGACGAAGTCCCGCACGATCTTCGCGGCGGCGGGCGAGTTGGGCATCGCGAGCTGGTAGCCCTCGCAGGGTTCGGGGATGCGCGGAAAGGGGGCGGGTGGCGCGATGACGGCCGGCATGGGGGTCTCCCTACGTGAGCCAGAGTCGATGGGTGCGCCATTTCGTTCTCGGCTGCCGTGGCTCCGGCCGCATACAGGTACCGGTCAAGGCCCCTGCGTACGGCTGCACTTCGGCGTCGATACCCGGCGCGTCGGTCTCATGGGCAGGCTAGGGTCAATAAATGGCCCGGAACAAGAATGCGCCCCACCTATTCACCCTTGTGGGTGACCTCGTCGCGATCCGCCGAAAGCCCTGCGACACTGCACGCGCAGACAGGGGAAGGTGACATGCCACCAAGGGACAACCCGACCGCGCGCCAGGCCCGCCTGGGCGCCGAACTGAGGAAGCTCCGGGAGCGCGCGGGCAAGACCGCCCGGGAGGCCGCCGGGCGCATCTCGACCGACCAGGCCAGGATCAGCAACATCGAGGCCGGACGGAGCGGCATCGGCGAGGAGCGCATCCGCCGGCTCGCGAGCTTCTACGCCTGCGACGACGAGGCGCTGATCGACGCCTTGTGCGCGATATCCCGTGAGCACCGGGGCCAGTTCTGGTGGGACGAGTACCGCGGGGTGCTGCCGCCCGGATTCCTGGACATCGCGGAGCTGGAGCACCATGCGCGCTATATGCGGAGCCTCCAGCCGGTGACCATGCCGGGGCTGCTCCAGACACCCGATTACGCGCGGGCGATGTTCGGGTTGGCGCTGCCCAAGCTGCCCGAGGACGAGGTGGAGGCCCGGGTGGAGCACCGCATGCGGAGGGCGACCATTCTCGATCGGGACGAGCCTCCGGAGTTCGCACCCATCGTGCACGAGGCGGCGTTGCGGATGCGAGTGGGCGGACGCAAGGTCGCCCGCGCCCAGTTGGAACACCTGCTGGAAGAAGCGGACCGGCCCAACGTCTCCCTGCGCGTCATCACGTTCTCCAGTGAGCAGGATGTGGACATGACCCACACCGCCCTGTATACGGGTGGCGTCGTACCCCAGCTCGACACGGTGCACATCGATGCCCCCATCCGCAGCGTCTACCTGGATGCGGAGGCGGATTTGCACCGCTTCCGCCTGTGGCTCGACCTCGCCCGAACAGCGTCCCTGGACCCGGCAGAGTCACGGAGCTTCATCCATCACCTCGCACGGGATATGTGAGAATTCCCTGCATGAACGAAGCACTTGAGTGGCAGAAGTCCACCTTCTCCGGCTCGCAGGAACAGTGCGTGGAGATCACCGAGAACGCCGGTCAGATCCTCATGCGCGAGAGCGACGATCCCGGCGCCGTGGCCGTCACCTCGCGCGAGAAGTTCGCCGCGTTCATCAAGGGTGTCAAGGCAGGCGAGTTCGACCACTTCGCCCAGTAGGGCGTCCCGAACCCCACGCTACGAAGGCCCTCCACCCCACGGTGGAGGGCCTTCGCACGTATGAGCCAGCATTTTTGTTCCGGAACATGGTTGCGCCGTAGCGGCGCGTGACGTTACGGTCACCGCAGTTGGACCGGGCCGCCCTGTCGAGGTGCCCGGTGTCCCGGACGCTGCGATCGGACGGTCGACCATGCGCACTTCTCCCCGCACCTCCACCCCCGTACAGGCTCAGCGGCAGCGCGGGTTCCGGTTCGAGGTCCTGCGGTACGGGCCCGCCAACGGGTTCGTCCCCGAGCCGGTCGATCTCCGGCTCCTCGCCAACCCCCGCGACGCCATCCGTATCCTGCGCGTCCAGCTCCGCTCCAGCCACGTTCTCGGGCTGACCCCGCACGAAGCCGGGCGGGCCCTCTACTGGGCCGACCAAGGTGGCTGGGTGCAGGCTCTCGGGGCGCTGCACCGGGGGGAGAGCTGCGGGTTCACGTTGATGCTCCGCAAGGGGCGGCACATCGAGTGGACCGTACGGCCTCTCACTTACCTGGCCCTCGGCGTCCCGTCGTCACCCCGGTGCCGCTGTGCTGTCTGAACCAGGTTCGGTCTCAGCGGCACCCTCGTCCCAGGTCGCCGTGTCGGGGTCGATGCCATGGGCGCGCGCGTCGGCGTCGATGATGCGGCGGAACCACGTGGCGAGGCCGGGGCGGATGCCGTCGTAGTGGGCAGCGAATCCCGGATCGTCCTCATACATGCGGCCGAGACAGACCTGCATCTGTCTCGTGAGGGGAAAGTGCGAAGCGAAGACTTCGCGGTGCCGCTCGACGAGTTGATGCGCTTCCGGGCTGCCGGGGGTGACGCCGGTGTCCATCGCATCCCCGAGGGCGCGGTCGAAGCCTGCGATGTCGTCGGCGATGGCCTGCCATTCCTCCGGGCCTCGAGAGGCCGAGCGTTCGGCGTACTGCCGCCATTGCGTCGTGTCTCCGTAGCGCCGACGGGCTTGGGCAGGACCGTCCGGGTCCCACCGGGGGCCGAAGATCGCGGCCTGCTGCTCGACGGTCAGCAGCAGGCCGCGCTCGTGGGCCTCGATCATCCGGTCCAGTCCGGCGCCGAGCCGCTGGAGGCGGTCGATCCGTTCGGCGACCTGGTCGCGCTGCGCGCGCAGTGCGCCGGGCACATCCGCAGTCGAATCGTCCAGAACGGCGCGGATCCTGTCCAGGCCGAGACCGAGCTCCCGGTAGACGACGATCCGGTGCAGGCGTTCCAGATCGTCAGTGGTGTAGAGCCGGTATCCGGCAGCCGTGCGCAGCGACGGTCGTGCCAGTCCGGTCTCGTCCCAGTGGTGCAGCGCGCGGACCGTCACGTCCAGACGCTTCGCGACCTGGCCGACGGTCAGTCCGTCGGCTTCGGTGGTGTCAGCCATGCTTCCCATGGTCGCCCGGACCGTCGCCGGGCGGGGTGATCCCCATGGCCGCAAGGTTCCGCGCCTCCTGACCGGCCGGATCGAAGGGCTTCGCCGCGGTGAAGACGACCCGTGCGTTCTCGGGAGTGACCACCTCCACATCGCGGGTGTTCCAGGGGGTGTCCCGTGGACCGTCGACCGCGTTCGGGCGCAGCGCACGACATGCCTCGGCCAGGGGATCCACCTGGCTGAGCACGCCCGCGAAACTGAAGCTCATCGCCGGCGGCTGCTCCGGAACGCGCGCCGCCGAGACGAGAAGCACGTCCTGGAACGCCCATCGGCGCAGATGCACCATCGTGCCGGGGACGCTGAACAGTTCGAAGAACCCGAGCCCCCGTACCCAGAAGTCCACCGACGCCGCCAGATCGCTCGTGGGGATCGTCACGAACGCGGGCATGCCGTAGATGCCACGGAACGGCTCCGGCGGGACCGCATCCGGGCCGGGTGCGGGAACGGGACTCGTCTCGAACGCGTTGTAGTAGTCGCTCATGCGCCCCACCTTTCAGCCTCACGCAACGTGAGGGTCAAGCCGGGATGGTTGAACCGGTGGAACCGGTGGAACCGGCTGTCCCGTCCGACCCCGCCCGGGACCGAACGTAGTTCGCGGTGAGCAGCGCCAGGCCCATCAGCAGGGCGCTCACCCAGACCGGTGCCCGGTAGCCGAACCCCGCGTCCAGGGCCAGGCCGCCCGCCCACGGGCCCACCGTCGCCCCCAGGTTGAACGCGCTCGTGGTGAAGGCCCCGCTGAGCGTCGGGGCGTCCGGAGCCAGGCCCAGGACCCGGGTGATCAGGGCCGTGCCCGTACCGAAGGCGAGCATCCCCAGGAGCGGGATCAGGGCGAGGGCGGCGAGCGGGCCGGCCGCCGTCAGGGCCAGGGTGGTCCAGCCGAGGGTCAGGGCGGTCATGCCGTACGTGATGAAGGCCGTCGGGCGGCGGTCGGCGTACCGCCCCGCCACCGTGACGCCCAGGAACGCCCCCGCCCCGAAGAGCGCGAGCGCGGCGGGTACCCAGGCCGTGCCGAGGCCCGTCGTGCGGGTGAGGAGCGGTTCCAGGTAGGAGAAGGTGCAGAAGGTGGCTCCCTGGACCAGGGCCATCGTGAGCAGGGTGGGGCGGAGGCGGGGGCCGGTGAGGAGGCGGAGTTCGTCCCGTACCCGGGGTACCTGAAGTTCGTTCCGTGCCTGGAGTTCGGTCTGTGCCCGGAGTTCGGTCTGTGCCCGGAGTTCCTTTCGTACGGGGGCGGGCGCCCCGTAGGCACGCGGTGCGCCGCCCGGCACCGTACGTACGATCGCGACGAACGCGGGCAGCGACACCAACGCGACCGCCCAGAACGCGGCCCGCCACCCCCACCGCTCCCCCAGTACCGCACCGGCCGGTACGCCGACCACGCAGGCGATCGTCACCCCGCCGACCACCACGGCGGTGGCCCGGCCCCTCAACCGGTCCGGGACCATCGAGACCGCCGCCGCCAACGCCACTGCCCAGAAGCCCGCGTTGGCGAGGGCCCCGACGAAGCGGGTGGCGAGGAGGACTCCGTAACTCGGGGTCAGCGCACCCACGATGTGGACCGCGACGAACACCGCGAGGAAGAGCAGCAGCGCGCGGCGCCGGGGCCAGGAGCGGCTGAAGAGGGCCATCAGGGGTGCGCCGATGACCATCCCGACAGCGAAGGAGGAGGTGAGGAGACCGGCGGCGGAGAGGGAGACGTTCAGGTCGGCGGCGATGGACGAGACGAGGCCGGACAGCATGAACTCGGAGGTGCCCTGGGCGAAGACCGCGAGCCCGAGGGCGTAGACAGCGAAGGGAAGTGGCATGGGAAGCAGACCCCTTGACGGAAGCGTCGATGGACAGACGTACCGAAGTGCGGGGATGCGGGCCGCGTGAAGCCGCCGGACGACGAGAACCGGCGAGGTGGTGCGGTGCGGAGAAGTGCCCGGGTCCACGTGGACTGGCCCGGGGCACGAAACCGGCGTACGGCAGTACCTGTGGCGGTACTTCAGCGCGTACGCGGGGTGGGAACGGCCCGTACCCGCGGTGATCCGGCGGGGGGCTCGGCCGTGGCGGAGGAAGCCGGTGACCCGGAAGGGGGTCGACCGACGACGCTCAGCGGCAGTTCGCCCACCGGTTCACCGGTGGGCGGAGTCTGTCGGACTCGGGGCTGGACATGGGGCCGATGCTACCGGACCGTCAGCGGCGGCGCGGGCGGCGGTTCGCGGTGCGCTCCGGCTCCCGCGCGGAGGTGGTGGGCGCGGGCAGCGCGTCGTACGCGGCGTCCAGCTCCTCGTCGTCCTCGTCCGGGGAGGTCAGGCCCGGGGCGAAGCGGGGCTCCAGGAAGAGGCCGTGGTGCTGGAGCGGCGCGGTGTCCTGGGCGCCCGCTTCCGGGCGGGAGGACTTCCGGGGCAGGGAGGCGGTCGTCATGGCTGTCTGTCCTTGGGTCGAGCAGCGCTGTATCGGCTTGTCCCGTACCCCGGTGGCCTGCGTTCGATGTGTGCGGTGGGGCGGGAACGAGCGTCGTACGCGCCGCGTGCCGCCGCTACGGGCGAGGGCGGGCACCAGCCGGTCCGGGACTGCCGATGACCGGGGGTGGCGCGCAAATCATCGCACACGATCACGTGGGGGGTCGGGGATTATGCGCTGGTGGGTGGGTGGGTGGGTGGGTGAGTGGGTGGGTCGGGGTCGGGGGCGGGGTCGAGGGCGGGGGCCATGGAAGCCCCGGGGTCCGGCGCCCCGGGAACCCCCGGGGTCCGGCGCCCTGTCGGAGCACGGCGTCAGAGCACGACGCGGAAGTGTGTCGTCAGGCGTCGGTCCTCGCCCAGGACGTGGAACGCGAGGCCCGGGGGCTGGTCGCGGTCGGCCGGGCGGTCCCCCTCCCAGGGCATGCGCAGGGTCCAGGTGACGGCGGGGCCGACGATGAGGGGGCGGCCCGCGAAGGCCGAGGCGGCCGCCGTGTGGGCGTGGCCGGTGAGGACGGCGACGACCTGCGGGTGGGCGTCGAGGAGGGCGGCCAGGCGCTCCGGCTCCTCCAGCCGCCCGGCGTCGGGCAGCGGGTGGTGGAGCTCGACGGGCGGCTGGTGGAAGGCGATCAGCGCGGGGACGCCGTCCGGGAGCGCGGTGAGCGTGGTGTCGATCCAGGCGAGCGTCTGCGCGTCGAGGCGCCCCTCGTCGCGGCCGGGGATGGTGGAGTCACACATCAGGATGACGGTTCCGGCGATCCGGTGGACCCGGTTGACGGGGCCCTCTTCGGGCGCCTCGCCGAGGAAGGCCTTGCGGTAGGCCGGGCGGGCGTCGTGATTGCCGGGGCAGGCCAGTACGGGGAAGGGGGCGGCCAGGACGCGGGCCGCCTCCTCGTACTCGGCCTCCGCCGCGTGATCGGCGATGTCTCCGGTGACCAGGAGCGCGTCGACGGGGCGGGGCAGGGCCCGCAGGTACTCCATGACGCGGGTCGCCCTGTGCGTGGCGCGTTCACTGCCGTCCAGGTGGAGATCGCTGATCTGGGCGAGCAACATGTCGGACCATCCCCCATCGTCTAACGCTAATTTTCATTCTTCCATTAGGAACCTAGAGTGGGGGCGGACAGAGTTCAAGGGGGCGTCGAGGATGGCCAGGGGTGGTGAGGCCGGGTGCGGCGAGAGCCAGGTGCGGCGAGAGCCGCGGGCGGTGAAAGGGGCGATCGGTGGAGCAGCGGCCCGTCATGGAGCTGGTGAGCACCATCCGCCACGACGGGGACGGTGGCGTCGTCGACGATCTGGAGACGGTCCGGGGGGCGGCACGGTGGCTCCAGCGGCATGCTGAGCAGTTCGGCGCCGGGGAATCCGTCGTCGCCGGGGAGCTCGCTGTCAGGGAGCTCACTGTCGGGGAGCAGGCCGCCGGGGAGCAGGCCGCCGGAAAGTGCGCCACCCGGGACCTTGTCGTGGACGCGGAGCTCAGGGACGCCATCGTCGGCGTACGGCGGGCCGTCCGGGCCCTGTTCGCGCGGGTCGTGAGCCCGGACCCGCCCAGCCCGGCGGACGCCCACCGCCTGATGCCGGCCACCGAGGCACTGGCCCACCTCAACGCGGCCGCCGCCCGGGAGCCCGTGGTCCCGCAACTGGACTGGCCGGCCGAAGGGCCTCCCGTGGCGCGGCTGTTGTCGGCCGAGGGCGATCCGGGCGTACGGCTGGTCGCCGCCCTGGCACGCGATGCGGTGGACTTCCTGGGCGGGCCGGAGCGCGAACGGCTGCGGGCCTGCCACGCGCCGCGCTGCGTGCGGTACTTCATCAAGAGCCACGGCCGCCAGGAGTGGTGCAAGCCGTCCTGTGGCAACCGGGCCCGGGTGGCCCGGCATTACGCACGCCACGAGGCCCGGAAGGACGCCCGGCAGGACGAGCGCACGCGGGGGGCGGTCACAGACCAGGGGCCCGCCGCACGTTGATACGTATGACGTGTACGGCGAGGACGTCAGGCCTGGGCGGCGGCCGCATCCCGCGGGGCGTAACCCCCCAGGGCGTAGGACCACAGGTGGTCGACCTCCACGAACCCGGCCGACTCGTACAGCCGGTTGGCCGCCGTCCGGTCGCGCTCGCCGCCCGGGGGCTCGTCGTCGTCCACGTACAGGACCGCCTGCGTGGCGCCCAGTCCGCCGAGCGCGTCGAGCGCGGAGCCGAGCAGGGCGCGGCCGGTGCCGCGTCCCCGGGCCGCCTCCTCGACCTCGATCCACCACAGGACGCCGATGCCCTGCACCGGGCGGCCGATCACCGCCTCGGCCACGGCCCGCCCGTCCCGTACGACCTCCAGCCGCCGCGAGGCCCCACGGTCCCGCGCGGGGCCGACCCGTACGCCCTCGGCGCGGGGCAGACCGGGGCGGGGCAGGTCGGCGCGCATATAGCGCCAGAGACGCTCCCCGGCGTACCCGGCACGCTCCAACGCGGCGTGGGTCACGGGGCGATGGCCGATCGGCAGCCCTTCGAGGCCCTGGGTGAGCGCGGTGGCGAACGGGAACGCGTCGACCGGGCCCGGGCCCCCGGGCGCCGACGACAGAGCCGCCGTGGCATGGCTCAGCAGCGCGTCGGCGACCACCGGATCCTCCCGGCAGTGCAGCCACGGGATCAGGCCCGCCCCGTCCTCCGTACGCCGCGCGCGGGCGACCGCTCCGACGATCCCGCCGCCGGAGCCGACCGCCACCTGGACCTCCGGCGCCCCGTACGCGCCCCACCAGTGGCCGTCCGCCTCCGTACTCCCCCTCGACGCCTCCGCGAACAGCTCCGGCGTGGCGCGCGGCTGGCCGGGGAGGCGGTCCTCGTCGATCAGGGCCAGGACCGCCGGGAGGTCGGCGGGGGTGAAGGGGCGGAGGAGGACGGACATCCGGCGGGCCTCAGGCCTTCGGAGCCACCTTCGACAGCCCGTTGATGATGCGGTCCATCGCGTCGCCGCCCTGCGGGTCGGTCAGGTTGGCCAGCATCTTCAGCGTGAACTTCATCAGCAGCGGGTGCGTCAGGCCGCGCTCGGTGGCGACCTTCATGACCTTCGGGTTGCCGATCAGCTTCACGAAGGCGCGGCCCATCGTGTAGTAGCCGCCGTAGGTCTCCTTGAGCACCTTCGGGTAGTTGTTCAGGGCCAGTTCGCGCTGGGCGGGGGTGGCGCGGGCGTGGGCCTGGACGATGACGTCGGCGGCGATCTGGCCCGACTCCATGGCGTACGCGATGCCCTCGCCGTTGAACGGGTTGACCATGCCGCCCGCGTCGCCGACGAGCAGGAGGCCCTTGGTGTAGTGCGGCTGGCGGTTGAAGGCCATGGGGAGGGCGGCGCCCCGGATCGGGATCGTCATGTTCTCCGGGGTGTAGCCCCACTCCTCCGGCATCGAGGCGCACCAGGCCTTGAGGACCTCGCGCCAGTCCAGCTCCTTGAAGGCGGAGGAGGAGTTGAGGATGCCGAGGCCCACGTTGGAGGTGCCGTCGCCCATGCCGAAGATCCAGCCGTAGCCGGGCAGCAGCCGGTCCTGGGCGCCGCGCTTGTCCCAGAGCTCCAGCCAGGACTCCAGGTAGTCGTCGTCGTGGCGGGGCGAGGTGAAGTACGTACGGACGGCGACGCCCATCGGGCGGTCCTCGCGGCGGTGCAGGCCCATCGCGAGGGAGAGCCGGGTGGAGTTGCCGTCGGCGGCGACCACGAGCGGGGCGTGGAAGGTGACCGGGGTCTTCTCCTCGCCGATCTTCGCCTCCACCCCGGTGATGCGGCCGGTGCGGTCGTCCCGGATGGGGGCGCCGACGTTGCAGCGCTCGTACAGCCGGGCACCGGCCTTCTGCGCCTGCCGGGCGAGCTGCTCGTCGAAGTCGTCGCGTTTACGGACCAGTCCGTAGTCCGGGTAGGAGGCGAGATCCGGCCAGTCCAACTGGAGCCGGACACCGCCGCCGATGATGCGCAGCCCCTTGTTGCGCAGCCAGCCCGCCTCCTCGGAGATGTCGATCCCCATGGCGACGAGCTGTTTCGTGGCGCGGGGCGTGAGGCCGTCGCCGCAGACCTTCTCCCGGGGGAAGGCCGTCTTTTCCAGCAGCAGGACGTCGAGTCCGGCCTTGGCGAGGTAGTACGCGGTCGTGGAGCCGGCTGGGCCCGCTCCGACGACGATCACGTCCGCGCTGTGCTCGGAGAGGGGCTCGGTCACGGTCGGATCTCCCGAAGACTCGAATTCGCGTGCCGCGCGGCACATGTCCCGTGCAGTCTATGGGGGCCTGCAGAACAACCCTCCGAAGGGCTCCCTCATGTCGATAGCACCTGTTCCGCCGCCCACCGCTCCCGCCCCCGCCGTACGCCTGCGCGTACCGACCGACGAGGACGCCCTGATCTGGCACCGGGTCTTCGACGACCCCGAGGTGATGGAGTTCCACGGCGGCCGGAGCGCGGAGTTCTCCGTCTACGAGGAGCTCACCGCGCGTCAGCGGCGGCATGACGCGGAGCTCGGGTACTGCCTGTGGACCCTCACCGACGAGGACGGCACCGTGCTCGGCTTCACGGGCGCGCAGCCGTGGCCGCACACGCACTTCGGTCCGGTCGGCGCGATCGAGATCGGCTGGCGGCTGGCTCGCGCGGCCTGGGGCCGGGGGTACGCCACCGCCGCCGCCCGCGCCACGCTGGAGCGGCTGCGGGCGGCGGGGGTGCCGGACGTCGTCGCGATGGTGAACGCCCGCAACGTCCGGTCGATCGCGGTGGCGGAACGGCTCGGGATGCGGCAGGCGGAGACGTTCACCACCAGCAGCGGGGTGGAGGCGTACTGCTTCCGGCTGGAGCTCTGAGCCATCGTTCTACGGGGATCCAGGCGCGGGTGGCCCGGTGCGGAGCCGCCCGAGCCGGGGCACTGTGGAACCTCAGGCGCGGGTGGCCCGGTGCAGGGCCACCACGCCGCCGGTGAGGTTGCGCCACGCCACCTTCGACCAGCCCGCCTTCTGAAGGAGTGCGGCGAGGCCGGGCTGGTCGGGCCAGGCGCGGATCGACTCGGCGAGATAGACGTACGCGTCCGGGTTGGAGGACACCGTACGGGCCGTGGGCGGAAGCGCGCGCATCAGGTACTCCGTGTACACCGTGCGGAACGGGGCCCACGTCGGCTGCGAGAACTCGCAGATCACGACCCGGCCGCCCGGCTTCGTCACCCGGTACAGCTCGCGCAGCGCCGTCTCGGTGTCCTGGATGTTGCGCAGCCCGAAGGAGATCGTGACGGTGTCGAACACCTCGTCCTTGAACGGCAGCCGCATCCCGTCGCCCGCCGTGAACGGCATCCACGGGTGGCGGCGCTTGCCCACCTCCAGCATGCCGAGCGAGAAGTCGCACGGGACGACGTAAGCGCCGGCCCGCGCGAACGGCTGCGAGGAGGTCGCGGTGCCCGCCGCCAGGTCGAGGATCTTCTGCGCGGGGCGGGCGTCGACCGCCGCCGCGACCGCCTTGCGCCACAGCCGGGCCTGGCCCAGCGAGATCACGTCGTTGGTCAGGTCGTAGTTGGCCGCCACACCGTCGAACATCGAGGCGACTTCGTGCGGCTGCTTGTCCAGGGAGGCTCGGGTCACCCTTCCATTCAAGCAGCCCGCCCCCGTACGTCAGTGGGGGCGGTCCCCCGCGATCGCCACCCGCTCCGCGACCCGGCGGTGCGGGGCGTAGTCGTTGACCGCGTAGTGCTGGGTGGCCCGGTTGTCCCAGAACGCGACATCGCCCGCCCGCCAGCCGTACCGCACCTGGAACTCCGGCGCGTGCGCCTGCTGGAACAGCAGCCTCAGCAGCCGGTCGCTCTCCTCCCGCTCGAACCCGACGATGTGCGTCGTGAACGAGGCGTTGACGAAGATCGTCCGGCGGCCCGTGACCGGATGGCGCCGCACCACCGGATGCTCGACCGGCGGGAACCGCTCCTGGTGCGGGGCCAGCCGCTCCGGCGGGAAGAAGCGCGAGAACCCGGGGATGAAGTCGTGCACCGCCCGCGCCCCCGCGATGCGCTCCTTCACCTCCCGGGGGAGATTGTCGTACGCCGCCGCCATGTCCGCCCACAGCGTGTCCCCGCCCACCGGGGGCACCTCCCGCAGCTGGAGGACCGCGCCGAGCGCCGGGCGCTCGCGGAAGGTGACGTCCGCGTGCCAGACGTTCTCGAAGGTGGGGACGGTGGTGCGGTCGAGGCGGGCCACCTCCGGGTCGTCCCCGGTCGCGAGCAGCGGGTTGGTCTCCAGCTCGCCCCAGTGCCCGGCGAAGGCCCGCTGCTGGTGCGAGGTGAGGTGCTGCTCCCGGAAGAACAGCACCTTCCACTCCAGCAGCGCCCGGTCCAGCTCGGCGCGCACGGCCGTCTCCAGGGGGCGGGTCAGGTCGACGCCGTGGATCTCGGCGCCGATCACCCGGCCGAGCGGGACCAGCTCGAAGAGCTCGTACGGCCGGTCCGTCCACCCCTCCGGGACCCGGCGCAGGACGCGCGGGCCCTCGTACAGGCCGTCGGCGGGGATGCGGTGGTCGCGCAGCGCAGGGGTGGTCGTGAGGGTCATGGTTCTCCTCGCTTCTCGGTCGTACGGGGGTGGCTCAGCGGGCCGCGTCGCGTACCGCCGTACCGATCTCGGCGCGCAGCGCGGCGTACTCCGGCAGCCCGCGCAGCTCGTCGGGGCCGGTGCCGGAGCGCGGCAGGCCGATCGGGATGTCCAGGGCGACCTGCCCCGGCCGGGCGCTGAGCACGACCGTGCGGGTGCCGAGGAAGACCGCCTCGTCCACGCTGTGGGTGACGAAGACCGACGTGGTCCCGGTCTCGGCGGAGACCGTGCGCAGGTCCTCCTGGAGCCGCTCCCGGGTCAGCGCGTCGAGCGCGGCGAACGGTTCGTCGAGCAGCAGCAGCCGCTTCCCGCCCGCCAGCGCGCGGGCGATGGCCACCCGCTGCTGCTGGCCGCCCGAGATCTGCCAGATGCGGCGGCCCGCGGTGTCCGCGAGGCCGACGCGCTCCAGCAACTCGGCGGTGCGCTCGCGCCGTTCGGCCCGGGGGACGCCCGCGTACCTCAGCGCCAGGCCGACATTGTCGCCGACCGTACGCCACGGGAAGAGGCGGGGCTGCTGGAAGACGATGCCCGCCTGGTTGCCGGGCTCGGGGCGCTCGCCGAACACCTCGACCTCGCCCGAGGACGCCCGCTCGAACCCCGCGATGAGGCGGAGCAGGGTGCTCTTGCCGCAGCCGGAGGGGCCGACGAGCACCAGGAACTCCCCCGCCGGGATCTCCAGCGAGACCGGCCCGAGGGCGGTCACCGCCTCCGTGCCCCGGCCCCGGCCGCCGTAGGTGTGCTCGACCTCGCGTACGGAGACGACGGCCTCAGTTTTACGTTGCGCGGGGACGGGAGCCTTCTCCGTGTCCGTATCCGTTTCAGGGAGAGACGGCATCGGTCAGCCCTTCCACGTAGATGGACTTCCGCAGCTTCTCCAGGTCGGGCGCCGAGTCGATCTGCTTCTGGTCGACCAGGAACTGCGCCGCGCTGTGCAGGTTGTCGGCCAGGCCGCCGACCTTGCCGGGGGTGCCGAGCCACTTCGCGTCGGCCTGTTCGGCCGGCTTGAGGAAGATGCCCTGCTTGATCTGGGCCCCCGCCTCGGCCGGGCTGATCCCGAGCTGCTTGCCCACGGCGGTGGAGGCCGCGTCCGGGTCGTCGTGGATCAGGTCGAGCGCCTGGGCCTGGGCCTTGCGCCAGGCGGGCAGCACGTCGGGGTGGGCCTCGATGAAGCTGGTGGAGGCGACCCCGAGGTCGAGGGTGGGCTTGCCCGCGGCGGCGAGTTCGCGGCTGGAGACGAGCACCTTGCCGGTCTTCTTCAGCTCCTCCAAGGTGGGCAGCCAGACGTACGTGGCGTCGATGTCGCCGCGCGTCCAGGCGGCCAGGATGTCCTGCGGCTCCAGGTCGAGGAGCTGGACCTTCGAGGCGTCGACCCCGGCCTGGTCGAGGGCCGCGAGCAAGCTGTAGTGCGAGGTGGAGCTGAACGGCGTCGCGACCTTCTTGCCGGCCAGGTCCTTGACGGAGGAGATCTTGGAGCCGTTACGCGCGACCAGCGCCTCGTTCTCCCCGGCCACGTCGAGCACCCAGGTGACCTGGTACGGGATGTTCAGCGGCTCGGAGAGACCCCGGGCGACCGGGCTGGAGCCGATGGCCGCGAGGTCCACCGAACCGGCCACGAAGGCGGTGTTGATGCTGGCGCCCGAGTCGAACTTGGTCCATTTGACCGTGTAGTCGGGGAGCGCCTTCTCCAGCCAGCCCTTCTCCTTGACGATCAGGTCGCCGCTGGGAAAGGCCTGGTAGGCGATGCGTATCGTCTTGTCGCCGCCGCCCTTGCCCCCGTCGGCGGACCCGCCCCCGCCGCAGGCCGTCACCGCCACCAGGGCTCCGAGTGCTGCGGCGATCGAGGAGAGGCGGAGCCAACCGCGTGTTCCGGCCATGTGCGTGTCCTTCGTACTGGAGGGGAGGGGAGGGGAGGGGGGTATGAGGGAGGAGAGGGCTGGGTGTTTACGCGTGGCGTCGCCACGGGGCGAGCCGGTCCGACAGCACGCGCAGCCCGGCGTCGATGAGCAGGCCGGAGATGCCGATGGCGAAGAGGCCGAGGATGACGGTGTCCGACTGGTTGTAGCGCTGGGCGTCGCGGATCAGGCCGCCGATGCCCGGCAGGCCGTTGACCGTCTCGGCGGCGACCACCGAGGAGTACGCGATGCCGAAGGCGAGGCGGACCCCGACCAGGATCTCGGGCAGCGCGGACGGCAGCACGACCGACGTCACGACCTGCCCGCGCCTGGCCCCGATCGCCCGGGCCGCCTCGACCAGGGCGGTCGGCGCGGAGGCGACGGCGGAGGCGGTGGCCACGGCGACCGGCGGCATCGCGGCGATGGCGAGCAGCCAGAGCTTGGGCGCCTCGTCGATGCCGAACCAGATGATCAGCAGGCTGAAGTAGGCGAGCGGCGGCAGGGTGCGCAGGAACGCCACGGCGGGCTCCAGCACCACCCGTACCCACGGCAGCGTCCCCATCAGGACACCGACGACCAGCCCCGCGACAACACCCGCCCCGGCCCCGATGAAGATGCGGCGCAGGCTGATGCCGAGGTGCTCTATCAGGGTGTGGCCCTGGTAGCCGCGCACCCCGTCGTGCGTACCGGAGGTCTTCAGCAGCGCCTCCCACACGGCGGCGGGCGACGGGACCAGGACCGGCGACCAGAGCTGGAGGACGATCACCAGCTGCCAGAGCGCGAGGAGGGCGGCGAGGGCGATGAGGCGGAGCCCGATGCGGCGCAGGCGCGCACCGCGCTCCGGCCGCCGCCCGGACGCAGGGCGCTCGGCCGGTGGGTGGCCGCCGGACGCGGGCACGTCGGCGGCCCGTTCCCGCACGGAAGGGGGCGTGGTCATGGAGGGCTCCGGGGACAGGGCAGGGCAGAGCGGGGCAGACCGTCGGACGCACGGTCGAGCCGGGCGCGAGCTACCGCGGGGAGACGGAGAGAGAGGCCCGCCGAAGAGTCGGGCGGCAGGCGGCAGGCGTACGCGTGAACAAGGCGGACAGCGCCGGAACGTCAGCGTGTCGACGTGTCAGGGCATCACTGAGGATGCCGCGCGCAGGGCTTCAACAACAGGAAGCGCTGGAAACGCGGCAGAGATCGATGTGGAGGCACTCCACCAGAAAACGATCGGCTGTCACGGCAGTTGTTCTAGCACAGGCGCTCGACGAGGCACCAGATTCGTACCACGGAATGAGACGTTCCATCCCGCTGGCCGGTCTCTCGAACTGATCGCCGTTCGCCTTCAACCTTTTCGGCACCCGCGGACTCTGTAACGGGTGAAGGCCGCCCCGGGCGGCCGGCAGGGGGGTGCACGGAGACGCGAGGAGAGGGAGGGCGGATGCCGGCAGGGGCGGAGCCCGGTGGAGCGGGGCCCGGTGGGGCGGACGGTGACAGCGCCGCGTTCGAGGCGTACGCGCGGGAGGGGCAGCGGCGGCTGTACCGGACGGCCTACCTGCTCTGCGGGAACGTGGAAGGCGCCAAGGACTTGACGCAGACGACCCTCGCCAAGCTGTTCCAGCACTGGCGCCGGGCGAGCCGGGCGGACAATCTCGACGCCTACGCCAAGACCGTCCTGGTCCGTACGTATGTGGCCGAACGGCGGCGTTCCGTACGGGACTTGCTAGCACACCGTTCCAACGCCCCCCGCCCACAGGCCGATCCGGCCGCCCACACCGATCTCCGCGTCACGCTGCTCGGCCTGCTCGACGAACTCCCTCCCCGGGCCCGGGCGATGGTCGTCCTGCGCTACTGGGACGACCTGAGCGTGGAGAGGGTCGCCTCGCTGCTGCGGTGCAGCGAGTCCACGGTGAAGAGCCAGTGTTCACGTTCGCTCGTCCGGCTGCGCGCCCGCATGGGCGATGTCCAGCTCTACTCCACCGGAAGCTGAGGGCCGGTCATGAAGCCACCACCACAGCCGCATTCGCCCGAGGAGGAGCCGTTCCGGGAGGAGCCGTTCCGGGAGGAGCTGTTCCGGGAGGAGCTGTTCCGGGACGCTCTCACCCGCACCGCCGACGCCCTGCCCCCGCTGCCCGATCTGGTGCCCGACGCCGTACGGGAGGGGCAGCGGCGACGGGCCAGGAGCCGGGGGTTCGCGGTGGCGGGCGCCTTCGTCGCGGTGACCTCCGTGACGCTGGGGATCGCCCTGCTGGGACCCTTGGTGCGGCCGACCCCCGACACCGAACCCGCCGCCCCCGCTCCCCGCCCCTCCCTGACCCGGCCCGTACCGGACCCCTCGCTCACCCGGCCCACGCCGGAACCCTCCCCCACCCGGCCCGCGCCGGACCCCTCCCCCGACCCGACGGAGCCCGTAACCGGCATGCCGATACCTTCCTCCCCGCCCACGCCGACGCCCACCACCCCGCTCTGGTCCACGCCTCCGGCCACACCTCCGGCCACGCCCCCGGCGACCCCTCCGGCCACCTCCTCGGCCACCCCCTCAGGGGCGCCACCGGGCGGGCTCGGCCCGGCGCGGTCCGCCGCCGAGCCGTTCGCCCCGTCACCGGACCCCGGGGCGACGTCTTGACGGGCCGCCGCGGCCTGGGCACGCTGCCGCGCGACGAACCCGCCCGCGACGCCGAGACGTTCCGGCTGCGCGCCCTCCCGGGGGAGCGTGCGGGAGCGGCAGGCGGTCCGGGACGCGCGCCGAGGGGCCGCCCGGAAGGCCGCTCCCGTTCCCGTTCCCGTTCCCGCGAGCGGCGAAGACGCCGGAACCGGCGCCGGACGGCAGGGTTCGCCGTGCTCGCCCTGGCGGCCGTGGCGCTGGTGGCGGGCCTCATCGGCCGCCCCTGGCAGAACGGGGGCCCGTCCGTCACCGCCGACGCGGGACCCGCCACCGGGTCCGGGGCCGACAACGCCGAGACCCCGATCGCCTCGCCCCCGCCGACCGCACCTCCCACCCCCGCGCCGGCCTCCCCCACTCCCACTCCACCGGCCGACAAGGACCGGCCGCCCCGGGCCGCCGACGTACCGGCCTCCGGCCCCGGCACGTTCACCGTCGCCCGCGCGGGCGTCACGAAGTCCGGCAAGGGCGAGCCCTACCGGGTCGAGGTGGAGGACGGCATCGGCGTCGACCCCGACCGGGCCGCCGAGGAGATCGCCACGATCCTGGCCCACCCGCGCGGCTGGAGCCACGGCGGCGAGCGCTCGTTCCGCCAAGTCACCGACAAGTCGGCCGGGTTGGTGGTCAAGATAGCCACCCCCGCGACCACGGACCGGCTCTGCGGCGCCTACGGCCTGAACACCCGGGGCGAGGTCAACTGCCGGGGCGGCGAGCAGGTCATGGTCAACCTGAAGCGCTGGCAGCTGGGTTCACCGCAGTTCGACGGGCCCGTGGCCGAGTACCGGGCCCTGATCATCAACCACGAGGTCGGCCACTGGCTGGGCCGCGGCCACGAGACCTGCCCGGGCAAGGGCCGCCCCGCCCCCGCGATGATGCAGCAGATCAACGGCCTGAAGGGATGCGTCGCCAACGCCTGGCCGTACGACGCCAAGGGCCGCTATCTGGGTGGCCCGAAGGTGCCGTAACCCGTAAACCCCCGGGGACCGTACGGAGTCGGCTCCGGTCTCAGCGGGCGCGGTGGACGAGCCGCCCCGCGAGTACCGTCGCCACGCAGTGGATCGCCCCGCCCGTGCGCAGCGCCGCCTCGTCGGGCACGTCGAAGGCGGCGAAGTCCGCGCGGCCGCCCACGGTCAGCGGGCCGTGGGCGGTGGAGGCGAGGTCGCCGCCCGCCGCGAAGGGGTCCAGGTCCGCCGGGCGGCCGGGCCCCTGCGGATGCGGGGACGGGGACGGATCCGGAGACGGGGGCGAGGACGGATGCGGATGCGGGGGTGACATCTCGGTCGGCCTCGAACGGCTGGGATCCGGCGGGAGTTGGACCAGGCCCGACCGGGCGATGGCCGTTCGCAGCGCGGGGTCGTCGTCCGCGTCGAACGGGCCCACCACATGGGTGGTGCCGTGCCGCAGCATCCGCTGGAGCCCCCGCCGTACGCTGCCCGCCCGCCGGGCCGGGTCCATCGTCGCCGCGATCCGGTCGAACTCCTCGCCCCGGAGCGGCAGTTCGCCCAGTTCCTCGGCCTCGCGCGGGTCCGGGTGGTAGCAGCGGGTGAGCAGCTCCCGGGCCCGGTCCTGGCGGAGGCCGGGGGCGAGGAGGCCGGGCCAGCGACGGACCCGGGCGGACGGGTGCGCGGCGGCGACCTCCTCGTACGGGCCGATGGCGACGATCCGGTCGCCGTCCACGGCCACAGCACCACCGCGACCGCCGTCGCCCCTGCCGTCGGCGCCTTCCCCAACTGCCGCCGCGCCGACCGGAAGGACCAGTGGCGCGGCGTGAATCGTCAGCACAGGAGGGCTAGTTGGCGTTGAGGAGCTTCAGCTCCGGGTGGGCCGTGCCGCCCTCGATCGCGGTCGAGGAGATGTGCGAGACCACCCGCTCGTCGACCGGGTCGTTCGCCGGGTCGTCGTGCACGACGAGGTGCTCGTACGTGGTGGCGCGCTGGGCCGGGACCCGGTCCGCCTTGCGGATCAGGTCGATGATCTCCAGCCGGTTGGAGCGGTGCTTGGCACCGGCCGAGGAGACGACGTTCTCCTCCAGCATGATCGAGCCGAGGTCGTCGGCCCCGTAGTGCAGGGAGAGCTGGCCGACCTCCTTGCCGGTGGTCAGCCAGGAGCCCTGGATGTGGGCCACGTTGTCGAGGAAGAGCCGGGCGATGGCGATCATCCGCAGGTACTCGAAGAGCGTGGCCTGCGTGCGGCCCTTCAGCTTGTTGTTCTCCGGCTGGTAGGTGTACGGGATGAAGGCGCGGAAGCCGCCCGTACGGTCCTGGACGTCCCGGATCATCCGCAGGTGCTCGATGCGCTCGGCGTTGGTCTCGCCGGTCCCCATCAGCATGGTGGAGGTGGACTCGACACCGAGACCGTGCGCGATCTCCATGATCTCCAGCCACCGTTCGCCGGACTCCTTGAGCGGGGCGATGGCGGTGCGCGGCCGGGCGGGCAGCAGCTCGGCGCCCGCGCCCGCGAAGGAGTCGAGACCGGCCGCGTGGATACGGGCGATGGCCTCCTCTGCGGACACCTTGGAGATCCGGGCCATGTGCTCGATCTCGGAAGCGCCGAGGGAGTGGATGACCAGCTGCGGGTACGCCTTCTTGATCGCGGAGAAGTGCTCCTCGTAGTACTCGACGCCGAAGTCCGGGTGGTGGCCGCCCTGGAACATGATCTGGGTGCCGCCCAGCTCGACGGTCTCCGCGCAGCGGCGCAGGATGTCCTCGATGTTCCGGGTCCAGCCCTTGGCCTTGTCCTTGGGGGGCGCGTAGAAGGCGCAGAACTTGCAGGCCGTGACACACACGTTGGTGTAGTTGATGTTCCGCTCGATGATGTACGTCGCGATGTGCTCCGTACCGGCGTAACGGCGACGGCGTACGGCGTCGGCGGCTGACCCCAGCGCGTGCAGCGGCGCCGAACGGTAAAGGTCGAGCGCCTCCTCCGGGGTGATCCGACCGCCCTCGGCGGCTCGGTCGAGGACGGGCTGAAGGTCGGCCTTCTCGGTCACCGGGCTGTCACCTTTCGGCGGTTTTTTGAGGATCCTCGGACCGATCCAGCGTACGCCAGCCCCGTACGCCGTCAGCCGCCGGACCGGGTGAGGTTCCCGTACGGGAGGCCCGCGCCGCGCTCCTCGGAGCGATAGGCCAGCGTCCTCTCGTCGGTGAGGCGGAAGACCAGGTCGGCTTCGGTGGTGGTGCAGAAACCCGGGGTGCTCGGGCGGTCCGGATCGGTGCGCTCGCGGACCTTGAGCTCCTTCGCGGTGCCGGAGGTGAGGGTGCCGACGCTGTTGCAGGTGACGGTGAGACCGAGCTGGGAGATGGTGTTGGACATCCTGACGACCTGGGTGCCCTTCCTCCCCTCGGTGAACACCGCGGTGAGGGTGCCGTGCGGCCCGCCGTTCGTCTTCTCCGTCAGCGGACCCTCCCAGGTGCCGACGAACGCCTTCGGTACCGCGCTCACCGGGGCCCCGTCGGCGTCGGAGGGACTTCCGGAGGGATCGGAGGAAGGGTCGGAAGCGTCGGAGGGGTCTTCGGAGGCTGCGGGGGTCGGCTCCTTGGAGGCGGACGGGGGTGTGGCGGCGATGTCGTCCCCCTTGTGCCGGTCCGCGTCGCCGCCCGGGAAGAGGCCGTCGAGCAGGCCCGAGCCCAGGGCGACGACCGCGAACGAGCCCGCCACGGCCAGCGCGACGGTGCAGCTCACCCGGCGGCTCCGGCGCGCACCCGCGCTCGCGCCCGCGCCTGTGCCTGCGCCCGTGCTCGTGCCCGTCTGCGAGTCGGCGCTGACGGTGACGGAGAACCGGGGGTCGTGGGCCCGCTGCCCAGGGAATCCGGTTGCCGGAGGTGTGGTGGGCGGGGGTGGGGGTGGGGGCGGAGTGTCCGGTACGTGGACGAGGGGCGGGCCGAAGACCCCGAGGAGGCCTGCTTCGGGACCGGTGGAGGCTTCGGGGCCGGTACGGGGGCCGGAGCCCGTACCCGTACGGGAATCGGTGCCGGAGCCGGAGCCCGTACGGGAATCGGAGCCCGTACGCGCATCGCGGCCCGGGTCTTCGTGCGCCCCGGGCCCCCCGGACCCCGCCCCCAGCGACGCGCTGCTGAACGGCACCGGGCCCGAGCCCACCGGCGCGTCCTGCGGTTCCAGGTCCAGCAGGGCCACCGCCGACCGGCTGACCTCGCCCACCAGCCGCCCCGGCAGCCACCCCGCCGCCACCATCGCCGCCGCCCCGTCCGGAGCGAGTGTGCGGGCGAGGTCGGCCGGGGCGGGCCGCGCGTCCGGGTCCTTGGACAGGCATCCCGCGACCACCTCGCGCAGCTCGCCCTCCAGGTCGCCCAGTTCGGGCTCCTCGTGCACCACCTTGTAGAGGAGTACGGCGGAGGAGTCGCCGGAGAAGGGGGCCTCGCCGGTCGCCGCGTACGCCAGCACCGCGCCCAGCGAGAAGACGTCCGCCGCCCCCGACACGTCCCGGCCGCGGATCTGCTCGGGCGCCATGTAGCCGGGTGAGCCGACGGAGACCCCGGTGGAGGTGAGCGAGACGGTCGCGCCGAGGGCCCGGGCGATGCCGAAGTCGATGAGGCGGGGGCCGTCCAGGGCGAGCAGCACGTTGGAGGGCTTCACATCGCGGTGGACGATGCCCTGGCCGTGGACGACGTGAAGGGCCTCGGCCAGCCCGGCGCCCAGGGTGCGGACCGCGTGCTCGGGCAGCGGGCCGTGTTCGGTGATCGCCTGGGAGAGCGGCGGCCCGGCGACGTACCCCGTGGCCACCCACGGCACCGGGGCGTCCGGGTCGGCGTCCAGGACCGGGGCCGTCCACTGCGCGCCGATCCGCCGCGCGGACTCCACCTCGCGCCGGAACCGGGCGCGGAACTGCTCGTCCAGGGCGAAGTGCGGGTGGACGACCTTGACCGCCACCGTGCGGCCGCCGACGCTGCGCCCCAGATAGACCCGGCCCATACCGCCCGCACCGAGCCTGCCGAGCAGCCGGTAGGCACCGATGGTGTGCGGTTCGCCCGCTTCCAGCGGCTGCATATGGACTCCCCTGTGGACGGCTGAACCCTGTGGCGGGCTGAGAAACCCCGTGGACGGCCGAGAACCGTGCGGACGGTCCGGACTCGGACCGAAGCCTAGGGGGCGCCACCGGCGCGGTCACCGGGAAACGGCCGGACCATTCCCCCTTCTCAGGGCAGGAGGGGATGTTTTCGCCCCGGGGAAAGGCGCGAATGTGCCGTTCTACCGGGCACTCCATTCGCGGCCCGGGAACGGAAAAGCGAATTCCCCCATTCCCCGGATCGGCTCAGCCGCCGAGCAGCTCCACGTTCACATCCGCCGGGTATCCGGTGTCCGGTCCGGTCCGGCGGGCGAACTCCCGTACACCGGCCAACTGCTCCGGTCCGAAGCGGAAGTCCAGGGTCGTGAAGTACTGCTCCAGCACCTCGGCGTCGAAGGCCTCCCAGCGGGCCGCCTGTTCCGCGACCTTGGTGACCTCCTCCAGGGAGAGGTCCCGGGAGGCGAGGAACGCCTCGTGCACCTTGGCCGCCGTCTCGGGGTGGGCGGCCAGGAAGTCCTTGCGGGCCGCCCAGACGGCGAAGACGAACGGCAGCCCCGTCCACTCCTTCCACAGTCGGCCCAGGTCGTGGACCTGGAGGCCGAGGCGGGGGGCGTCGTGCAGGTTGGCGCGCAGGGCGGCGTCGCCGATCAGGACGGCCGCGTCCGCCTCCTGCATCATCAGCCCGAGGTCGGGCGGGCAGGTGTAGTAGTCGGGCCGGACCCCGTAGCGCTCGGCGAGCAGGAGCTGGGCCAGGCGTACGGAGGTGCGCGAGGTGGAGCCGAGGGCGACCCGGGCCCGGTCGAGCTGCTCCAGCGGGAGCTGGGAGACGATCACGCAGGACATCACGGGGCCGTCGCAGCCGACCGCGATGTCCGGGAAGGCCACCAGGTCGTCCGCGTTGCGCAGGTACTCCACGAGGGTGACCGGGCCGATGTCCAGATCGCCCCTGATCAGCTGCTCGCTGAGTCTCTCCGGGGTGTCCTTCGAGAGCTCCAGGTCGAGCAGGGTTCCCGTACGCGCCAGGCCCCAGTAGAGGGGGAGGCAGTTCAGGAACTGGATGTGGCCGACGCGCGGGCGGCTGGAGACGGTTGAATTGTCCACATCGCGAGGCTAGACCCGCCCCCGCCGACGAGCACCACCGGGGCGCCCCGCACAACACCTCGCACAGCGCCCCGCGCGCCCTTCCCGCGCCCTGCCTTCACTCCCCGCCCGCGCTCCCCCGTACGCCCGCACACGCTCCCTCGTACGCCCACTCGCGCTCCCTCGTACGCCCGCCCGCGCTCACCCGTACGGCCCTCCCCGTCACACCTTCGACAGGGCAATCAAACATTCGGGTGAAGTGATCTTTCCCTCTACCGCTCTCCAGAGACTGCGTGCTAGGCTCGCTCGCAAGTTGCAGTTTGGTTTCCCTTGCAGTACAGAGCCTGCGGAGCATGTAACCCGCAGGCTTTTGTAGTTTTCAGACTTGTTTGCAGGTTCTGGAGCAGGGCAACCCTTTGGCCCAAGGAGGGCTTATGGCTACCGGAACCGTCAAGTGGTTCAACGCTGAAAAGGGCTTCGGCTTCATCGCCCAGGACGGCGGCGGCCCGGATGTCTTCGTTCACTACTCCGCGATCAACGCGTCCGGGTTCCGCTCCCTTGAGGAGAACCAGGTCGTGAACTTCGACGTCACTCAGGGACCCAAGGGTCCGCAGGCTGAGAACGTCACCCCGGCCTAGTTGCCCGGGTCGGTCGATCGCGGCCGCACATAGCAGTACCCAAGGAGCCCCGCTCCCCCGCTTCGGCGGAGGAACGGGGCTCCTGCCTGTTCCCGGGACGCGCCGGACCGGTAGCCCTTGACCTTCACCCCGTGTGAAGCCGTGCAGTGGGAGCCATCATGTTCACCATCGGAGACTTCGCCCGGTACGGGCGGGTGTCGCCCCGGATGCTGCGTCATTACGACGCCATCGGGCTGCTGCGCCCGGACCGCACCGACCCCGCCACCGGCTACCGCTTCTACGGTGCCGCCCAGCTCGCCCGGCTCAACCGGATCATCGCGCTCAAGGACCTCGGCTTCACGCTCCAGCAGGTGCGGGCCGTCCTGGACGAGCGGGTGGGACCGGAGGAGCTGCGCGGGATGCTGCGGCTGCGCCGGGCGGAGCTGGCCGACGCGGTGGCGGCCGCGTCCCTGCGGCTGGCCCAGGTCGAGGCGAGGCTCCGGTCGATCGAGAGCGAGGGGCACATGCCTGCCGAGGATGTTGTGATCAAGACCGTTCCCGCGGTCCGGGTGGCCGAGCTGACCGGGACGGCCGCGAGCTACGAGCCGCAGGACATCGGGCCGGTGATCGGTCCGCTGTACGAGGAGCTCTTCCCGCTCCTGGAAAGCGCCGGAATCCGGCCGACCGGCCCCGGGATCGCGCGGTACGAGGACGCCTCCCCGGGCGCTCCCGAGGGCAGCGGCGATGGCGGCGATGGCGGCGATGGCGGCGGCGCGATCGTCGTGCACGCGGGGGTGACGGTGTCGGCCCCGGTGGGCCCGGTCGGCGACACCGGGGTGAGCGTGGTGGAGCTGCCCCCGTTCGAGGCGGCGACGATCGTGCACCGGGGCGCGATGGACGACGTACTGCCGACCGCGCAGACCCTGGCCCACTGGCTGGAGGAGAACGGCTACCGCTCCACGGGGTACGCCCGCGAGGTCACCCTTGAGTGCCCGCCGGACCGGGACGCCTGGGTGACGGAGCTCCAGGAGCCGGTGGAGCGGGTCTGACCCGCCGCGTGTACGGGGAGGGGGCCGGCCCCCTCCCCGTACACGCACTGCGTGGCCCGGGACGGTGGCCGCGAGAATGCGGGTGTGCCGGTGGTCGGGCGGTGCGAGTATCGGCAGGTGACCGGTGTCGAGGAACTGCTTGCCGCCGACCTGACCGGGAAGCGGCTGGTGCGGGTGACCACGGCCTGGCACCACTACGCCGACGACGAACCGACGCTCCTGCACCTGTGGCTGCGCCTGGAGGGGCTGGGCCCGGTCCTGTTCCACACCCCCGGGACCGGGCTGTCGCTGCGGGTCGACCCGCCGCACGGGCCGTACGCGATGGGCGAGCACGGCGAGGTCTCGGTGGTCGACGATCCGCCGGGCGTTCCGCTGACCCGGTTCGTCGGACAGCAGATCCGCTCGGTCCGGGAGATCGGCTACGACGACGGCCGTGTCGGCTTCACGGCCGGCCTCACGCTCCACTTCCCCGGCGGGGGCGTTCACCTGCGCGCTCTCGACGACGAGCTGGAAATCACCCCTGCCCGCCCGGCTACGCCAGGGGGCCGAGGTCTCCTTCGACGACGGTCTGGGTGATCCGGGGCCGGTCCCAGAGGGCCAGGATCTCGTTCGCGAGGGCCACGACGGGCAGGGGGTCCGGGTTGCCGTGGACCTCGATGGCCGCGGCCGACAGGCTGCGCGGTACGGCTCCGGCGTCGAGGAGAACGCGCCACTCCTCCGGGCCGAGCTTCAGGAACTCCAGCCCGGTGAGCCCGGTGATCTCCAGGGGGTCGGCCAGCGTGCCGGGGTAGGCGACGAGCGTACGCAGGCGGGGCAGCCCGATGACGGGGGCGAGGCTGAACGGCGCGCCGTCCCACACGCCGATGAACAGGACCTCCAGGGCGGGGTGGGCGGCGGCCTGGATGCTCTTCAGGCCGCCGATGTTGACCAACGCGACGGCAGGTGGCCGGTGACCGTGCCGACTGCCGGGCTCCTCCGGGACGGTACGGCCCAGCACCAGGTCGGTGAGGGAGTCGGCGACGAGTGCGGCGCCCGTCCTCTCCTCGTGGGAGAGCATGATGACCTGCCCCAGGTGGCCTCGGGGGCCGGGGGTCAGATCGACGGTCAGGAGGTCCCCGCCGCCGTTGTCACCGAAAACGATCCAGCCGGGCGATCCGACCAGGCCCTGCACCGGGGCGTCGGGCGGGGTGACGACCGCCTCCGTCGCCGCGAACTCCCAGGGGCAGTAACGGGACGGCGCGTCGGCGACGTACAGGTCGTCGAGGTCCAGGAGGTCGCAGCCGACCGCTTCCCACACCCGCTCCGCCGCCTCGTAGTCGCCGCCGAAGTCTTCCCACCGCGCCCTGGTCACCCGGTAGAGCGCCTTGAGCTCGTCGGGCAGCGTGACGCCGAGGCGCGCCTCGGCGGCGGCGATCTCCTCCTCCGTCGCGCCGACGACGTCCGGCAACCGTTCGCGCAGCGTCCGCTCCAGCAGTCCCGGGTCCGCCGAAGGGGCCGCGACCGCCCCGGGCACCGGATCAGGGAGGCGGCGCCAGGGCTCGGCAAGGGAACCGTCGACCAGGACGAGCGCCCCCGGGCGGGTGCCGATGCCGGGTTCCACGGCCGGGCTGGACCCCAGCAGGCGGAGCACGGTCCGCCCGGTCGGCTGGATCTCGGCCACGAACGGGATCTCGTCGACGCCGATGTCCGCGAGCGCGCCCCGCACCCGCTCCACCGCGTCGGACTCCTCCCGCTCGTCCTCCACTTGGGCCGCCCGGCCCGGCGGCGGCAGCCGTCGCTCCAGGGCCAGGCTCCAGCCGTGCAGACCGATGCTTCCCTCCACCCGGACAGACCGGTCGGCCTGCCTCTGTGGCCGGCCGGCCAGCAGGAGCCGCAGCACGGGCTCCCAGGTCGCGAAGTCGTATATGGATGCCGCGCGGGGCCCCTGATCAACCATGCGCAGACCCTACGCGGCACCACTGACATCCCCTGTCGCCCGGGCGCGTGCTCCCCGGTACGCGCTCCTCCGGGTACGTGCTCCTCCGGGACGTACCCCCTACGCCCCCGCCCAGAGCCCGTCCTCCGTCAGCCCCAGCAGGTCGATCGCGTTGCCCCGGACGATGCGGTCCACGACGTCCGGGGCGAGGTGCCCCATCTGGGCCTCGCCGACCTCGCGGGACTTGGGCCAGGTGGAGTCGGAGTGCGGGTAGTCCGTCTCGTACAGAACGTTGCCGACCCCGATCGCGTCCAGGTTCCGCAGCCCGAAGGCATCGTCGAAGAAGCAGCCGTAGACGTGCTCGGCGAACAGCTCGGACGGCGGGCGGTGGACCTTGTCGGCGACGCCGCCCCAGCCGCGGTTCTCCTCCCAGACGACGTCCGCGCGTTCCAGGATGTACGGGATCCAGCCGATCTGGCCCTCCGCGTACATGATCCGGAGGTTGGGGAAGCGTTCGAACTTGCCGCTCATCAGCCAGTCGACCATCGAGAAGCAGCAGTTGGCGAAGGTGATGGTGGAGCCGACGGCGGGCGGGGCGTCGGCGGAGGTGGACGGCATCTTCGACGAGGAGCCGATGTGCATGGCGATGACGGTCCCGGTCTCGTCGCAGGCCGCGAGAAACGGATCCCAGTCGTCCGCATGTATCGACGGAAGCCCGAGATGGGGAGGTATCTCGGAGAACGCGACCGCGCGCACGCCCCGGGCCGCGTTGCGCCGGACCTCGGCGGCGGCGAGCTCCGCGTCCCAGAGCGGTACGAGGGTGAGCGGGATGAGGCGGCCGTGCGCCTCGGGGCCGCACCACTCCTCCACCATCCAGTCGTTGTACGCGCGCACCCCGAGCAGCCCCAGCTCGCGATCCTTCGCTTCGGTGAACGTCTGGCCGCAGAAGCGCGGGAAGGTCGGGAAGCAGAGGGCGGACTGGACGTGGTTGACGTCCATGTCGGCGAGCCGGTCGGGGACCGAGAAGGAGCCCGGCCGCATCTGCTCGTAGGTGATGATCTCCAGCTTGATCTCGTCCCTGTCGTAGCCGACGGCGGTGTCCAGGCGGGTGAGCGGCCGGTGCAGGTCCTCGTAGACCCACCAGTCGCCCACCGGGCCGTCGTCGCCCGGCGCACCCATCACGGGTGCGAACTTTCCGCCCAGGAAGGTCATTTCCTTCAGGGGTGCGCGGACGACGCGCGGGCCGGAGTCCGCGTACCTGGACGGGAGCCGGTCCCGCCAGACATGAGCGGGCTCCACCGTGTGGTCGTCCACCGAGATGATCTTCGGGAAGGTCTCCATGCATCCCACGGTAGCGCCGATCTGACGAACCGTCAGCTATCTGTTCTCCATCGGTGCCGCACACGGTTCCCGAATCGTTGTCGAAGCCTTGTGCAGAGCGTCACCCACTGCTGACGGGGCCGCCCGCGACAAGGCAGACTGTTGAGCGCGATACCAGCGGTACCGAGCAATCCGGATGCACAACCGCTTTCGGCACTCCGGCGCACGGGCGGACGACGCACAGGCGGCGGACGGCGGACGGTGGCGGCGGGGCTTCCGGGCGCGGGCACGGGCACCACCGGCAGGACCCGCTAAAGAGCGGGGCCGGCAGGCGAGCAGGACAGGGGGCATCAATGGACCGTGACCACGGGCCACGCGTGCGCGTACCGGAGCAGCGTGCTCCGGGGGAACCGGGGGCCGCCGACTCCCTCAGGTTCACCGTCCTGGGTCCCGTACGGGCATGGCGCGGGGCGGAATCGCTCCCCTCCGGCTCCCCCCAGCAGCGTGCCCTGCTGGCCGCGCTGCTCCTGCGCGAGGGCCGGACGGCCACGGCGAGCGAGCTGATCGACGCGTTCTGGGGCGAGGAGCCGCCCTCGCAGGCGCTGGCCACCATCCGTACGTACGCCTCCCGGCTCCGCAAGATCCTGGGGCAGGACACCCTGGTGAGCGAGTCCGGCGGGTACGCGATCCGGATCGGCCGGGGCGCCCTCGACCTCACCCTGGCGCAGGACCTGGCCGTCGAGGCGGAGAAGGCCCGCGCGGGTGGCGACCGCGCCCAGGCCCGGGCGCTGATCAACAAGATCCTCGGGCTGTGGGCGGGCGAGGCGCTGGCCTCGGTGCCGGGGCCGTACGCGGAGAACCAGCGGGCCCGGCTGGAGGAGTGGCACCTCACGCTCACCGAGACCCGGCTCGATCTGGACCTGGAGGTCGGGGACCACGCGGAGGCCGTCTCCGAGCTGACCGCGCTCACGGCGGCCCACCCGCTGCGGGAGAGGCTGCGCGAGCTGCTGATGGTGGCGCTGTACCGCAGCGGGCGGCAGGCGGAGGCGCTGGCCGTGTACGCGGACACCCGCCGGCTCCTCGCCGAGGAGCTGGGGGTGGACCCGCGCCCCGAACTGGCCCAGCTCCAACAGCGCATCCTGCGGGCCGACGAGGAGCTGGCCCGCCCGGCGGACGAACCGGCCCCGGCGCCCGCGCCGTTGAAGCCCGCGCAACTTCCGGCGACCGTACCGGACTTCACGGGGCGGGGCCCCTTCGTCCGGGAGCTGGGCGCCCAACTGGCCACCGCCGACGGTTCGGTGATGGCGGTCTCCGCGCTGGCCGGGATCGGCGGGGTCGGCAAGACGACGCTGGCCGTCCACGTCGCCCACCAGGCCCGCCCGCACTTCCCGGACGGCCAGCTGTACGTGGACCTCCAGGGTGCGGGGGCCAGGGCGGCGGAGCCGGAGACGGTGCTGGGCTCGTTCCTGCGGGCGCTCGGCACGGCGGACTCGGCGATCCCGGACACCCTGGACGAGCGGGCGGCGCTCTACCGCTCGACGCTGGACGGCCGCCGCGTGCTGGTCCTGCTGGACAACGCCCACGACGCGGCCCAGATCCGCCCGCTGCTGCCCGGGACGCCCGGCTGCGCGGCCCTGGTGACGAGCCGGGTGCGGATGGTCGACCTGGCCGGGGCGTATCTGGTGGACCTGGACGTGATGTCGCCGGAGGAGGCGCTCCAGCTCTTCACCCGGATCGTGGGCGCCGAACGCGTCGGCGCGGAGCGGGAGGCGGCCCTCGATGTGGTGGCCGCCTGCGGTTTCCTGCCCCTCGCCATCCGCATCGCCGCCTCCCGTCTTGCCGCCCGCCGCACCTGGACGGTCTCCGTCCTCGCCGCCAAGCTGGCCGACGAGCGCCGCCGCCTGGACGAGCTCCAGGCGGGCGACCTCGCGGTCAAGGCCACCTTCGAACTCGGCTACGGCCAACTGGAACCGGCCCAGGCCCGCGCCTTCCGCCTCCTGGGCCTCGCGGACGGCCCGGACATCTCCCTCGCCGCCGCGGCGGCCCTGCTGAACCTGGAGCCGCACACGGCGGAGGACCTCCTGGAGGCCCTGGTCGACACCTCCCTCCTGGAATCGGCCGCCCCGGGCCGCTACCGCTACCACGACCTCGTACGCCTCTACGCGCGTGCCTGCGCGGAACGCGACGAACAGCCCGCGGAGGGGCAGGCGGCCCTCTCCCGGCTGCTGGACTTCTACCTGGCCACGGCGGCGGGGGTGTACGCGCTGGAGCGGCCGGGGGACCGGCTGGTGAACCATCTGGAGCCCACGGAGCACGCGGGCCTCACGTTCAGCGACCGGCACGCGGCGCTGGACTGGCTGTACACGGAGGCGACCAACCTCCTCGCCTGCGTACGCCAGGTGGCTCGTCCGGCCACCCTGCGCCGCGCGGTGGACCTGCTGTACGCCGCCCTGGACCTGGGCGAATCGGGAGCCAACGCCAAGCAGTACGAGGCCGCAGCCGTGACGGTCCGCGAGGCCGCCCGGGAGTGCGGCGACCCCCGGACGGAAAGCCGCGCCGTCATGTCGCTGGCCAACGCCCACCAGTTGGCGGGCCGGTTCGACCACGCGGACCGGGAGGCGGAGGAGGCGATGCGGCTGGCCGAGACCGCTCAGGACCTGCTGGCGGGCAGCTGGGCGGCCAACGCCCGCGGCATCATCGCGCTCTACCACAACCGCCATGAGGACGGCGAGGCCTTCCTGAACCAGGCGATAGACGCGTTCCGCAGCGACGGGAACCGCCCGGGGGAGGCGAGCGCCCTGTGCAACCTCTCCCGCATCCACCTCGCCACGGGTCGTACCGGGAGCGCCATCACCATCGCCCGGTCCGGCATCGAGATCTACGACTCGCTCGGCCACGCCCTGCGCGGCGCGAACGGACGCTACGCCCTGGGCATGGCACTGACCCAGAGCGGTGAGTTCGCGGCGGCCACCGACAAGCTGACCGAGGCGCTGGAGATATTCCGGGACAGCAGGCAGCGGCTGTGGGAGGGGATGACCCTGTTCCGGCTGGCCGAGGTGGAGATCGCGTCGGGCCAGCCCGCGCAGGCCGCCCAGTACGCCGAGCTGGCGCTGACCGTCCTGCGGGGCATCGGCGGCGCATGGCGGCGGGGGAACGTGCTGACCGTCCTGGGGCGCGCGCTGGCCGGTATAGGACAGACCGGTCGCGCCCAGGTCTGCTGGAACGAGGCGCTGGCCATCTACGACGGTCTCGGTTCGCCGGAAGCGGCCGACGTCCGGTCGCTGCTGACGACCACGGCGGCCTGAGCACAGGCGCGTTCATCGTTCGTTTATCGCCGCCCGGCACGATCGGCCCTGTCGATCCGTCGCGTCGGGGGGCAGACGGGGGCGACATCGGCCGCGCTACTAAGGTGAGCGGCCCTGAGAGGCCCGTCCGGCAGTCCACGGGGGAACAGCCGGACGGGCCTCACCAACCCACTGCGCACCGCACGAAGAGAAGGAGTTGACCACCATGGCCGACGCCACGAAGAAGGACCCGGTCTTCAAGCCCGCCGACCAGCACGCCACCGGCGAGCCGACCGGAGCGGTCACCAACAGGGACCAGCACGCGACCGGCGAGCCGACCGCCCCGGTCACGACTCAGGACCAGCACGCCACGAGCGAACCCCTCAAGCGCAAGAAGTAGACCTTCACGAGGGGGGTACGGGGGAGCAGTCACGGCGGCGCCGAGGGGGAGCCGTCGCGACTGCCGTACACCGAGGGGCCCGGGCCTGGGGATGGGCTCGGGCCCCTTGGGTGTGCGGGGGCGGTGGGAGTCCACCGCCCCCGCCTTATAGCATGGAAAATGCTAAAGTCGAGCCATGGCTGAAGCCCCTGACTTCCCTCCCGGAGACGGCCCCAGCAGCGGCATCTCCGTCTCCCTCACCGCCGGGACCCTCCACGCGATCCGCGAGCGGGTCGGCAAGCGAGGGGTCTCCGCGTACCTTGAGGCGGCCGCGCAGCGGCAGATCGAACGCGACAACCTGGACGAGCTGCTCGCCGACTTCGAGAAGGCCAACGGCCCCGCCGACCCCTCCTCGGTGACCGACAAGCGCGCCAAGCTGACGACCAGCCCGCCCGAGGCCGGAGCGGCCGCGTGAGCGGTGCCCTGGTGCTCGACAGCGAAGGGCTGACTCAGGCCGTCCTGAGGAGCCGCGAGGCGCAGGAGTGGCTGGAGGCGGCCCGTGCCGCCGACCTCCCGGTCATCACCTCGGCAGTGATCCTGGCCGAGGTGATCCATCCGCGCATCAATACCGCCGCGCTCAACTGGACGCTGTCCCGCTTGCGCGTCGAACCGGTCAGCCAGGCCATCGCGCAATCCGCCGCGACCCTGCTCATGGATGCCGGTCTGCACGGCCACAAGTACGCCATCGACGCACTGCTCTGCGCGACCGCCCTGGCGCACCCGGGGCGCATCACGGTCCTGACCTCCGACGTCGAGGACATCGGGCTCCTCACCGTCGGCCACGCCCGCGTGACGGCGGAGAAGATCTGACGGTCCGGACTCCTACAGCCCTCTCACCTGCACCCGTGGCGCGCACAGCTTGGTCAGGTCGTCCGCGTCGGACGTGAAGACGACCGCGGGCCCGCGCTGCCGGTTCGCGATCGCGGCGAGGGCTGCGTCGATGGCGTATTTGTGCCCGTGCAGACCGGTCGCCCGCAGGAGCCGGATCGCGTCGTCCGCGATCTCCTTGGTGACGGGCTCGACGACGACGCCGGACATCGCCCAGTCCCACACCGGACGCCGGATCTTGCTGTGGTAGGCCTCGATCAGGGTCATCGAGCTGGTCACCACCCGGATGCCCGCCCGGTGGGCATCCTTGAGGCGGCTCTTCATCTCCGCGTTGCCGAGTGCCGCCCGCGAGACGGCCTCGCAGTCCAGTACGTACGAGATCTCCGGCATCAGGCAGCCGCCGCGTTCCGGCGCTCGGGCCCGGCCGGTGCCTCGTCCGCCGCCCGGTCGGCGAACCACTGCTCGATCTCGCGCCGCTCGGCCTCGGCGGCGGCCAGGTCCGCGTCGGTGACGGGGCCGTACTCGCCCTCCAGGCGCTCCACCAGCTCCCCCAGCCGGTCGTGCTCGCGCTGGCGCTCTATGGCCCGCGTGACATACGCGCTGAAGGCGCCCGGGCCGACCTCCGCCCGGATCTCCTCCGCAAGCTCCTCCGGCAGGGTGACCGTGTACTTCTTGGTTGCCATACTTACGACCATACCGCCGGGTCGCGGCGACGGCCCCCGCCCGTTCACTCCATCCGGTGAAGCCGAACAGAGGTACCCGGCGGACCCGCCCTACCCCCGCCCCCGCAGCTCCCCCTTCACCACCTTCCCGCTCGCGTTGCGCGGGAGCTCCGGGACGAACTCCACCGCCCTCGGCACCTTGAAGTTCGCCATCTCGCGGCGGGACCAGGCGATCAGGTCGTCCGCCGTCACCGTGGCGCCCCGGCGGCGGACCGCGTACGCCTTGCCGACCTCGCCGAGGCGGGGGTCGGGGACGCCGATGACCGCCACGTCGGCGATGTCCGGGTGGAGGCCGATGAGCTGTTCGATCTCGGCCGGGTAGGCGTTGAAGCCGCCCACGATGAACATGTCCTTGATCCGGTCCGTGATCCGCAGGTTGCCCGCCCCGTCCAGGACGCCGATGTCGCCGGTGCGGAGCCAGCCGTCCGGGGTGATCGTGGCGGCCGTGGTCTCCGGGTCCTCGAAGTAGCCGGTCATGACGTTGAAGCCGCGGACCTGGATCTCCCCGGGCGCCCCCGGCTCGGCGAGGACGCGGACCTCCGTGCCGGGGATCGCGCGGCCGGACGTGGTCGCCACGGTCTCCGCCGGATCGCCCCGGCGGCACATCGTGACGATGCCGCTCGCCTCGGAGAGGCCGTACGCCGTGAGGACCGTGGCGATGCCGAGCTCGGTGCGCAGGCGCTCCACCAGCCGGAGGGGGATCACGGCCGCGCCCGTCACCACCAGGCGCAGGGCGGAGAGGTCGTGGGAGTCGCGGGCCGGGTGGTTCAGGAGGGACTGGTGGAGGGTGGGCGGGCCGGGCAGGACGGAGATGCGCTCGGCCGCGATGTTCGCCAGCACCGTGTCCACGTTGAACACCGGCTGCGGGACCATCGTGGCGCCCCGCATCAGGCAGGCGATGATCCCCGCCTTGTAGCCGAAGGTGTGGAAGAAGGGGTTCACGATCAGGTAGCGGTCGCCTGCGCGCAGGCCCGCCAGCTCGCTCCAGATCTCGTATGCGCGCAGCGTCTGGGCATGGGTGATCACCGCACCCTTGGGGGCGCCCGTGGTGCCCGAGGTGTAGATGAGGTCGGAGGGGTCAGAGGGGCGGATGGCGGCCTCCCGTTCCCGTACGGCTGAGGGCGGCACCCCCTCGCCCGCCGCCAGGAACTCCGGCCAGCTCGTGTAGTCCTCGGGGGCCGTGTCCGCCAGCACCACCACCCGCTCCAGGTCCGGCAGCCTCACCTCCGACCGGCGCAGGGACGCCACGTACGACGTGCCCAGGAACGTGCCGGTGACGAAGAGCAGCCTGGCCCGGCTGCGGCGCAGGATGTGGGCCGCCTCCGTGCCCTTGAAGCGGGTGTTGAGGGGGACCAGCACCGCTCCCGCGCTCACTGCCCCGAGCGCGGAGACGATCCAGTCCAGCGTGTTCGGGGCCCAGATCGCGACCCGGTCGCCCGGCTCCACCCCGGCCGCCATGCACGCGGCCGCGGCGCGCTCCACCCGGTCGCCGAGTTCGGCGTACGAGAGGCGGGTGCGGCCGTCGGCCACCGCCTCGGCCGGTCCGTACCGCTCGGCCGCCGCCCGTACCAGCCCCGGGATGCTGCCCCACTCCTCGTCGCCCCGCATCACGCGCCCGCCTTCCCGCCGCCGCCGCACTAGCTGACTATCCGTCAGATTAGCGGTAGCCTCTGCCGCTGTCAGCAGGCTCGACGGTGCGGGAGGTTGGCGGATGGCGACGCTCAAGGACGCGACAGCGATAGCCGGGATCGGGCAGACGGCGTTCGCGAAACGGCTCCCGGAATCCGAGAAGACCCTCGCCTGCCGGGCGATCCTGGCCGCCCTCGACGACGCGGGCATCGCACCCTCGGAGGTCGACGGCTTCGCCTCGTACACGATGGAGGAGACCGACGAGGTGGAGGTCGCCAAGGCGATCGGCGCCGGGGACGTCACGTTCTTCTCCAAGGCGGGATACGGAGGTGGTGGCTCCTGCGCCACCCTCGGCCATCTCGCCGGAGCCATCGCCACCGGCCAGGCGAGCGTCGGGGTGGCCTGGCGGTCCCGTAAACGCGGTTCCGGACCCCGGCCGTGGAAGAACACCGCCGTCCAACTCCCCACCCCCGCCCAGTGGACCCGGCCCTACGGGCTCCTGCGGCCCGCCGACGAGATCGGGATGCTGGCCCGGCGCTACATGCACGAGTACGGGGCCACCCGCGACCATCTCTTCAACGTGGCCCTCGCCTGCCGCAACCGGGCCAACCAGAACCCGGCCGCGATCATGTACGACCGTCCGCTGACCCGCGAGATGTACATGACCTCCCGGTGGATCAGTGAACCCCTCTGCCTCTTCGACAACTGCCTGGAGACAGATGGGGCGTTGGCGTGTGTCATCGTCTCCGCCGAGCGCGCCCGCGACTGCCGGCAGCGGCCCGTCTATCTGCACTCCGTCGCCCAGGGGCTGCCCGCCCAGCACCACGGGATGGTCAACTACTGGAACGACGACCCGCTCACCGGACCCGCCTGGACCGCCGCCCGACAGCTGTGGAAACAGGCCGACTTCGGGCCGGACGACATCGATGTGGCCCAGATCTACGACGCGTTCACCCCGCTCGTCCCGCTCTCCCTGGAGGGGTACGGCTTCTGCGGTCGCGGCGAGGGCGGTGCGTTCACCGAGGGCGGGGCGCTGGAGAGCGGGGGGCGGCTGCCGGTCAACACCGGGGGCGGCGGGCTGAGCGAGGCGTACGTCCATGGGTTCAACCTCATCACCGAGGGCGTCAAGCAACTGCGGGGCACCGCCACCGCCCAGGTGCCGGACGCCGCCACCTGCCTGGTCACGGCCGGTGAGGGCGTGCCGACATCCGCTGTACTGCTGCGGAACTGAGGAGTTGAGGAGTTGTCGAGGAGGTGGGTATGAACGATTCTCTGTTGCTTCCCGTCATGGACGAGGACGGCGCACCCTTCTGGGAGTACGCCGCCCGGGGCGAACTCCGCGTCCAGGCCTGCGCCTTGGCCGCCTGCGGCGAACTGCGCTTCCCGCCCCGGCCCTGCTGCCCGCGCTGCGGGTCGTTCGACAGCGAGTGGCGGGCGATGAGCGGGCGCGGACGGCTCTGGTCGTACGTCGTCCCGCACCCGCCGCTCCTCCCCGCCTACGCCGAACAGGCCCCGTACAACGCGGTGGTGGTGGAGCTGGCCGAGGCCCCGCACATCCGGCTGGCCGGGAACGTGGTCGCCTCCGCCGACGCACCGCTGAACTCGGTGGACCCGGCGCGGCTGCGGATCGGGGCGCCGGTGCGGGCGGTCTTCTGCGCGGTGGGGGCGGGGGGCGGCGCCGAGGCCGAGGCAGGTGCCGCGCCGGACCCCAAGGCCGGTGCCACGCTCGTACGCTGGCTGCTGGAGCGGTGAGCGATGGCTCTGCGCATCGAGCGGGGGGCGGCCCCCGGGGTCGCGCTCGCCTCCCTGGACCGGCCGGAGAAGCTCAACGCGATCGATCTGGAGACTGCCGAGGAACTCGGCTCGCTGTGGCGAGAGTTGCGGTACGACGAGTCGGTGCGGGCCGTCGTCCTCACCGGGTCCGGCACCCGCGCCTTCTGCACCGGGATCGACCGGGGCGTGGACGTGCCGCAGCCCCCGTCCCCGTACGCCGTCGACGACCCCCTCCTCCATATCGGGCCCAAGGCGAACGACCTCTGGAAGCCGGTGGTCGCGGCCGTGGAGGGGATGGCGTGCGGCGGGGCGTTCTACCTGCTGGGCGAGGCGGAGTTCATCGTCGCCTCGCGCGAGGCGACCTTCTTCGACCCGCACACGACGTACGGGATGGTCTCGGCGTACGAGGCCATCGCGATGGCCCAGCGGATGCCGTTCGGGGAGGTGGCCCGGATGGCCCTGATGGGCACGGCGGAAAGGGTCAGCGCCGAGCGGGCGTACGCGGTCGGGCTGGTCAGCGAGGTGACGGAGCCCGGGGGCGCGGTGGCGGCGGCGCTGCGGTCGGCGGCGGTGATCGCCGGGTACCCGACCGAGGCGGTGCAGGGCACGGTCCGGGCGGTGTGGTCGGCGCGGGAGGCCGCCCGTACGCAGGCGATGGCCCAGGCGCCCGCCCTGATCGCGCTCGGGAACCTGGCCCCGGAACGGCAGGCCGAGCTGTTCGCGGGGCGGCGGGATGGGGGCGGGGGCGGGGAGCCCAGGGTTCGGTGAGGGCGGTGAGGGTGGGTGGTTGGCTTCCTGCCCGTAAAGGCCCTCTTCTCAGAGCAGTTGCGCTGTTACCTCGCATCGCTTGACCCGGGAGACCTTGCCGGGGCTGTCCATCCGCACGGTGAGGTTGCGGGTGTCGCCGTAGTCGAGCGTCGTCGTGGTCTCGGCGGTGTCGACGGTGTTCCCGCGGGCGTCGAGGAAGGTCACGTCGACCTCGTACCTCTGCGGGCCGATCTCGTTGGAGCGCAGCTCGATGACGGACGCGGTGACCGCCTTGCGCTTGCCCTTGCGGGGCTGGGCACAGCGGATCACCCGGACGTCGGGGGCGTCGGATGCGGTGGGTGTCGGGGTTCCGTAGGAGCCGGACGAGCCGGAGGAGGAGGTGTCGTCGTTGTCGTTGTCGTAGTTGTGGCGGTAACCGCTGTTGCTCTTCTTGGAGCTGGAGCAGCCGCCGCCCGAACTGCTGCCGCCCTTGCTCTTGCCGCTCCTGCCCCCGCTGGTGGACGTCGAGAATCCGGTGAGCGCGAGCACCACCACGACCAGGAGCGCCGCGAGCTTCATCTGTCGCCGCATCATGGATGCAGCCCCCCTTGTTGTCCGTCGGCGTTGTCCGTCGACGTAGTCCGTCTGCCTTCGTACTGCCGTCCCACAGCATGCCGGATGCCGCCGCCCTGTAGGTCATGGCCCTGTCACGGTCCCGTCATGGTCCGCGGCCCGGCGCATCCGCGTGGCGGGGGGCGGGTGGCGGGTGGAGGCATCCGCGTGGCGGGGGTGATCGGCCGGGCGTAGCGTCGGCCGTGCGGGGGGGTGTTCGCCGTACGCCGTTGGAGGCTGACGATGATCCGCAACATCCTCGGCTCACTCGTCGCCCTCGCCGGGGCCGCGTCCGCCGTGCTGAGCCCGTTCCGCGACTGGTACGACGGGCGGGCGGGGCGGGACTACCGGGTGCAGGACCTCTTCGGGGGCATCACCGCCACGGAATCGGGGGTGCTGGTCTCGATCCTGCTGCCGTTCCTGGGCGCGGCGGTGCTGGTGATCGTGGGGGTGGTGCTGCGGTCGCGGCTCGTGGTCGCGCTCGCGGGGGTGGTGGTGCTCGGCTTCACGATCCTGTGGATGGTCCGCCAGGGGCAGGCGGCGGGGTCGCTGGTGGTGGGCGGGGACGGGGCGGGGTTGCAGGTGGGGGTGGCGAACGCGGCTGCGGGTGGGGTGCTGATGCTGATCGGGGCGTTGTTGATGACGGGACGGGGGCGGAGGGACCGGCCGGTGCCGGAGCCGTACGCCGCGCCTGCGGCGGATCAGGTGGACACCTGGCCTCCTACGCAGGAGCCGGGGATGTCCGTGCAGACGTCGCCCTGGCCGGAGCCGGAGGTGGACCCGTATGTGGGGCCGGATCCCCATGATCCCCGTACGCGGTCGTATCCGCAGGCGCCGCCGCCGCGGGGTGGTCCCGGTGACCCCCGGGATCCGGTGCATCCGCCTCGGCGGCCACCGGAGTCGTGACGGCCACCCCCGTCGAGGGTTCCGTCCTCAAACGCCGGACGGGCTGGGATGTCCGGGGCTCCGGCCCCCTCGGAGCCAACCCGCCACCCCTGAACGGTTCCGTCCTCGAACGCCGGACCGGCTGGGATGTCCGAGGACGGAACCGGGGCTCAGGTGCGGGCCCTGTTCCCCGTGCCCGTGCCCTTCAGCGCGTCCAGCGCGTATACGCAGCGGTCCTTGCTGCACGCGTACACCACGCCCGCCTGCGCCACCGGGGAGCCCGTGATCTCGCCGCCCGTGGCCAGTTTCCAGCGGAGCTGGCCGCCTGCCGCGTCCAGGGTGTACAGCACGTGGTCCGCCGAGCCGAAGTGGACGCGGCCGTCCGCCACGACCGGGGAGCCCACCACGTCGCCGCCCGCCGCGAAGCGCCACTTCGGGGTGCCGGTGACCGCGTCCAGGGTGTAGAGCGCGCTGCCGCTGCCCACGTGGACGTTGCCCACCGCGACGAGCACCGGTTCCAGCGAGGCGCGGGCCTCCGTGGCGATGCGCCAGCGGTCCTTGCCCGTCGTCGCGTCGAGCGCGTACACCGTACCGAGGTAGTCCGCGAGGTAGACCCCGCCCCCGGTGACCGCCGGGCCCGGCGCGAACGCGGGCGGGGAGAGGAAGACCGCCGGGGACTCGAAGTGCCAGCGCACCCGGCCGGAGACGGTCTCCACGGCCAGCACGCGGGTGCCCGCCGCGATGTAGACGTAGCCGTCCGGGGCCGGGGTGACCCGGACCGGGACGCCACCGCAGGAGGCCGCGTCGCCGATCGGGTACGACCAGCGCTCCAGGCCCGTACGGGCGTCCAGCGCGCGCAGCCGGGCGTCCTGCCAGACGTAGACCGTGCCGTCGTGGATGACCGGCGCGGCCTCCGCCGTCTCGAAGTCGCTCTGGACCCCGGTGATCTCCCACAGCTTGTCGCCGTTGGACGCCTCCCACCCCTGGACGCCGCCGCCCCGGGTCGCGGTCAGGACCGTGCCCCGGTCGGCCTTGAGCGCGTACACCCAGGCGTCGGTCCGGAGCCGCCACTGCTCGGTGCCGGTCGCCGCGTCCAGCGCGTACAGGGACGGGCCGTCCGAGGCGTGGATCCGGCCGCCCTCCACCGCCATCGCCCAGGCCACGTCCCGGGTCTTGAACTGGCGCCGCCCGTTGCCCACGTCCAGCGCGTGGATCTCGAAGGACGTCACGTACAGCAGGTCACCGAAGACGACCGGCGTCCCCCACACGTCGTTGGACATGCGGAAGCGCCAGGGCCGCCACCGGTCGGGGGCGGCGGGCGGTGCGGTGTCCGGGGAGGGACCCGGGGCCGGTACGGGGGCGGTGGGCGCGGCGGGCGAACCGGCCGCGCCGTTCAGCCCGGCGGGCGGGCGGACCCAGCCCGTCGCGGCGGCCGGATGCGCGGCGGCGGCACCGCGCCCCTCCCCCGCACGCGGCCCGGGCCCGATCGGCACCTTCGCGCCGGGCAGGTGGACGGGGCCGCCGTCCGGGGCCGGGGCGGACGGCGGGGCGGAGACCGGCGCGGGCGAGGAGCGCGGGGAGGGCGAGCGCAGATCGCCGCCGCTGCGCCAGTCGGGGCCCCGGTCCGGAGCGCGCTCCGGGGCGTGCGGGGGCTGCGGAGGGCGCGGCGGGGGCGCGGAAGGGACCGGCGGGGCGGTACGGCCGCCTCCCCGGCGCCGTTCGATCATGGCGGTGGCCTGCGAGGGCAGCCAGGCCGACGCCGTACCGCTGTCGTCACTGCCCGAGGCGAAGAGGTGCGGGGAGAGCTGGGCCTGGAGGTCGGCGGGGCTGGGCCGCCGGGCGGCGTCCATCTGCATGCAGGACTCGATCAGCGGCCGCAGGTCGTCCGGCAGCCCTTCCAGGTCGGGCCCCTCACGCAGCAGCATGAACACCGTCTCGACCGGGTTGGCCCCGTGGAAGGGGGCGTGGCCGGTGGCGGCGAAGACCAGGGTGGAGCCCAGCGAGAAGATGTCGCTGGCCCCGGTGACGCTGCGGGAGTCCCTGGCTTGCTCGGGCGACATGTACGCGGGGGTGCCGACGGCCACGTTCGTCATGGTCAGGCGGGTGTTGGAGACGCCGGACGCGATGCCGAAGTCGATGACCCGGGGGCCGTCCTCCACGACGAGGACGTTGGAGGGCTTCATGTCGCGGTGGACGAGCCCGGCGCCGTGGATGGACTGGAGGGCCTCGGCGATGCCCGCCGCCAGCCAGCGCACGGCCTGGGTCGGCATGGGGCCGCACTCGTTCACTATTTCTTCGAGCGAGGGCGCGGGCACATAGGCGGTGGCCAGCCACGGCACGGCGGCGCGCGGATCGGCGTCGACCACGGCGGCGGTGTAGAACCCGCTGACCGCGCGGGCGGCCTCCACCTCGCGCGTGAAGCGGACCCGGAAGAGCTGGTCCTCGGCGAGCTCCGTACGTACCGTCTTGATCGCCACCCGCCGGCCCGACGCCGACCGGGCGAGATAGACCAGCCCCATGCCGCCGGCCCCGAGCCGTCCCAGCACCTCGAACGGGCCGATCCGTCTCGGGTCGTGCTGCGTCAGCTGCTCCATCACGTGCCTGCCACCTCCCCCTACTGGCCTCAGGAACGAAGCCCGCGAACTACCGCCCGTCACCGCCCGGTGCGATTCCCGGCCTGCGCAGCGTCTCACCGCTGGGCACCACCTGGCGGTGCACCCTGATTCTTCCTGGCTCGGGCGCCGGTTGCGAACCCGGGGGCGGATGGGGGTGTCTCATGTCACTTCGGCCGATTCTCGCCCACACCGGTACGCGGCGGGAGCTCGACGGGGGTGCGAGGAGGTTACGGAAGCAGCTCGTTCGGCTGGAGTACGGCGAAGAGGGCGCCCTGGTCGTCGTGGAGGACCGCCATCCGCCCGTAAGGGATGTCGAAGGGCGGTGCGGAGACCCGGCCGCCGAGCTGTACGGCGAGTTCGGCCGCCGCCTCGCAGTCGGCGACGGCGAAGTAGGTGAGGAAGTAGCTGGGCAGCTCGGCGGGGAACGCGTCCGTGATGACGCTGCGGCCCCCCACGGCGGTGTCCGGGCCGGGCTCGGTGCCCTCGGGCGACCACATCCGGAAGTCGACCAGCGCCTCGGCGTCGCCGGAGACGTCGTGGCCCGCCTCGTCCAGGTCGGTGCCCCGGAAGCCGAAGACCTTCTCGTAGAAGGGGTCCACGCTCTCCGGCCGCCGGGTGTGGACCTCGGTCCAGCAGAAGGAGCCGGGCTCGTTCTGCTTCTCGAAGCCCGCGCGCTCCTCCGGCTGCCAGAGGCCGAAGACCGCCCCTCCGGGGTCCGCCGCCTGCGCCACGATCCCGGCCCGGCCCGCCCGTACGGGGTCGGTGATGATCTGGCCGCCGTGTTCGCGGATCGCTGCGACGGTGGCCCGGATGTCGTCGGTGGCGAAGTAGACGCCCCAGGCGGTCGGCATCCGCCCGTCCTTCTTGGCGGCGAGGGCGGCGACGAGCCTGCCCCCGCTCAGGGCGTCCGCGAAGGGCATGCCGTCGCCCGCGCGGAAGGTCCAGCCGAAGAGGCCGCCGTAGAAGCGCTTGCCCGCTTCGAGATCGGAGAGCTGCACGTCCGCCCAGCACGGTGCCGAGTGCGCGAATGCGGCCATGGGGCCCGGTCCTTCCGTCGCGGTTCCGTCGCGGCCCCGTCGCCGTGACGCCCGTCACAGTCAACGTAACGTCGCACCCGGCCCCGCGCGCCCCGGCGGACGCCGAACGCCCCCATAGGGGAACATTTACTCGGATAGTGAAGGCGCGGGCACCGCATGGACGAAAGTTGTCCACCGAAGTTGTCCACAGGCTGTTGATAACACTTTCGGCCGTACGGATGGCCGGGGCGCGCGGCTGGAATCAGCCCACGGGGACGGGCACTCGTACGCACCCGGCGGCCGCGGCCGAAAACATTCGCCCGGTGCCCCTCGCACCCCGCCGGTACTGCGGCGTTCCCCATTTGCAGTCGGCCGAATCGCGCTCCCATCGCCCCTCGGTAAGCTGACGGCATGACAGGACAAGTACGTACCGTCGACGGCCGCGTGGCCGGTCGACGCGGTCAGGCGACGCGGCAGAAGCTGCTCGACTGCCTCAGCGAGATGCTCAGCTCCTCGCCGTACCGGGACGTCAAAGTCATCGACGTCGCCCGGAAGGCCGGGACTTCACCCGCGACTTTCTACCAGTACTTCCCCGACGTGGAGGGCGCCGTCCTCGAAATCGCCGAGGAAGTGGCCAAGGAGGGTGCCGGACTGACCGAACTGGTCGCCGGACGCCCCTGGGTCGGCAAAGCCGGCTGGCAGACGGCCGAGGAACTCGTCGAAGGATTCCTCGACTTCTGGCGCCGCAACGACGCGATCCTCCGCGTGATCGACCTCGGCGCCGCCGAGGGGGACAAGCGGTTCTACAAGATCCGCATGAAGATCCTGAACTCGGTCACCAACTCCCTCACCGATTCGGTGAAGGAGCTCCAGGCCAAGGGCAAGGTCGACAAGGACATCAGCGCCGCCGCGATGGCGGGCTCTCTGGTCGCGATGCTGGCCGCGGTCGCCTCGCACCAGAAGGGGTTCACCACCTGGGGTGTGAAGCAGGCCGAACTGCGCCCGAACCTGGCGCTGTTGGTGCACCTCGGCATCACCGGCAAGAAGCCCACGAAGTAGCCCACCGGCACGCCCCACCGGCACGTCCTGTCTCACCGACGGCGGACCACCATGCACCTCTGCCAGTGGTCCGCCGTCGGCGTTCCCGGGCGGTACGAACCGGAGAGCGGGCGTCGGCGTATCCGGGCGGCACGAACCAATGGGAACCATGGGCGGTACGAACCCACGGGAGGCGCTACCGCCGTTCCAGCCGGAAGAGGCGGATCTGCCGTTCCACCCGCGCCTGGTACGCCGCGTACGGGGGCCAGAACGTCAGCGCCACCCGCCACACCTCCTCCCGCTCCGCCCCCTCCAGCAGCCGCGCGCGCACCGGGATGTCCCGGCCCCGCCAGCTGATGACGGCCTCCTCCGGGCGGGCCAGCAGGTTGGCGGTCCAGGCCGGATGCCCGGGACGGCCGAAGTTGCTGCCGACCAGGACCCAGGTGCTCTCCGCCTCCCCCTCCGGCATACAGGCCAGCGGGGTCACCCTCGGCCGCCCGCTGCGCGCCCCCGGCACCGTCAGGACGAGCCCCGGCAGCATCCGGGCGCTGGGCAGCACCTTGCCCCGGGTGAGGCGGTGCACGGTGCGGTCCAGGGCGGGGACGACATGCGGGGCGATCCTCGCGAAGGCGCGGGTGGAGGAGACCTTCTGGATGAGCCGGGCGGCCCGGGAGGGGGCCTGGGTGCGGGCCATCAGACGGCCGCCCCGTGCGCGAGACCATCCGTCGTTACGGCCCCGTGCACGACGCCCGCCCCGGGCGCGGCCCCGAACAGCCCGGCCTGCCCCGCCGCGTGGTCGCGCAGCCGGTGGACGGGCCCGAAGAGCAGCTCGTCCGCCGCCGCCCGCTTCACGTACAGATGCGCCTCGTGCTCCCAGGTGAAGCCGATACCGCCGTGCAGCTGTACGGCCTCGCCGGCGACGATCCGGGCCGCTTCCAGTGCCTGGGCCAGCGCGAGGGGGCCCGCCGCCGGGTCCCAGGCGGCGTAGTACGCGGCGGACCGGGCCGCCTCCACCCGTACGTACAGGTCGGCGAGGCGGTGTCTGACCGCCTGGAACGACCCGATGGCCCGGCCGAACTGCTCGCGCTCCTTCACGTACGCCACGGTCCGCTCCAGCGCGCCCGCCGCCGCGCCGACCGCTTCGGCGGCGAGGACGGCGGCGGCGGTACGCCCGGTGGCGGCGAGCGCGCCGCAGACGTCCGGGGCGTCATCCGCCCCGAGCAGTTCGGCTGCGGTGTCACGCAGTTCGACACGGGCGAGGGGCCGGGTCTCGTCCATGGAGGTCAGCCGGGTACGTGTCAGCCCTTCGACCGGGGCGGACACTCCGGCAGGCCCCTCGGCGGACACCCCGGCAGCCCCCTCAGTGGGCACTCCGGCAGACCCCTCGGCGGGCACCAGGAAGAGGAACGTCCGGCTCCGTGGATAGCCCCCGGTGTGGGCGGCGACCAGGAGGAGCCCGGCGCTGTGCCCGTCGAGCACCCGGTCCGCCTCCCCGTAGAGCCGCCACTCGCCACCGTCCGGGGATCTGCGGGCCTGGACGCCCCCCGCCCGGCCGCCGCCCGCCCAGGCGGCGGACCGGTTGTCGGCGGTGAGGCCGAGGGCGGTGGCCATCGACCCGCCGGGGACGGCGAGGGCGGCGGTCAGGGTCCCGTCGGCGATCCGGGGCAGCAGCTCGGCGCGCTGCCGCGGGGTGCCCAGGGCGGCGATCAGGGGCGCGGCGAGTACGGCGGTGGCGAGCAGCGGGGAGGGCAGCAGGGCGCGGCCCGTCTCCTCGCAGGCGAGGGCCAGCTCGGTGGCGGTGCAGCCGGCACCGCCGTACTCCTCCGGCAGCGCGAGCCCCGGCAGCCCGAGCTCCCGGGCGAGCCGGTGCCACAGGGCCGGGTCGTGGCCTTCGGCGGTCCGCACAGCGGCGCGGACCTCGCCGGGCCCGCTGTGCTTGGTGAGCAGTTCGCGCAGGGTGCGGCGGATCTCGTTCTGCTCCGCGGTGAAGGCGGCGTCCATCGTCGGGCTCCTCCCCTCAGGAACCGGAACGGCTCCCGATCTGACGATCCGTCACATTAGTTGCGGGGCAAGCAGATTCCCAGAGTCCCGCACACGGACAGAGGTTCGGAAGCCGCACGCATCACACGGTTGCACCCACCATTATCTGATGTACCGTCAGATTCATGTCCGCCTCCCACTGCCCCCGCAAGGTCGCTGTCGTCGGCATCTCCCTCTCCGACTGCGGACGCGTCGACGACGCCACGCCGTACGCCCTGCACGCCCAGGCGGCCCGGCGCGCGCTCGCCGACTCCGGCCTGGACCGCTCGGTGGTCGACGGCTTCGCCTCCGCCGGGCTGGGGATGCTGGCCCCGGTGGAGGTGGCGGAGTACCTGGGGCTGCGCCCCACCTGGGTCGACTCCACGGCGGTGGGCGGCGCCACCTGGGAGGTGATGGCCGCCCATGCGGCGGACGCCATCGCGGCGGGGAGGGCCGGGGCCGTGCTCTTGGTCTACGGGTCGACGGCCCGCGCCGACATCAAGGCGGGCCGCCGCACGTCGAACCTGTCGCTCGGGGCGCGGGGGCCGTCACAGTTCGAAGTCCCGTACGGGCACAGCCTGATCGCCAAGTACGCGATGGCCGCGCGCCGCCATATGCACGAGTACGGCACCACGCTGGAACAGCTCGCCGAGGTGGCGGTGCGGGCACGGGCGAACGCGGCGGCCAACCCGGAGGCGATGTTCCGCGACCCGATCACGGTGGACGACGTCCTCTCCGGCCCCATGATCGCGGACCCGTTCACCAAGCTGCACTGCTGCATCCGCAGCGACGGGGGATGCGCGGTGCTGCTGGCCGCCGAGGAGTACGTACCGGACACCGCGAAGGCGCCGGTCTGGATCTTGGGCACCGGGGAGCACATCTCCCACGCCACGATGTCGGAGTGGGAGGACTTCACGGTCTCCCCCGCCGCCGTCTCGGGCCGCCTGGCCTTCGAACGGGCCGGGGTGCGCCCCGCCGACATCGACCTGGCGGAGATCTATGACGCGTTCACGTACATGACGCTGGTGACGCTGGAGGACCTGGGCTTCTGCGCGAAGGGGGAGGGCGGCGCGTTCGTCGAGAAGGGCCGCACGGGCCTGCGCGGCGAGCTCCCGGTGAACACGGACGGCGGCGGCCTCTCCGCCTGCCACCCCGGGATGCGCGGCCTGTTCCTGCTGGTGGAGGCGGTACGCCAACTACGCGGCGAGGCCGGCCCCCATCAGGTCCACAAGCCCGGAGGCCGCCTCCCGGAGCTGGCGGTGGCGTCGGGAACGGGTGGCTGGTTCTGCTCGTCGGGGACGGTGGTGCTGGGGCGGGGGTGAGGGGACGAGAAGGCCGGGTGGGCAGGGCCCCCCCTCCTCACAACCCGACGACTGTGACCGCACTCTCCAGGCCCTTGAAGTCGTCGGCGTTCCGCGTGTAGAGCGGCAGATCCCGAACCGATGCGATGGACGCGATCATCAGGTCCAGGCGTCGCGGCCGAGGATCACGCCGGGCCGCGAGGACGAGAGCGACGAGCGTCCCGTAGCGCGCGGCGGCGTCGGCATCGAAGGGGAGCGGTTCGAAGTCGGCCACGGCTGCCCCCAGCTTCTCCATCCGCGCGGCCCGCACCAGCGGGTCCTTCGCCATGGCCACCCCCTGCTGGAGTTCGGCCAGTGAAACGGCCGTCAGGACGGGCAGCACGGGCAGCCTCTCCGGCTCCAGTACATCGAGGTCGATGTACGTACAGGTATCGAGCACCCCTGCCCGGTGCCGCTCAGCCACCCTTGCGCTCCCATACGTCATCGTCGCCCACGCGGTCCTCCGCGCCGAAGAACTCGTCCGCCTCGCGGCGCAGCGCCGCCCCGTCCACCCGGGGCAACCGCCGGTGCCGGGCCACGAGCTCCTCGGCGCTGAGCTGCCGCTTGCGGCTGAGGGGGCGCAGTTCGGCGACCTCTATGCCGTTCCGGGTGATGTGGAAGGTCTCACCGCCCTCCACCGCGTCCATGACCTCCGCGGACTTGTTGCGGAACTCCCGCTGCGTGATGGTCCTCATGGACCCACCGTAGCGTGGCGTGTCTCATCGCGCTACAGGGCTCGGACAGGTCGGACAGGCCCGTACGGGTCCACCGGACAGCGACGTACGGGTCCACCGGACAGCGACGTACGGGTCCACCGGACAGGGCCCATACGGTCCAATGGCCCCCATGAGCGACCGCACCCCGCACTCCTTCCCCGACCTCCTCCACGCCCAGCGCGTCTGGGACACCGAGCTGCCGTCCTTCGACCCGGCGACCGCCCCGCCCGCACCCGTCCCCCTCTTCCACTCCTGGTTCGCCGGGGCCGTGGCGGCCGGGCAGCCGGAGCCGCACGCGATGACGCTGGCCACGGCGGACCCCGAGGGCCTCCCCGACGTACGCACCCTGCTCCTCCACGGCGCCGACGAGCGCGGCTTCCACTTCGCCTCGCACGCCACCAGCGCCAAGGGCCACCAGCTCGCCGCCCGCCCGTACGCCGCACTCGGCTTCTACTGGCCCGCACAGGGGCGGCAGGTACGGGTCCGGGGTCCCGTCGCCCGCTGCACCCCGGCCGAGAGCCACGCCGACCTGCACGCCCGCTCCACCGGAGCCCTCGCCGCCGCCCTGACCGGGACCCAGAGCGAGGTCGTGGACTCCGTGGCCGCCCTCCACCGGGCGGCGGACGCGGCCTGGGAGCGGGCGCGGGCGGAACCGGACGCCGAGGCTCCGACCTGGACCCGGTACGTGGTCGCGCCGGCCGAGGTCGAGTTCTTCCAGGGCGACACCCGCCGCCGCCACATCCGGCTGCGCTACCGCCGCGCGGAGAGCGGTACGGAGACCGGCGCCTGGACCCGCGAACTGCTCTGGCCCTGACGCCCCGGGCACCCACCGAAAAAATCCGAACTCCGCGCGTGGAACATCTCGACCGGCCGGACCTACACCGTGACGAGCCGCATGGACGACGGCTCCCGTGCCGCTTGGAGGGGATGTGGAGCAGCAGACGCCATCGGACGGTGTCGGGCGGGAACCGGCTTCCACGGCGGGGGTTCCACAGAACCGCCGCTTCGGGCACCGAACGCACCCCGGGGATGTACAGCCCAGGAACGCACAGATCGGGGATGAACAGCCCGGTGGTGAACAGATCGGGGGTGAACAGATCGGGGGCGAACAGCCCGGGGGTGAACAGCTCGGGGATGAACAGCCCGGGGGTGAACAGCCCGGGCAGAGGAAGTCAGCGCACCAGGCCGACCAGGACCTGGTGCGGCTCCTGCGCGAGGACGGATTCCAGGGGCCCCGATGGGACCTCTTCGTCGAGCAGTGCTTCGCCTACGGCCAGAAGTTCCTGCACAAGGCGGTCTGCACCGGCCACATCTTCCGACGCTGCGACAAGACCGGCCGGCCGGTCGGCACATCGCTTGAGCGCGAGGTTCTCCGTGAGCACGCGGCAGAGCGGGAGATGCTGGTCGACGACGCCGTGGCCACGGCCGTCAACCGCCTCCGGGAACAGGCCCTGCTCGGCGGCAACTGGCAGCCGGAGCTGGGCAGCTCCTTACGTTCCTATTTCATCGGCGGACTTGTCCACGAGTTCCCCAACGCCTTTCGACGGTGGCGGAAGCAGTGGAAGGACGGGCAGGCATCGCGCCCCGTCGACCACCACAACCTGGGAATCCTCGAACAGAACATCGAGTTGAATCTCCTCGCGCCCCCGGCCACCGACCCGGCCCACCACGCGGTGGTGGCGGATCAGCTGGAGCGGATCCTGCGCACCGGCGACCACGAGATCGCCACCATCGCCGATATGCGGAAGGCGGGACAGGAGTGGGATGAGATCGGCAGGGCTCTCGGCAAGAGCGGCAAGGCGGCACACGCGAAGTGGAGCCGGTTCTGCCTTCGCGTACGGCAACAACAGCCGGGACTGAACGAACAGCGCGACCGACCGCGAGGAACCGATGAGCCGGAGTCGGCGCCCCGCCCTCCCCGGCCGCACAGCGACCAAACAGGCGACCGCACAGCTGAGGGGGTCTGACATGCGTACATCTGACATGCGTACATCCATCACGGATGAGATGGCGCCACACGAAGTACGGGCCGTCGCCGGTGAGGCGCTGGCCTTGCTGCTGCGGGCGGAGCAACGGGAAACCGACACGACCGGGCAGCGCGCCCGCTGGATCACGGCACTCGAAGCGATGGCGTCCACGGCCCCGCACGCCGTTCCGCGGGACGCGGACGTGCTGCCGGAGGTGACGCGGTACCTGGCACTGCTGAAGCGCTCTTCGCTCGGGTTCGGCGACATGGACTTGGCCATCGAGGAGGACACGGCCGGCTGGGACCTTCCGGACGGGGACGAGCTGGACGAGCTGGACGGGCCGGATATGCCGGACGGGCCGGACGAGAACGAACGGGACGGGCTGGAAGAGCCGGACGGATTGCACGAACCGGACGCGCCGGACGGACTCACCGAAGGCATCGCCCCGCGCCCCGACGACGACGCTTCTCCCTGGCCGGGCGACGGCAGGACACCGGACGGCGACGGGAAGCGGGACCCGTCCGAAGAGGACGACATCACCCGGCTCGAACAGGCGGTGGCACGGCTCGCGGCCATACAGGGAAAGGCGGGAAGCGGCCCCCTCGGCGAGAGCGAGGATGCCGACGAGACCGATCCGCAGCTGGCCGGGCTGATCGAGCTGCGCCGGCACGTCCAGCAGGCTCAGGTCGACGTCCACACACAGAAGGAGACTGTGGCGGAACGCGAAATCCAGGTCTCCCAGGACTCCTACACCCTGAACGCCATGCATGCGGCCGCGAGCCAGATCCATCTGGAGGAGAAGCAGGTCGAGCTGGAGAGGGAACGGATCGCGGCCAACGAGCGCGAGAACGAACGCAAGCACCGCTGGGACATGCGTCGGCTGGAACTGGAGGCCGAGCAGCAACAGCGCGAGCTAGAGCTGCGCGAGCGAACCCTGAACGCCGATTCGGCACGCTCGACGGCCGAATGGGAGGCGCGGCACCTGGACACGGCCCGTCTGCGCACCACGACGCAACTGGCCGTCGGCACCTCGGCCGTCGCGGTGACGAGCTGGCTGGTTCTGCCCGGTGCCGGGACGGCCTTCTCGCTGCTGACGCTCACGCCCCTCCTCGTCGTGCTCGGCGTCCTGTTCCTCCTCACGGCGATGGCGCTCCGCCGTCTCCCCGCGAACAGGTCGCCCGATCCCGCCGCAGGCGGGCCGCCCGGTCCGGGCGGGGCGGGTCTGTCCTGGACGGACGGCGTACGCGTGGTCCCCCTCCTGCCGCTGGCGGGGGCCCTGATCGTGGCCTCGGGCCTCTTCGCGCTCATCGCGCCGCTGGTTCCGGGCGAGCGGCGCAGGCAGGTCCACGCCTACGCGCTGGAGACCCTCGGCACCGCGGAACGGATCGTTCTGGGCCGTTGATCCACCGCCGTCACGGAACGGGCGCGCAGCGGGTAGCAGGTAGGGGGAAGGGGCGGGGAATTCGGTTTCCCCGCCCCTTCCCCCTACCCGCTGCAAGCGACTTCAGTGCCCCCCGATCATCATGTGAAGCACCGGGATACTCGCCCCGGCCGCACCGAGCCCGGCCAGTACGGCCATGGCCGTCGAATGCCCGTCGAGGTGCGTCAGCCCGCCGACGAGCAGGCCCAGGAAGATCCCGATCAGAAAGATCACCGCCGTGCGCAGACTCACCAGGGGTCCTTCACCCGGCGGCTGCGGGTCGGCGGGTGGCGAACCCGTACCCGGATTCGGCGGCGTCGTCATCGTGTCTCCCCTGCGGGCCTCTGCGCGGATCGGTCGTCCTTGGTCTAGGTAGGCCCGGGCGACTGTCTCCACGGCCGTTCGGCGAGCAGTACACATGCTGCATACAGCCACCGGGCCGGGAGCCGGGCCGTGGGCGGTCCACACATCGGCTCCCCCTCCCCCTCCCCGAAGACCCGCATCGGCTCCCCCCGAAGACGCGCATCGTTTCACCCCGAAAAGGTGCACCATGGACAGAGGCGAACCGCTGGGAGGCACCGATGCCGCGAGCCCGTTCCCGCTATGCCCCCGACCGGGGCCTGACCGGCCGCATGGTCACCACCATGTTCCTGATCGGTCTGCTGTACGTCGTCTTCGTGGGCGTGCTCCTCGCGGCCCTGCGCGGTTCCTGGCCGATCATCCTGATCATCACGGGCGGCCTGTTCATCACCCAGTTCTGGTTCAGCGACCGCATCGCGGCGTACGGGATGGGCGCCCGCGAGGTCACCCCCGAGCAGGCCCCCGAGCTGCACGGCACCATCGACCGGATCTGCGCGCTGGCGGACATGCCGAAGCCCAAGGTGGCCATCGCCGAGAGTGACGTACCGAACGCGTTCGCCACCGGCCGCAGCGAGAAGACCGCCCTCGTCTGCGCGACGACGGGCCTGCTGCGCAGACTGGAACCGGAGGAGCTGGAGGGCGTTCTCGCGCACGAGATGTCGCACGTGGCGCACAAGGACGTCGCCGTCATGACGATCGCCTCGTTCCTCGGCGTACTGGCGGGCATCATCACCCGTATAGCCCTGTGGGGCGGCTTCGCCCGGAGCCGCCCGGGCAACGACCCGGCAGGCATCCTGCTCCTCCTCATCCCGCTGATCAGCGCCGTCGTGTACGCGATCAGCTTCCTCCTCACCCGGCTGCTCTCCCGCTACCGCGAGCTCTCCGCCGACCGGGCCGCCGCCCTGCTCACCGGCAGGCCCTCCGCCCTCGCCTCGGCCCTGACGAAGGTCAGCGGGCAGATGGCGCGCATCCCGACCGAGGACCTGCGGAAGGCGGAGCCGTACAACGCGTTCTACTTCATGCCCGCGTTCGCCTCGAAGGAGAGCCTGGGCCGGCTGTTCTCCTCGCACCCGACGCTGGAGCAGCGCCTGGACCAGCTGTCCCGCATCTCCACCGACCTGTCCCGATAAGCCGCCAAGCGCCGAAGGAGTTACGTCCGTGGGCCTGCTCGACGCCATCCTCGGCCGCAGCAAACCCGTCCGCCCCGACCTCGACCAGCTCTTCGCCGTCCCCTCGGCCGCCCTCACCCTCCAGGCCGCCACCGGCTTCACCCCGACCGGACTGGGCTCGGTCTGCTTCGCGGGGGTGGAGGGCGGCGGCTTCGCCCGTCTCCAGGAGGACGTACGGGAGCTGCTGGACGCGGACACGGAGCGCGGGGGCATCCCGGTGGAGTTCAGCCGGGACCCGTACGGCTACACCTGGCTGCTGGCCAGCCACCCGGCCGACGACACGGCGGGCCTGGTCAACGATCTGCACGCGGTGAACACCCTGCTCCAGGACGGCGGCTTCGGCCCGCACCTGCTCTGCTCGCTGATCGGCTTCCGGGACGCGGAGGGGCGTGCGCTGGCGCTCGTGTACCTCTACAAGCGCGGCACGTTCTACCCCTTCGCCCCGCTCCCCGGCGACGCGGAGAAGCGGGACAACCAACTGGAGCTCCAGGTGCGGGGCGCCCTCGGCGACGACCTCCGGGTGGAGAAGGACCTGTCGCGGTGGTTCCCGGTGTGGGGGGCGCCGGGGCTGTGAGCCCCCGAGGGCCTGTGAGTCCATGAGCCCCGTGAGCCCCGACGTGGCTCAAATCCGGCAGGGCCGTGCCCGCGCCCGCCTATCTTCGGCAGTGTCGGCCCACGTCAGGGTCGGCGCGGAGCCGAGGAGACACGTTGGAATCGATACCGCCCCAGGTCCACCCGCAGCAGCGGTCGGGTGCCATGGTCGGCCTCTTCTGGATCGGGGCGGAGGCGGTCCACCTGGGCATGCCGCCCGTCGCACCGGCCCCAGGGGTGATCATCACTCCGGAGGGCCTCCGCATCAGCGGGCCCGAACCCCTGCGGTGGATGTGGTCCGACCTCTCCGCCGTACGCGTGACCGAAGCACCGGTCCGTTCGACGGTCACCCGGTGGGCGTCCCGCGCGGCCTCCGTCGTCGCAGCGGCCCTGAACGCCTGGACCCCCGGCAGCCCGACCGAGATGACCGTGGTGGTCGCGACCCGGAGCGACGAGATCAGGACACCGGCCTTCTCGGCCGCCTCGTCCGCGTACACGCAGCGCGAGGTCGACCTCTCGCACGCCCTGCTCGCCCGCTTCGTCCAGGGCACCTCCTCGCCCGCCGTCATGTCCGACTGGCAGCAGGCGACACAGCCCACCGAAACGCTGAACTCGCGGCAGCGGGAAGCCCTTCTGAACGCCTGGCTGTCCACAGGGTGAGGAGGCCGAGTTCAGCCGGTGGTGGTCACTCGGTCCGGCCGGAAGACCGGTACGGCCTCCCCGCCTCCCGTGCCCGGGGCGCGGAAAGTGACCGTCAGGCCCATCCCGATGCGGAGGTCGGCGTGCGCGCACTCCACGATCTCCGTCATCATCCGGGGCCCCTCGGCCAGGTCGACGACGGCCGCGATGTACGGGACGCGGTCCCCGAACGGCGGCAGGTCGTTGCGGTGGACGACGGACCACGTGTAGAGGGCCGCCCGCCCACTTGCCGCCTCCCACCCCACGTCCTCGCTCCAGCAGTACGGGCAGAACTCGCGCGGGTAGTGATGCGCCCGGCCGCACCCGGCGCAGCGGCGGATCAGCAGCCGCCCCTCCCCCGCCGCGTCCCAGTACGGGCGGGTGAAGGCGTCCGGCTCCGGGAGGTCGAAGCGCGGGGCCGCTCCATGGTCCGGCGTCACAGGAACAGCCCGAACGCCGCGTCCAGCGACCACGTCTGCCACGCCATCGCGAACAGGGCCACCAGCGAGATCAGGGCCATCATCGCGTTCTGCCCCTGCTCGGCCCAGTCGTGGATCATCAGGACCAGGTAGAGGAGGTTGAGGAGGAGGCCGGCGAGGAGGGCGATCGGGGTGAGGAAGCCGGTCACCAGGCCCAGTCCCAGGGCCAGTTCGGCGTAGACGACGACGTACGCGATCAGCTTCGGGCGCGGTTCGACGATCCGCCGGAAGCCGGTGCGGACCACACCCCAGCGGTGCTTGCCCGCCACGTCGGCCGCCCAGGCGATCCCCGTACCGCGCTCGAACCAGCCCCTCCTGTCCTTGTGCCGCCAGCTCTCCAGCCACCAGAGGCCGAGGCCTATGCGCAGGACGGCGAGCCATTCCGCACCGCTGAGCCAGATCGTCTGCATCGGGCCTCCGGGGAAAGATTTCTGACGGTACGTCAGTTCAGCGGACGCGGAGGCCGGACGCAAGAGGCGCGCACCACGGACCACCCCACAACTCAAGCAAGGATTGCCGACCTTTTACGCAACCAGTTGCAGGTTCCGTAACCAGATGTCAGCATGACAACCATGCAGCACGACACCGACGCCGACACCTCCCCGCCCAGCCCCGCCGACCAGCTCGCCACGATCGCCGCGGCGCCCGACCTGACCCGTCCCGCATCCGCCGCCGAGCGGGCCGCCGGGCTCGCCACCCTCGGCGGGCTCTACGCCGGTCTCGTGACCGCCATGGAGTCCGGCCTCACCCGCACCACCGGGATCTGCGTCTTCGCCGTCGGGGTCGCGGTGTTCATCGCCTGGAACAACCACCACGCCGGCGCCGCGCGCAGACGGCCCCACACCCGCCTGGAGAGCGCGGCCCGTTTCGGCGGACCGGCCCTCATGGGGATCCCCGGCATCAACCTCGTCTTCGGCGACGGCCCCGACACGCTCACCGCGCACCTCGTGGCCGCCGCGGTCCCCACGCTCGTCGGCGCGGTCTACCTCGTCCTGCGCTGGAGGCGGTGACCGGTGAGCGACGGGACACCACCGCGCCAGCCGCGCGAGGCGCTGGTCAACGTCATCCACTCCCCCACGCGCCTGGCCATCCTCGCCACCCTCAACCGGGTTCAGCACGTGGCCTTCGCCGACCTCCGCGAGAGCCTCGGGCTGACCACCGCCGAGCTCTCACGCCAGATCGCCCTCCTGGAGAAGGAGGATCTGGTGGACGTGGCCAAACTGCGCGTCAAGCGGGTCACGGTCACCCATGTCCGCATCTCCGACTCCGGACGCGAGCGTTTCGCCGCCTATCTGACCAACCTGCACGCCATCGTGGGCGACCAGGGGGCCGGAACCGAGGACGTCTAGAGGGCCGCTCGCCCCGACCGGCCACCCACCGCGCCCCCCTCAGCGCCGCTGCCTGCGCCCCAGCAGCCACGCCAGGTAGACCCCGCCGAGCGCACCGGTCACCACACCCACCGGCAGCGCGCCCGCCGTCGGCAGCGTGATCGCCACCAGGTCCGAGGCGGAGAGCAGCAGGGCCCCCATCGCGGCGGCGGGCAGCAGCCCCGTTCCCGTACCCCTGCTGAGGCGGCGGGCCAACTGCGGTGCGCAGAGGGCCACGAACACGATCGGTCCGGCCACCGAGACCGCCACCGCGCTGAGCCCGACCGCGACCAGGAGCACCAGCACACGGGTGCGGCCCGCGTCGATGCCCAGGCCGCCCGCCGCCTCGTCGCCCATCTCCAGCAGGTCCAGGCGGCGGACCAGGGGGAGGGCGAGCAGGAGCAGGGCCGTCAGGGCGAGGGTGGCGGGGAGGATCTGGTGGCGTTCGGTGGAGCCGAGGCTGCCGATCAGCCAGAGCTGGGCGGACTGGGCGTGGTCCAGGGCGGCCCGGGTGAGCAGGTAGGAGTTGACCGAGGTCAGCAGCGAACCCACCGCGATCCCGGCGAGGATCAGCCGGTTTCCCCGGAACGAGCCGCGCCGGGCCAGGAGTTGGACGATGACCGCTGTCACCAGGCCGCCACCCGCCGCGCCGGCCGCCACGTACGCCGGATCTCCGTGCAGCAGGACCAGCAACGCACCTGTCGCCGCACCGGAGTTGAAGCCCACGATGTCCGGGCTGCCGAGCGGGTTGCGGGAGAGCTGCTGGAACAGCGCCCCGGCCGCGCCCAGCGCCGCGCCGACGACGAGCCCGAGCGCCACCCGGGGCAGCCGCAGCTCCAGGACCACGAACGCGGCCTGCTCCGAGCCCGCGCCGAACAGCGCGCCCAGTACCTCCGACGGCGGTACGAGACCGTCCCGGGTGAGCGCGAGGGCCCCGCTGCCCGCCGCGAGGAGGGTGAGGAGGAGCGTGACGGCCAGGGGGCAGGGGCGGATGCGGAGGGAGAGGCCGCCGAGGGTGAGGCGGAGGGTCCGGTGGGCGGGGCCCCGACCCCGTACGGACACGGAACGAGCCGAGTCCTCCGTACGAGTACGAGTACGGGCACGGGTCACAGCGCTCATGGCGTCGCCACCGCCTTCCGGGAAGTCCGGGAAGTCCGGGAAGCGCTCCGGCGGTTCCGCCGCGTACGGCCGATCAGCCAGATCAGTACGGGCGCGCCCACGAACGCCGTGACGATGCCCACCTGGATCTCGGCCGGGCGCGCGACGACCCGGCCCACGATGTCCGCGACGAGCAGCAGTCCCGCGCCGATGAGGACCGCGTACAGCATCAGGCGGCGGTGGTCGGGGCCGGTGAGCAGGCGGGCCACGTGCGGGGCGACCAGGCCGATGAAGCCGACCGGGCCGATGGCGGCGGTGGCGGCGCCGCTGAGCAGCACCGTGGCGAGCGTTCCGAGCAGCCGTACGCGTCCGGGGGCGACGCCCAGCGCCCGGCCCGCCTCGTCGCCGAGCGCGAACGCGTTGAGGGCGGGCGCGACGGTGAGCGCGAGCACCGCACCGGCCAGCAGGAACGGCAACACCTCCCAGAACACCGGGAGTTCGCGACCCGCCAACGTGCCGACGGACCAGATGCGGAGGGTCCCGTACGCGTCCGCGTCCAGCACCCCGAGCCCGCTGACCACCGCCCCCAGCACGGCGGTGACGGCCGCCCCCGCGAGCACGAGCCCTTCAGGGGTGCCGCGCCCCGCGCCCCGGCCGCCGAGCAGATACACCACGATCACCGCGACGGCCGCCCCCAGCAACGCCCACCAGACGACGGCCTGGAGCGAACGCGTACCGAGCAGCACGGTCGCGGCGACCACCGCGCAGGCGGCCCCGGTGTTGACGCCGAGGATGCCGGGGTCGGCCAGGGGGTTACGGGTCATCCCCTGCATCACCGCCCCGGCGAGGCCCAGCGCCGCCCCGGCGGTGACGGCGAGCAGCGTGCGCGGCACCCGGACCTCCCGGACGAGGGAGGCGTGCGGGGCGTCCGGGTCGAACAGCGCGGCCAGCACCTCGGCCGGGGGCACGGGCTGCGCGCCCACGGCGAGGCCGCCGGCCACGGCGAGGGCCAGGAGGACCAGCCCCGCCGTGAGCCCGGCGGCGTACCGTACGCGTACGGCGGATTGCTTACGGATCACGTCGATATCGGTATCGGTATCGGCTTCGGTATCGGTATCGGTATCGGCCTCAGCCTCCGCCTCAGCCGAAGGACTTCTCGATCTTGTCGATCAGGTTGCCCGCGCTGTAGTAGTCCAGCCGGAACGTGTCCAGGCCGAGGTCGTACACGCGCTTGTCCTTGACGGCGGGCAGGTCCTTCCAGACCGGGCGCGCGGTGGCGGCGGTGATCTCCTCGGGGGTGTGACTGACGAAGAGGAGCGAGCTGTCCTTCGCGGTGTCGGCCACCTTCTCCTGGCTGAACTCCGCGAAGTCCGAACGGCCGCCCTGCGTCTGTCCCTTGCCGGCCGGCGGCTCCAGCACCGTGAAGCCGAGCGAGGTGAGCAGCCGGCCCTGGGCGGACTCAGGAGTGAAGACGGTCATGGCGGACTGGTTGTCGCGGACGAGCGCGGCGGACTGCTTCGGCGCGGTGATGGCGGCCTTGACCTCGCCGACCCGCTTGTCGTGGGCGGCGACGACCTCGGTCGCGCGCTCCTCCAGGCCGAGGTCCTTGCCGAGGCGGGCGGTCAGGTCCTGCCAGGAGACGTCGTCGTGGCGGTAGAGGAGGGTGGGGGCGACGACGGAGAGCTTGTCGTAGAACTTCTCGGCGTTCTCCGCACCGGAGGAGGCGCCGATGATGAGGTCCGGCTTCAGCGCGAGGACCTTCTCCACCTCGGGCTCGAAGCCCTGGTAGGCGACCTTGACGCTGTTCTTGGCGGCCGCGTCGGACCACTGGGTGAAGAAGCCCTGCTTGTCGGTGATGACCGAGGGCGGGGTGGCCTGGGAGGCGATGACCGGGGCGTCGAGGGCCAGCAGATGGCCCGTCATGGTGACGCTGACCGAGACGATGCGCTTGGGCTGGGCGGGCACCTTCTCGGTGGTTCCGGCATCGTGCTTGACGGAGCGGGTGGCGGCGGACGCCTTGTCGTCCTTGCCGCTGCCCGCGCTCTTGTCGGCCGTGTCGCCGCCACCACCGCAAGCGGTGAGCGCGAGGAGCCCGGCGGCGACGGCCGCCACCCCCCGGAACCGGGTCCGAAGCTGTCTGCCGTTCATGTACGTCCCACCCCTTCGACCGCCTGGCGGGCGCGCGGCACTGCACCGCGCGAGGGCCCCCCGGTGGTCACCTCACATCAACCGAAGCAAGGTTAGCCTTACCTTAGATCGGGCGAGCGGCGCGAAGGGGGCGCAACCACCGCATCACGCCCTCCGTGATCAATTCGCAATCGATTCCCACCATGACCGAGACCCATCAACAGAGCGGACGATTACGCTCCGAACCATGCCCAACAGCCCGTCCCCCACCGGCAGTACCGACGCCGTCGCCCTCACCGACCGCACGGAGGACCGGCCCGTCTACGTCATCGGCGGCGGCCCGGGAGGCCTCGCCACCGCCGCGGCGCTGCGTACCCGGGGCGTACGGGCGGTGGTCCTGGAGAAGTCGGACCGGGTCGGCGCCTCCTGGCGCGGCCACTACGACCGGCTGCGCCTGCACACCACCCGCCGCTGGTCGGCGCTGCCGGGGCTGAAGATGCCCCGTAAGTTCGGCCGTTGGGTGGGCCGGGACGATGTGGTGCGGTACCTGGAGAAGTACACCGAGCACCATGAGCTGGAAGTGGTGACGGGCGTCGAGGTGACCCGGATCGACCCGGCCCCCGACGGCTCCGGCGACTGGCAGCTCACCGCCACCGGCGGCCGGGTCCTGCGGGGCCGCGCGGTCGTGGTCGCCACCGGCTTCAACCACACCCCGCGCATCCCGGAGTGGCCGGGCCGGGACGCGTTCACCGGGGAGCTGCTGCACGCGGCGGAGTACCGGAACCCGGCCCCGTACGCGGAAAAGGACGTCCTGGTGGTCGGCATCGGCAACACGGGGGCCGAGATCGCGGCGGACCTGGCGGAGGGCGGGGCCCGCGAGGTACGGATCGCGGTGCGCACCGCCCCGCACATCGTGCGCCGCTCCACGGCGGGGTGGCCCGCGCAGGCGACCGGCGTCCTGGTCCGCCGGCTGCCGGTGTGGCTCGTCGACCGGCTGGGGGCCGTCCTGGCCCGGATCGCCGTACCGGACCTGTCCGCGCAGGGGCTGCCGCGCCCGGGGACGGGCCTGTACTCGCGGGTCCGGGAGGGGGCGATCCCGGTGCAGGACGTGGGGTTGACCGACGCGGTGAGGACCGGCCGGGTGGTTCCGGTGGCGGCCGTCGCCTCCTTCGACCGGGACGCGGTGGTCCTGGCCGACGGCACCCGCCTCACCCCGGACACCGTGATCGCGGCGACCGGCTACGCCCGTGCCCTGGAGCCGCTGCTCGGCCACCTGGACGTACTGGACGCGCGGGGCCGCCCGGTCACCCATGGCGCCCGCACCCCGAAACAGGCCCCGGGCCTCTACTTCACCGGCTTCACCAACCCGATCAGCGGGATGCTCCGCGAACTGGCCCTGGACGCGGGGAAGATCGCGAAGAGGGTGGCACGGGCGCACTGAGGCCGGGGCGGGCGGGGCACCGAGGCACCGAGGCACCGAGGCACCGAGGCACCGAGGCACCGAGGCGACCATGCCGAGGCAACCTTCCCCGTTCGCCCCGCGTCGCGGAGGATCGCTCAGCCCGCGTCGCGGAGCATCGGGGCGGCCGGGGCCAGGGCCGTGCCGAGGGCCAGCAGTGCGGTGGCCGCGAGCGCGGCGGGTACGTGGTCCGGCGGCAGGAGGATGACCGACCAGGGGTGGGGCTGGCCGTTGCTGCCCGTGTTGCCGATGAGCATCATCGTGATCACCCAGGCGACCGGAGCGATCGCGGCCACCTGATGGCCCGCGATCCGGCGGACGCACAGCATCAGTCCGGCCAGGAACGCGGTGTTGCGGCCGGCGGTGCTCGCGATGTGGGCGTCGAGCAGGACGGCGACGGCGTACGCGACGGCGGCCGCGGTCAGGACGGTGGCCAGGACCAGCGCCTGGTCGAAGCGGGCGACGGGACGGCTCCCCGACGCCTCGGCGGCGGGAAGCCTGCTGCTCAGGGAGAACGTGAGCCCGATACAGGCCAGGATCGGGGCGAAGAGGACCAGCGGGCGGGCGGCGTCGCTGCCCAGCGAAGGAAGGTCGACCACCGTGTCACCGGCCGCCGCGGTCAGCGTGGCGTAGGCCGCGAGGGCGGCGGCGAGGACCGGGAGGCGGCGCGTTCTCAGCCACATGTCCATCGGATCACCCTTCGGTCGTGGCGACGGCCGGCAGGGTCCCCGGAGCGGGCTTGCACTGCTGAAGCAGCGTCACATTACTTCTGAACCAGGCGAGTTGATCGGCCGGAGACCGCTTCGTCTCCCTCTTCACGACCGACATCACCTGGGGGTCGGCGGCCAGCTTCTGGCTGTACTGGCCCTGGATCTCGTCGACGCTCATGCCGGCCTTCACCATGAGCCAGGCCATGAGTGTGCCCACGTGGCCGGTGCGGACGTCGGACTCGGTGGGGCACGGCGGAATAGGCGGCAGCGCCGACGCCGCGACGCTCGCCTTCACATCCAGGTCGCCCATGTCCCGGTGGAGGAACAGCTTCCACGTCCGCGCGTCGGTGTCGGCCGTCTCGGCGACGAACGCGAGCTCCTCCGGCGGCTCCAGCCCGGCGTCGACGAGGCGCGGCACGAGCTCCTTCGCGGTACCGGTCAGCCGCTCCAGGCTGTCGGCCGCCTCCAGGGGGACGCAGATCCTGGGGGAGTCGCCGGTGCACACGGGTGCGTCGGTACGGGCGTACGGGGGCGGGTCCCCGTCCCAGTCGCGTACGGGCAGAACGGCCAGCAGGGCGAACACTCCCAGGCAGACCAGGGACGCGACGGCCCCGACGCCGACGCGCACGGCACGGTGGCGACGCCAGCGGGCGATCTCCGCACCGGCCAGGACGGCGGCCAGGACCCCCGTGGCCAGCACCATCGGTACGGCGAGCGCCACCGGGTTCGTGGTGACGGTGACGTCCCCGTACGGGGCGTCGAGCCATCCGGTGAGCTCGCGGAGCCACATCGGGTCGACGACCGTGACGGGCATGACGAGGCACAGGTAGTCGACGACGAGGATCAGCGGCGTGGCCAGGATCCGCGGCAGCAGCATGCCGAGGCCGTAGCCGAGGACGGTGTGAACGGTGATGAGGTACCCGGCCATGGCCAGGACGCCCAGGTGCGGCCAGTCGTGTGCCGCGCCGGTCGCCAGGCGCAGGGTCAGCAGACACACCACGACCGCCGCCACGCCGAGGAGCACCACGGGCCACAGGGCGCCGAACGCGATGGCGTATCTGCCGCGCACGGGTGCCAGCCGGTGGATCCCCGCCCTCCGCAGCCGTCCGGCCTCCCAGGCGGCGAAGGCCGCGCAGGCGGGGGCGTAGAAGGGGAGGGTGTGCCCGACCAGGGCGGTGTTCCCGGCCCAGTAGGCCGGTGCGCCCGCCGCCTCGTGGCTGGTGACCAGCCACACCCACGCGAGGACCAGGGGGGCGACCCAGACGACGCTGGTGGTGCGCAGTGCTGTCGCTATGCGCATGCGGTCTCCCCCTCCTCCTGGACCGTGGCGTAGTACGCGGCTTCCGCGACGCGGCCGGGCGCGGTGCCGGACGGGGCCAGGGCGTGGAACTCACGTACCGCGCCGGCGAAGCGGACGGTCCCGCCGTTGAGGACGACGACGTGGTCGTAGGTGTCCTCCAGGTCGGCGACATCGTGGGTGGAGAGCAGCACGTGCTGGTCGAGGCCGCCGAGGATCTCGTGGAAGACGCGCCGCTGACGCGGGTCCATCCCGGCGGTCGGCTCGTCGAGCAGCAGGACTTCGGCCTCGTGCACCAGCGACTGGGCCACGCCGACCCGGCGCTGCTGCCCGCCGGACATCCGGCGCACCTTCCGGTCGGCGAGTTCGGCGAGTTCGACCCGCTGGAGAGCGCCGAGAGAGGCGTCCCAGGCGTCCCGGCGGTTCATGCCCTTCAGCCAGCCGACGTAGGCCACCTGCTCCCGGGCGGTCAGCCGGGGAACCGATTCGATCTGCTGCGGCAGCCAGGCGACCCGCCGCCGGTACTCGGCGAGCCCGGCCCGCCGGGCCGTCGTCCGCCTCCCGTAGGCAACGGTGCCGGCCTGCGGCTGCAGCACGGAAGCGGCCAACGACAGGACGGTCGACTTGCCGGCGCCGTTGGGGCCGAGGAACACGGTCCGGCCGGGCGGAAAGGCAAAGGTGAAATCCTGGACGACCGGACTGCGACGGCGATAGCCGAACGCGGCCGAGTGGAAGCCGATGGGCATGATGCGCGCTCTCTGACAGTGGGGGCAGGCCCGCACTGGTTCGGTGCGCGTTCCGGCGTTCTGTCGGACAAGAAGATGCAGACACGCTCGGCGGATGGCACCGATCGGCACGAGTATGACCAGTTAATGATCAACTTCGGCTGAATGTGATCGTTCCGTACGCCCCCGAGGCAGGTTCTCCAGTCGCTCCATGCTCTCCTCGCCCCAGCGGCCGAGGGGGGTGAGGCCTTCGCGGCGAACCCCCTGAACGTCGCGTGAACTCACGCCTACTCTCCGGGTGTTGACCGGCGACATCGTCCGCCTCGGTGAGCAGGCCCAGCCCTCGGTCCGGAGCGCCCGCCCCGGAGCCCTCGGCCCGAAGCCTTCGCCCCGCCCCGGCCCTCAACCCCGGAGGGCCCGCCCCGCCCAACCCCCGGGCCGCCCCTACGCCCACACCCCCCGGGCCGCCACCCCCCGCGCCCACGGTTCCAGGTCGGCCGGGGCGTGGCCCAGGATCTGGTGGACGTCGTCGGTGACCGTCGCGGTGTGGCCCGCACGGTGCAGGGCGAACATGGTGCCCAGGCCGTCCGCCGCCGCCTCCGGCCAGCCCTCGGCGAGGAGTTCGGTGCGGTACGCGGCCGGGGTCAGCTCCTCGTAGCGGATCGGGCGGCCCGCCGCCCCGGCGATGGTGCGGACGGCCTCGGCGAAGGTGAGCGCGCGGGGGCCCGTCAGCTCGTAGACGCGGCCCGCGTGTCCGTCCCCGCCTTCGGTGAGGATCGTCGCCGCGACCGCCGCCACGTCGTCCGCGTCGATGAACGGTTCCGGTGTCTCCCCGATCGGCAGGCCCAGCCGGCCCGCCCGGAGCGGGGGCAGCCACAGGTCCTCGTCGAAGTTCTGGAAGAAGTTGTTGGCGCGCAGGATCGTCCACTCGGCCCCGGACTCCCGGACCGCCGCCTCACCGGCCACCATGCCCTGGCCGAAGTCGCCGCCGACCGCCCGGTCGATGCCCCGGCCGGAGAGCGCCACGAAGCGCCGCACTCCAAGGGCCTCGGCCTGCTTCACGAACTCCCGTACCGGGGCAGGGTCTTCGGGCGCGATGAGGTAGACCGCCCCGGCTCCCGCCAGTGCGGGCTCCCAGGTGTCGGGGAGCGTCCAGTCGAACCGGACCTCGCCGGAGCGGGAGGCCGCCCGGACCGTGGCCGCCGTCCCGGAGGCACGGAGGCGGTCCACGACCCGGCGGCCGGTCTTGCCGGTGGCGCCGAGGACGAGGACGGTGGACGGGGAGCGGTGGGTACCGGGCTTCGTTGTGGTCATGGAGCCAGTCCACCGCACCGGCCGCCGCCCGGACCATGGGCGGCCGTCCGCCGTGCATAAGGGAGCGTCCGGAACGCGTGCCGCGTCTGCCTATCGTGGGCCCCATGGACGTGTTCGACGAGTTGTTGCGGGGCGTGCGGGGCAAGGGTGCGGTGTTCGGGCGGTCGGTGCTCTGGCCGCCGTGGTCCCTGCGCTTCACGGACGGGGCCTACCTGACCCTGTGCCTGCCGATGCGGGGCGCCGGGTGGATCGTGCCGGAGGCCGGGGAGCCCCGGCGGCTGGCTTTCGGCGAGGCGGCGATCGTACGGGGACCGGCGCCGTTCACCTTCACCGACGACCCGGCGAACGGTACGGAGCCGGGTACGGGGCGGGGCCCGGGGCCCGGGAGTTCCCTGGGCGTACGGGAGGTGCGCTGGGGTGACGACCTGGCCCCCGCCGCCGGTCACGGCGCCGAACTGGCCGGGCCCACCGTGCTGTTGGCCGCCGCCTACGACGTACGGGCGGAGGTTCCCCAACGGCTGCTCCGGGCCCTTCCGCCGGTTCTCGTCGTGCCGGACGAGGACGACTGCGAGCCGCTGCGCGACTACCTGGTCGCCCAGATCGGCGGCGCGCGGCCGGGCCATCAGATCGTGCTGGACCGGCTGCTGGACTGGATGCTCGTGTGCACCCTGCGGGACTGGTTCGACCGCCCGGAGGCCGAGCCGCCGGGGTGGTACGGGGCCCTCGGCGACGAGGTCGCGGGGCCCGCGCTGCGGGCGATGCACGAGGACCCGGCGCACCCCTGGACGACGGCCGAACTGGCCTCCCTGGCAGGGGTGTCGAGGACCACCCTGGCCAAGCGGTTCACGGAGCTGGTCGGGGACGGCCCGGTGGCGTACCTGACCGAATGGCGCATGACCCTCGCCGCCGACCTGCTGACCCGCCCGGAGCTGACCGTGGCGGCGGTGGCCCGGCGGGTCGGCTACGCGGACGCGTTCGGCTTCAGCGCGGCGTTCAAGCGGCTCCGGGGCGAGAGCCCGAGCGCGTACCGCCAGGAGACCCCGACGGGCCCCGCACGGGGACGGGAGGCCCCGGCGGGGTGAGAAGCCGTACAGCGCGCGTTCCCCCGCCCCCCCTTTCGAGGGACGCGCACCCATCCACCGTAAGCCCTGCCCCACTAGAACACACCTTACCGCCACCCGAAGAGCAGCCACCCCGGACCTTCCGCCCACCCCTCCGCCCTCACCTCCGCGCGGCGCGCACTTCCGCTTCCGCCCACGTCACAGCGGCGTGGACCACCCCCGTACCGCACACACCCGGGCCACCGGACCGACCCCCACCGCCCGTCACCGCCAACGCCCTAACCCACCGGCCCCCGCCCTGTCCCGCAAAGGAAGAAGTCCACCGGAAGCGCCGCAGCGGCCGTCTACTGTACGGACACGTCAGCCCTGCCCGCCGTGGCAGCCGCCCGAGGAGGAATCCTGTGTCATCGCCCTACGGCCCCCAGAACGCTCCCGCAGGCGACGTGGGCGCGGCGCTCCTGATGATCGACTCCCGGCTCAAGAGCATCCACAACGGCACCACCGGGACCGATACCGAACAACGCGAGCTGATCGAGCAGTTCACCGCGTCACTGGGCCCGGAGGGTGCCCATGACGTGCTGGACGGCGCGTGCACGCTCATCTACATGTACATGGTGTGGCTGCGGAAGGCCCACGAGGAGCACGGCAAGGACGTCATCGAGTACGTGGTGCCCAACCTCGTGGCCTCGCTGCGCATGATGCCCAGGAGCATCCGCCCCGAGGCCATCCCCACCATGGCGGGCCTGGTCATCGCCGCCGGTACCGGTCTGAGCCCCAACCTGTGGCGCAAGCAGTACGGGGAGTGGACCGAGGTGGAGATGACTCCCCTGGAGGCCACCACCTTCCTGCTCGCGGAGCACATCAACCGCATCGCCGACGACCCCGACTTCGCCACCCGGCTGATCACCGACGCCCTGTCCCGTACCGACGAACTCTGAGCCCGGCAAGGGCCAAACCCAACGAGGGAGGGGCCGGGGGGCGACGGCCGCTCCCCTCACCGAGGTATCCGCCGCCCCGGCCGGGGCCCGGTCGGCCCCCGGCGCGCGACCCCGCCCCACCCCCCGGGCCCCTTCTACCCCCAGGCCCCCTTCTCCGCCGCCTCGCGGACGACATCGGCGAGGTCGCGCGGGGGACGGCCCAGGGCCCGCTGGACCCCGTCCTTCAGCGCGGCCTCCCGGCTCGTGCGGATCGGGTCCAGGGCGGCGGTCCAGAGCGCGGCCTCCACCTCGGACATGCCCTGCGCGACCAGCCCCGCCCGGAACGCGGACTCCTCGGTCGGCACATAGGAGGCACGTACGCCGCTCGCCTTCGCGATCTCGTCCAGGACGTCGGCCACGCCGAGCGCGCGCGGGCCCGACAGCTCGTACGCCTCGCCCGTGTGGCCGTCCTCGATGAGCGCCGCCACCGCCACCGCCGCGATGTCGTCCGCGTCGATGTACGCCGCCTCGCCGTCCCCGACGGGCAGGGTCAGGGACCCGTTGCGTACGTCGTCGAGGAAGACGCCCTCGGTGAAGTTCTGGGCGAACCAGCCGGGCCGCAGGATCGTCCAGGCCACGCCGGAGGCCCGTACGGCCTCCTCCCCCTGCACATGCGGGCCGCCGTCGTACTCGGGCGAGCCGAAGTAGCCCGGTGTGTCCACGCCCCGGGCCGAGAGCAGCACCAGCCGCCGCACCCCGGCCGCCACGGCCTGCTCGACGAAGGCGGGCGTCGGGGAGGGCGAGGTGTCGAGCGGGACGATGTAGACGGCGGCGGCCCCCTCCAGGGCGGCCTGCCAGGTGGCCGGGTCCGCCCAGTCGAACGGGGTCTCCCCGGACCGCGAGGCCGCCCGGGTCTCCACCCCCAGCTCGCGGAGGCGGGCCACCACCCTGCGGCCGGTCTTGCCGGTGCCACCGAGGACCAGGACGGGGGAAGGCGCGGAGGACGGTACGGGGTTCGCGTCTGCTGTCTGTGTCATGTGCCCCAGCCTCGCCCGGCACGACCTGGCCCGCCATGGCTCAGCGTCCGGGAGGGATGTCCAGCCGTCCGGGCCCAGTGGCTCTGTCCGGGCCCAGTGGCCGGTGGGCGGGAAACGCGTCTGAGGCCCGGATCTCAGGAGATCCGGGCCTCAGACGCGTTCATCAGTAGCGGGGACAGGATTTGAACCTGCGACCTCTGGGTTATGAGCCCAGCGAGCTACCGAGCTGCTCCACCCCGCGTCGGTGAACCCCACCCTACGCCACTTCGCGCCTCCCCCTGACCGGCGACGGCCCGCCCTCGGAAGCCTTTGCCTGCACGACCATTCCTGACGGGCCGTCAGTTCAGTAACCTGACAGTTCGTCAGCCAACCGCGCCGGCCCCGCGGGGACACCGGGCCGACAGGCCATCGAGCAGGACCATCGAGCAGGAGTGGCGGAACGATGCTTGGATCGACTCACGGCACCCTCACCACCGGCTTCCGCGCCCGGGTGGTGGCCTGCGGCGAGGAGCCGCACGCCTCCGTCGTCAGCTTGCCGACCGCCGCACGGCAGGGCGGCCTCGATGTCAGCGGGCGGCCGCTCCACCTGGCCGTGCCCGACCTGGACCGCTTCTTCCGGCCGCGCTCGGTGGCCGTCGTCGGCGCCTCCGACACCGAGGGGCGCCCGAACACCGGTATCACCCGGCAGCTCATCGCCTGGGCCGAACGCGTCGGGGCGCGGCTCCACCCGGTGCACCCGGCCCGGGACGCCGTGTTCGGGCTCCCCTGCGTCCCCTCGGTGGCCGGGCTGCCCGAACCCGTCGATCTGGCCGTCCTGTTGGTGGCCGATCCGCTCCCGGTGATCGAGGAGCTGGCCGAGGCCAAGATCCCCTTCGCCGTGGCCTTCGCCTCCGGGTTCGCCGAGACCGGGGAGGCCGGCGCGGTGGCCCAGGCCCGGCTGGCGGCGGCCGTGGAGCGGTCCGGCGTACGACTGCTGGGGCCGAACACCAACCTCAACGCCTTCGAGAAGTTCCGGGACGACCTGGCGGGCCCGGCCATCGCCCTGATCACCCAGTCCGGGCACCAGGGCCGCCCGCTCCACGCCCTCCAGGAGCTCGGCATCCGGCTCTCGCACTGGGCGCCCACGGGCAACGAGGCCGATCTGGAGACCGCCGACTTCCTCGCGTACTTCGCCCAGCGCCCCGAGGTGGGGGCCATCGCCTGTTACGTGGAGGGGCTCAAGGACGGCCGCGCCTTTCTGCTCGCCGCCGACCGGGCCGCCCGCGCCGGGGTGCCGGTGGTGGCGGTGAAGGTGGGGCGTACGGAGACCGGAGCCGAGGCCGCCGCCTCGCACACCGGGAAGCTGACCGGGGCGGACCAGGTGGTGGACGCGGCGATGCGGCAGTTCGGGGTGGTCCGGGTGGACGGCCTGGACGAACTCCAGGACACCGCGGCCCTGTTGGCCCGCGCCCGGCCGCCCCGCGCGGAGGGCGTCGCCGTGTACTCCATCTCCGGCGGCACCGGCGCCCACTTCGCGGACCTCGCGACGGCGGCCGGGCTCACCCTCCCCACCCTCTCCGCCGCCAAACAGGACGAGCTGCACACCTGGATACCCGGCTACCTGAACGTCGCCAACCCGATCGACAACGGCGGCCACCCGGTCGGCGACCACCGCGGCCGGAAAATCATCGACGCGATCCTCGCGGACCCGTCCGTCGGGGTGCTGATCTGTCCGATCACCGGCCCGTTCCCGCCCATGAGCGACCGCCTCGCCCAGGACCTGGTCGACGCGGCGGAGGCCACCGACAAGCTGGTCTGCGTGATCTGGGGCTCCCCCGTGGGCACCGAGGACGCCTACCGCACCACCCTCCTCGGCTCCTCCCGCGTCGCCACCTTCCGTACGTTCTCCAACTGCGTCACCGCCGTGAAGGCCTACCTGGACCACCACCGCTTCACCTCCGGCTACCGCTCCCCCTTCGACGAGGCCCCGCGCACCCCCTCCCCCTCCTTCCGCAAGGCGCGGGCCCTGATGCGCCCCGGGCAGCAGCTCAGCGAGCACGCGGCGAAGCAGCTCCTGCGCGCGTACGGCATCCGCGTCCCGCGCGAGCAGTTGGTGACGAGCGCGGCGGGCGCCGTCCGGGCGGCCGGGCCGGTCGGCTACCCGGTCGTGATGAAGGCCTCCGGCCCCCACCTCGCCCACAAGACGGAACTGGGCCTGGTGAAGGTGGGCCTGACATCGGCCAGCCAAGTACGGGACGCCTACCGCGAGTTGACGGACATCGCCCGCTTCGAATCCGTCGACCTGGACGGCGTCCTGGTCTGCCAGATGATCGACCGGGGCGTCGAGATGATGGTCGGCGTCACCCACGACCCGCTCTTCGGGCCGACCGTCACGGTCGGGCTCGGCGGGGTCCTGGTGGAGGTGCTGCACGACACGGCGGTACGGGTGCCCCCCTTCGGCGAGAAGGAGGCCCGGGACATGCTCGGCGAGCTGCGCGGGCGGGCGCTGCTGGCCGGGGTGCGCGGCGGGGCGCCCGTCGATGTGGACGCGCTGGTGGAGGTGGTGCTGCGGGTGCAGCGCATGGCCCTGGAGCTGGGCGACGACCTGACCGAGCTGGACATCAACCCGCTGGTGGTGCTGGGGCGCGGACAGGGCGCGGTGGCGCTGGACGCGCTGGCGGTGTGCCGGTGAGCGCGGAAGCCGTCGTCGGTACGGGGGAGCGCGGGACGGGGAAGCGCGGGACGGGGGCATATCGCGAACCGGAGGCCCCCGCCCCCGTCGAGTCCACCGTCCTCCACCGCACCACCCCCGAAGGCGTCTCCTGGATCACCCTCAACCGCCCCGAGGCGATGAACGCCGTCACCTGGGAGCAGCGCGAACGGGTCATCGCCCTGCTGGCCGACGCCTCCGCCGACCCCGCCGTACGGGCCGTCGTGCTCACCGCCACCGGGCGCGGCTTCTGCGCGGGCGCCGACCTGCGCGGCGCCCCGGCCCCGACGCGCGAACGTGTCCCCGGGGATGTCGCCCGGACCATCCGGCTCGGCGCGCAACGGCTGATCGCCGCCGTGCTGGACTGCGAGAAGCCGGTGATCGCCGCCGTCAACGGGACCGCCGCCGGGATCGGCGCGCACCTGGCGTTCGCCTGCGATCTGGTCCTGGCGGCCGATACGGCGAAGTTCATCGAGGTCTTCGTACGCCGGGGGCTCGTCCCGGACGGCGGCGGCGCCTATCTGCTGCCCCGGTTGATCGGTCCGCAGCGGGCGAAGGAGCTGATGTTCTTCGGGGACGCGCTGACGGCGGCGGACGCGGAACGGCTGGGCCTCGTCAACCGCACCGTACCGGAAGGGGAGTTGACCGCCCTCGCCACCGAGTGGGCCGGACGGCTGGCCTGCGGGCCGACCCGGGCCATCGCCCTGACCAAGCAGCTCGTGAACGACTCACCGACCAGTGACCGGGCGACGGCGTTCGCGGCGGAGGCGGCCGCCCAGGAGATCAACATGACCACCCGGGACGCCAACGAGGGTGTCGCCGCCTTCGTCGAGCGGCGCACACCGGAGTACCGGGGGCACTGAGCACATGATCCGAAGTGAGTACGGGACCGTGGTCCGCTGAGTCATCCGCCCCATGCCCGGGCGGCAGGGGGTCGGCGAGGATCGGGGCGTGAACCCTCGTACGTACGACATTCTCTACCGACCGGCCCGGATCGCCCCTCCGCCCCGGCGTACTCCTGTGATGCTCCTGGCCGCAGGGTTGTGGCTGCTCGCCTGGGCGCTGATCTCCTTGCCGGTCGCCCTGGCCGGTCTGACGGTGGTGTGGGGGATGGCCGAGGGCGTGCCGATGACGGGCTTCCTGCTCTGGTGCGTCGGCGGTGCGTCCGCCGGTGCGGCCGTGCTCGTCGCGGTCCGTCTGGCACCGGCCGTGCGGCGGATGCGCGCCGACGCCCGGAGCCTGCTGCTGGGGGCCCTGGCCTGCCTGGTCTCCCTGGTGCTGGCGGCGGTCACTTTTCTCTCCGCCGTATGACCGATGCTCGGCGACCGTTCCGCGCTCGTGCGCGCTTGCGCCCGGTACGTCGTACGGCAGCAGGGAAGCGACCCGTCGGCCTGGTACCGGGAGCGGTGCACGGCGGCGGACGACCCCGGGTTGCCGCCCGGTGCGGTGATCGGGCGAACTGCTCGACCGGAGCCGGCATCTGTTCAGCGACTATGTGCTGCGGCTGCGCAAACTGGAGGCTGGGGTGGAGAGTTGAGAACGGACCTCGGCCCAGCCCCCCGGGCCAGGACCCTGATCGGCACGCGACGTACGGTGGCCCTGTCGAGGCCCGGCCGGTAGGCCGTCCGGACGGTCTGCCCCCCTGTACGGCCACCGCGCCCGCCGAGCTCGTGAAGATCAGCCGGACGTTCGCTCGGCCAACGCCCGCCGGTAGGCCGCCAGTCGGGAGGTCCGGCCGATGGTCAGGGCGCCGACCAGGCGTCCGTCCAGGTGGTAGCTGACCTCCAGGCGCCGGGCGTCCCGGTCGCATTCGTGGACCTTCACCAGGTCGCCGAGGGCCGGCAGGCCCACCGAGCGGAGCCGGACGCCGTGGAAGTCGGACCAGAAGGAGGGCACCTCGGCGAAGACCGGGGCCCCCTCGCCCAGCAGCAGCGTACGGGCGGCCGCCGCGCCCTGCTCCGCCGCGGCGGCCCAGTGGCCGAGGGCAGTCGCGGCGCCGCCCGCGAGGGGCTGCGGGACCCGGGCCGCGTCGCCCGCCGCGACCACGCCGGGCACCGTCGTACCGTCCGGGAACAGGGCCCGCAGGCGGGAGTCGGTGGGCACTCCGTCGACCGCCTCGATCCCCGAACCGGCCAGCCACCCGGTGGCCGGGGCCGCGCCCAGGGCCAGGACCGCGACGTCGGCCGCGAGGAGCCGCCCGTCGGCCAGCCGGGCGCCCTTGAGCCCGCCGTCGGCACCCGTTCCGAACGCGGCGACCGTGGTGCCGGTGCGCAGGTCGATGCCCGCCTCCCGGTGGAGCATCCCCACGAACGCGCCGACCTCCCTGCCGACCGCGCGCTCCAGTGGTACGGCCCCGGCCGCCACGAGCGTGACATCGAGCCCGAGCGCCCGGCCCGCCGCCGCGACCTCGCCGCCGAGGAACCCGGCGCCGACCACGAGCAGCCTCCGCCCGGGGGTGAGCGCGGCCCGCAGCGCCATCGCGTCGTCGCGGCCGCGCAGGGTGAACACACCCTGGTCCGGGCCGGGTTCGTCGTCCACGACACCGGACCGGGCGGCGGCCCCGGTGGCGATCACCAGGCCACCGTAGGGCAGGCGCGTGCCGTCGGCGAGCGTGACGATCCGGCGGTACGGGTCGAGCCGGACGGCCGCCCGCCCCAGCAGCCAGCGGGCCCGGAGGCCGTCGGGGAGCGGGAGCAGAGGGTCGGCCGGGGCCTCGGCGGCCGTCAGGAACTGCTTGGAGAGCGGCGGGCGGTCGTACGGGGCGTGCCGCTCGGCCCCGACGATGGTCAGCCTGCCGGTGAACCCCGCTTCCCGCAGGGCCGTCGCGGCCCGCAGCCCGGCCAGCGAGGCCCCGACGACCACCACATCGCGGGGCGGGACGACGGCGCTCACGGGGCGGGGACCACGGTGATGGCGCGGACGGGGCAGGAGGCGGCGGCCTTCCCGGCCACCTCGCGCAGCCCGTCGTCCGGCTCGGCTTCGTACTGGAGGTAGTCGTCATCGTCGAACGAGAAGATCTCGGGGGCGGCGAAGACACAACTACCGTGACTTTCACAGACGTTCAGGTCCACGGTGATCTGCATGGCGACTCCGTCACAGGTGTGGGCACGTTGGCTCGATGGGGCTTCAGCCGGACGTCGGCGGGTTGAAGCGGGAGTAGAGGGGCGCGGACCAGCGCAGCGGGGAGGCCGCCGCGATCTCCCGTACGGCGGTGATCTCGAACTCCACCAGCCGCTGCGCCCCGGGGTGACGGGCCACCTCCTCCTCGTCCCACACCGTGCGGGCCGAACCCGTCAGATGCAGGGAGGTGCCGGTCTCCCAGCCGGGGACGAACAGGCCTGCCGCCGGGTTGAGTTCGAGGTTGCCCAGGGTCAGGAACATGGCGTTGCCCAGGTAGTCGGGCCAGCGCAGCAGCCGGGGTGAGAGCACCTGGACGAAGCCGGGGTTGCCGCCCCGGTGCGAGGCGTCCGCGTCTCCCCGGTCGGAGGTGGTGGCGACGAAGAAGGTGTCGGCGGCCCGCAGCACCCGCTGTTGGGGGGGGCTCAGCTCCACGCTGTCGACGGCCGTCCGCCGGACCGGACCGGCGGCCGTCGCCACAGCCGTACGATGGTCGCGTTTCTGGATGTACTTGGGGCAGTTGGCGATGACCTGGTCGAGTTCGACGCGCAGCCCTTGGCCCTCGCGGACCGCCCGGCCGTTCATCCGCATCCGGCGGCGGGTGCCCGGTTCGATGCCGATCATGCCGATCCGGGCGGGCTCCTCGCCGGTGCCGGTGCCAGGACCGGCACCAGCACCGGCACCGGTTCCGGCACCGGAGAGGAGTCGGGCGAGCGGATCCTCCGGCGGGGGCAGCACCCCGATATTCAGGGTGCGCGGCCCGGCCACGGACAGGAACCCCGGCTCCCCGGTGAGCTGGGTCGCCCAGACCCGGCCCCGCTCGTCCGTGCCGCCCACCACGACGTGGGGCTGTTGGGCGAGGAAGGCCACCGCCACATCGGGGATGGAGTTGCCGATGGCGCCCTGCGACTGTCCGGCCTGACGGGCGAGCCCCGCCCGCTCCTGCACGGCGATCTCACCGTGGTGGTAGCCGCCCATGATCCTGTCCTTTCGCCAAGAGTGACCCGCGCCGGAGCAACTACCGCTGTCACTGCCGCCGATACCGCTCTCTCACCTAGAAGAAACCGCAGGTGGGAGCCCCGGCGGTCGGCGCGTCCGCCGGATCGGCGCCGAAGGGCGCGTACACCTCCAGGCGAATGCCGTCGGGGTCGGAGAAGAAGATGCCGCCGGAGGTACCGATCTCGCCGTGCGGCACGACACCTTCGTAGGCGAACTCGGCACCCAGGGCGCGCACGGTCTCCTCGGTGGCCCGGACCTCCTCGACGGTGTCCACCTGGAAGGAGAGGTGGTGCAGGCCGGGCAGCGCGGGGGCGAAGGCGCCCTCGCTCTGCTGCCACAGGGTCACCACGAGCTGGGAGTCCCGCCCGAGGAAGACCCAGCGGCGGTCGTCGTCCTTCCCTTCGGCCAGCACCTCGAAGTCGAAGACCTCGCGGTAGAAGGCGAGCGAACGGTCCAGGTCGGTGACGTTGAGGCCGATGTGGCCGGTCTGCAGGTTCTTCGCCTTGCTCATGGTCGATCCCCATGCCTTCGGTCAGGGCCACGAGACACCTCGTAACCAGTAAAGTTGAATTTAAAGGTTAGAAGCCAGGGTCGTCAACCACTGAAAGCCATCTGGCCGGTTAGCATGAGCGGAGTACTTCGCGACGGAAGGGACGACTGCCGTGCCGCACCCCACCGGGGCCGACCCCCGGCCGCTGATCGGCGAACCCCTCGCGCTCGACCTGCTGAACACCCGGTGGATCGATGCGGAAGGCCCGCGCGACCTGCTGGAATCCGAGCAGGGCCTGGCGATCTGGCTGAACAGCGACCCCGTACGCGAGCACACAGGACCCACCGCGTTCGCCGCCGACCTCGACACCCTGGACCGGTTGCTGGAGGCCCGTACCGCGCTCGAAGCGCTGGCGGCGGCGGCCGGCGGACAGGATCCGGCCACCCCGGCCGCCATGGCGGCGCTCAACGAGGTGCTGTCGCACGGGCGTATCCGCCGCACCCTGGGGGCGGACGGGCTGCCGGAGTCGGCGGTGGAGGTGGACGACCCGTCCTGGGGGCCCGCCTGGTACGCGGCCGAGGACTGGCTACGACTGGTGGCCGACCGGCCCGACCGCATCCGCCCGTGCGCGAACGACGCCTGCGTCCTGCACTTCTACGACATCTCCAAGAACGGGACCCGCCGCTGGTGTTCGATGGCCGGCTGCGGCAACCGCGCGAAGGCGCAGCGGCACTACGCCCGCCGCACCGGCTCCGGCACCGGCACCTGTACCTGAACCGGAGGCCGCGCCCGTCACACCGCTTCGTCGCCCGCGCGGGCGCGCCCGCTGCGGCGGGCCAAACGGCCCCGGTCCCGCGCCCCGCCGTGCACCACGCGCGGCGGGCACGGGTCCTGACGAAGCAGAGGACGCAGCCCGGCGGACGACGGTCCGGAACTCCGGCCCGGGGGCCGACTCCTCCCCGTGGGCGGACCCGCGCGCGTACGTGTTCACCACGGCCAGCTCTCCCGATCCAGCCACCCAGGAAGGAATTCCATGCCCGAGACCCCGACCACCCCCGCCATACCTGCCCCCACACCCACACCAGCCACACCCACACCGGCCGCCCCCACACCAGCCGCCCCCACCCGCTCCCCCTCCCTGCTGACCAGCAAGGCCCCCGCCCGCCCCGCCCTCTCCTCCGTCTCGGTCGCGACCGTCGGCGGCACGGCCGCCCTGGTGCTGCTCGCGGCCATCGGTCACGCCCTCGGCCAGACGGTGCTCATCCCGCCGCTGGCCGCCAGCGCCGCGCTCGTCTTCGCGGCGCCCGCCCTGCCGCTGGCCCAGCCGCGCAACGTCATCGGCGGGCAGCTCGTCTCGGCGTTCGTGGGCTTAGCGGTCCTCGCCGCCGCCGGAAGCTCGGTCTGGGCCTCGGCCGTAGCGGGCGGCCTCGCGATCGGCGCCATGACCCTGACCCGTACCGGACACTCCCCCGCCGCCGCCACCGCCGTCATCATCGTGGCGACCCAGCCCCCGGCGGCCCTCTTCCTCGCCCTGCTGCTGCTCGCCACGGCCGTGATCGTCGGCTTCGGCATCCTGGCCGGGCGCAGCGGCAGGACCGCCCGCTACCCCACGTACTGGTGGTAGATCCCCAACGGGCCATCCACTCAAGCTCGTTCGGCCCCGCCCGTTCACATCTGACGGTGCGTCAGTTCTAATGGGCGGTGTGATGGGACACGCAGGCATGGCCGCCACCGCCGTCCGGTACCTCAGGTCCGTCGGCGCCGCCACGACAGCGGCGGCGACGGAGCACGCACCGCCAGAGACGCTGCCCCGGCCCGGTCTGAGGGCGGTCCGGGACGATGAGCGACTCCCCGTCGACCCGGGCGAATTCCGGCGCGTGCTGGGCCACTTCGCCAGCGGCGTCACCGTCGTCACCGCACGCGACGCGGACGGGGCCACCGGCTTCGCCTGCCAGTCCTTCGCCTCGCTCTCGCTGGACCCGCCGCTGGTCGCCTTCATGGTCGCCCGTACGTCGACGACCTGGCCGCGCATCGCCCGCGCCGGGGCGTTCTGCGTCAACGTCCTGGGCGCCGAACAGGGGCCGCTGTGCCGGGGGTTCGCGGTGAGCGGGGCGGACAAGTTCGCGGGGGTGGCGTACGAGGACGCCCCGGCGACGGGGTCACCGCTGCTCGACTCCGTACCGGCCTGGGTCGACTGCCGCGTCCACGCCGTCCACACCGGCGGGGACCACCTGATCGTGGTCGGCAGGGTGGAGGCGCTGGGGGCGGCGGAGGAGGGGGAGCCGCTGCTGTTCCACCGGGGCGTGTTCGGCCGGTTCAGCCGCTAGGGGCGAAGGCACTCTTCACCCGCTGGAGACAGCCGAGTCGGCCGAATCGGCCGAGTCGCCCCCGGCGGCCCCAGCGCCCCCGGCGGCCGAGTCGGCCCGTGCGGCCCGCCGGATCACCAGCGACATCAGCGCGGCAACGGCACACAGCGCCCCCGCCGCGTACCAGACCACGTCGTAGCTGCCGAAGACGTCCCGCGCGACCCCGCCCAGGAACGCCACGACCGCCGCGCCCACCTGGTGCGAGGCCAGCACCCAGCCGAAGACGATGGCGCTGTCGTCCCCGTACTGCTCGCGGCAGAGCGCCAGCGTCGGCGGGACCGTGGCCACCCAGTCCAGCCCGTAGAAGACGATGAAGAAGACCATCGGCGGTTGCACCTCGGGCGCCATCAGCATCGGCAGGAAGAGCAGCGAGATCCCGCGCAGCGCGTAGTAGACGGCGAGCAGTCTGCGGGCGTCGAAACGGTCGGTGAGCCAGCCCGAGAAGATCGTGCCGACGACGTCGAAGATCCCGATCACCGCCAGCAGCGAGGCGGCCGCCGTGATCGGCATGCCGTGGTCGTGCGCGGAGGGGACGAAGTGGGTGCGGATCAGCCCGTTGGTGGAGGCCCCGCAGATCGCGAAGGTCCCGGCCAGCAGCCAGAACGGGCCGGTGCGCGCCGCGCTGAACAGCACCTTCACCGTGCGGCGCGCGGCACCCCGGGCCGGGGCGGGCTTCGCCACGTACACACCGCCGTACGGGGCGAGCCCCACGTCGGCCGGATGGTCACGCATCAGGAGCCGGACGAACGGGACCACGACCAGCGCCGCCAGGGCCACGGTCACCGAGGCGGGCCGCCAGCCGTGCTCGGACACGATCCAGGCGCAGAGCGGCAGGAAGACCAACTGCCCGGAGGCGCCCGCCGCGGTGAGAATGCCGGTGACCAGCCCCCGCCGGGTCACGAACCAGCGGTTGGTGACGGTCGCGGCGAACGCCATCGCCATGGACCCGGTGCCCAGGCCGACGAGCAGCCCCCAATAGATCATCAGCTGCCAGGAGGCCGTCATCCAGACACTGGCCAGCGCCCCGGCCGCCACCATGGTCAGCGCGGTCGCCACGACCCGCCGGATGCCGAACCGGTCCATCAGCGCGGCGGCGAACGGCGCCGTCAGCCCGTACAGTGCCATGTTGATGGAGGCCGCGAGCCCGATCTCACCGCGCGACCAGCCGAACTCGGCGTGGAGCGGGTTGATGAGCAGCCCGGGCAGGGAGCCGAAGGCGGCGCCGCCGATGATCGTCACGAAGGTGACGGCGGCGACGATCCACGCCCGGTGGATACGCCGATGGATACGGGGACGACGGCGGCGCTCCTCGCGCGGCGGCCGCCGGTCGTCGTCCCGGGCGGCGCTTTCGATGGTCTCGGTCACGTGGACCAGCCTCTTGGCCTGCGCCTGTTCCCACGAGTGGCCGGGAGGACATGGTTCGCAGGGATCGGGCCACACCCCCGGCCGGGGGGCCGGGCGCCTCCTGCCCGTACCATCGCCGACGGCCACTGCGGCAACCGGCCGACCGACCTACCTACCTACCGGTGGCCGCGTACGCGACGAATCCGGGGGATCTCATGCAATGGGTCGCACGTCAGAAGTTCCATCGCGCATCGACGGCGATGCAGACCTGGGGAGCCGTCCTGCTGCTCGCCGCCTGCGCGTTGTGGGTGCGGCTCGCGTATCTGCTGGTGGAGCAGTCGGACCGGTCCTGCTACGGGGAGACGCAGAACTGCGGCCTGATCGAGGCCCTTCCCGAGCAACTGACGCTCCTGGCAATCTCCGTGCCGGTGTCGGTGCTGGGCGTGGCGCTGTTCGTCGCGGGTACGGTCCGCCGACAGGCCAGCGCCCACGCCCTGGAGGTCATCGAGATGCAGCGGGCCGAGGCCCGGCGGAAGGCGAAGGAGCAGGAGAAGAAGCAGGAGGAACGGTAGAAGACCTCCGGACCCCCGTGTGCACGGCCCAGCCCGCCACCGCGCCCACCGCGTACCAGAACAGGTCCGGGGCGTTGAACGTCGAGCCGAGCACCAGCCGGGCCACCGCGCTCCGCGCCGAGAGGTCTGCGGGCACCCCGGTGAGCTGGAGGAGTTCGACGGCCCAGCTCAGGGCGAGCGCTGTGGCAGCCACCACGACCGGCCGCGCGCGGGGCGCGCAGAAGGCGACGAGGGCGCAGAGCAGCACCGTATAGAGCGCACTCCCCGCGTACTTGGCGAAGGCACCGTCACCCACGGCCCGCACACCGAGCCCGGCGGCAACGGTGACGACGCCCGCGCCCGCGGCGACCAGCCGGGCGCGAAGGGCGGAGGGCCGTACCGGAGACGTCGTACGAGCCCGAAGCGAGGAACCCCGCGCGGAAGGCCTCACAAAGGAACGGAACAAGACAAACCTCACGCGCTCCCCACCATCCGCAACTGCCGCAACCGCCGCAACCGCAGGCCCCACCGGACCGATTGGACCCACCGGACCCACCGGACCCACCGGACCCACCGGACCCACCGGATCGATTGGACCACCAACAGCACCGCCACCACCACCCCCCTATTGATCACGGCCACCGCCACCAGCGACTCCGGAGCACCCACCGCCGCAGCCACCGGGAATGGACGCGATCCCTGTCGGCTTCTCCCTCTCGTCGCTACCCTGTACCAGCCCATGGTCTATACCAGCCAGTGAGTTCCCCGATGGGCCCCCCACAGGCCCGTCGGCGCCTTTCGAGGAGGCCCGCCATGCCGCACCGCGTCGCCGTCCTGGCCCTGGACGGACTGCTCCCCTTCGAGCTGGGCATCCCGGACCGGATCTTCGGCCGCTCCCTGGAACCCGTACCGGGCAACAAGGGCAGGAAGCTGTACGAGGTCGTGACCTGCTCCGTCCGCCCGCCGGGGCCCGTCCGGACCGACTCCGACTACTCGATCCTCGTGGAGCACGGCCCCGAGGCGCTGGCCACCGCCGACACCGTGGTCGTCCCCGCCTCCTACGAGCTGGGCCCGGTCTTCGAGGAGGGCAGGCTCACCGAGGAGCTGGCCGCCGCCTTCGCGCTCGTCCGGCCGGGCACCCGTATGGTCTCCATCTGCACCGGCAGCTACGTCCTGGCCGCCGCCGGGTATCTGGACGGCCGCCCCGCCACCACGCACTGGTCCTCCGCCGACCACTTCCAGCGGACCTTCCCGCAGGTCAGCGTCGACCCGGACGTCCTGTTCATCGACGACGGCGACGTCCTGACCTCCGCCGGGGTCGCCGCCGGGATCGACCTCTGCCTCCACCTCGTGCGCCGCGACCACGGGTCCGCCGTGGCCAACGAGATCGCCCGGCGCACGGTCGTCCCCCCGTACCGGGACGGCGGGCAGGCCCAGTACATCCACCGCCCCGTCCCCGAACCGCAGTTCGCGACGACCACCGCCGCCCGGGCGTGGGCGCTGGGTCGGCTGGACCGGCCGATCCTGCTGCGGGACATGGCCCAGCAGGAGTCGATGAGCGTACGGACGTTCACGCGCCGCTTCCGGGAGGAGGTGGGCGTCAGCCCCGGCCAGTGGCTGACCCAGCAGCGGGTGGAACGGGCCCGGCACCTGCTGGAGTCCTCGGACCTCTCCATCGACCAGGTGGCCCGGGACGCGGGCTTCGGCACGGCGACCTCCCTGCGCCAGCACCTCCAGGCGGCGCTGGGGGTGCCCCCGACGGTGTACCGGCGTACGTTCCGGGCCTCGGCGGACACCGCATAGACAGGGTTACGTCGCCGGGTCCGGCAGCAGATCGTCCAGCTCGGCCGCGAAGAGCTGGGCCGGGTCGAAGCGCATCCCGGTGAAGTGCCCGGCGAGCTCCAGTGACAGCACGCCGTGCAGCCGGGTCCAGAAGCTCATGGCCAGGTGCAGGGCGGCGGGCGGGGCGGGGTGGTCACCGGCCCACTCCCGGTGCTGCCCCAGGTGGGCGGCGAGCGGGGCCGCAGGGGCGCCCGGGGCCCCGGAGACGAGCGCCGCGCATGCGTCGAGCAGGGTCGCCATGATCTCGGAGGAGACGGCGGTGGTGTCGTCGGGCGCGTGGTAGCCGGGGACGGGGGTGCCGTAGACGAGGAAGTACCGGTGGGGATCCGCCAGCGCCCAGCCGCGCAGCGCGTACGCCAGCCCCGACAGGTCGGCACCTTCGGCGGCGGCCGTACGGAGGGTGTCGGCGAGGCTGCGGTACGCGTCCCGGATGAGCTCGGTGATCAGCTCGTCGCGCCCGGCGAAGTACCGGTAGAGCGCGGGGCCGCTCACGCCCATCTGCTTGGCGATGGCGTTGAGGGAGAGCGCGGAGGCACCGGCCGTGGCGATCTGCTGCCAGGCGTGTTCCTTGATCTCGGTACGCACCTGGGCGCGGTAGCGCTCACGCGGGGTTGTTGTGTCGGACTGCGCCATGGTGCGTCGTCACCTTCCCCAGCCACGACAGTCACGACAGCCACGACAGTCCCCCGGTCATGACAGCCGCGAGGCTACTTGCTCAAAGTTTCGTGAGAAATTATCACGAACCCATTGGCCTCTCACCGCATCCCACTGTCCGCGCCCCTCTCCGCCGGGCCTAGGAGTCCCTGTCCGCCTCGACGTTGGCGACCATCCTGCGCAGCACCTTGAGCGCGGCCACGTACTCCTCGTCGCTGATGCCTTCGTGGACCACGGCGCGCAGTCCGGTCGCCAGGTCGCGCAGCCGTAGCCGGGCAGCCTCCCCGGCATCGGTGAGGTGCAGGCGGCTGTCGGTGTCGGTCCGCAGCCAGCCGCGGTGGAGCAGTTGGCCGACGGCGCGCCCGATCTCGTGCGGCCCGTCCGCCATGGGCGTCAGTTGGGTGACGGCCTCCTCGCGGCTCGGCGCCTCCGGCCATCCGTTCACGCAGTTCAACACCCAGTACTGCGGCTGCGTGGCGTCGATCCTGGCCATCGCGTCCCGCAGGTGCCGGGTGACGGCCGTGTGCGCGAGGCCGCTCCAGTACCCGATGGGCTGGGTGGCCAGCATGTCGTCGGCGACGCGCGGATCGGCCGGAGCCTGGTCGGTGGGAGTGTCGGTCAGCGGTTTCATGATCTCGAAGCTATCTCCGCAAGTGCCCGTGAGCACCACTGATTTGAGCCACGCCCGGAGCCTCGCGAAGGTCCGGGGTACGGGGCGGCCTCCGGGGCCGTGTCCGGTCGCCGCCCGTGCTGAATCCGTGGGTCAGAAGACCAGTACCCCTCGCGCCACCCGCCCGTGGTGGGCATCCTCCGCCGCCTTGGCGAAGTCCTCAACCGGGTAGGTCTCGGTGACCAGTTCGTCCAGCAGCAGACGGCCCTCCCGGTAGAGGTCCGCGTACAGGGCGATGTCCCGCTGCGGGCGCGAGGAGCCGTAACGGCAGCCGAGGATCGACTTGTCCAGGTACATCGAGGAGACGACGAACGACGCCTCGGCGCTCGCCGCCGGTACGCCGAGCAGGACCGCCTGGCCGTGGCGGTCGAGGAGGTCGATCGCCCGGCGGATCAGCTCGGTGCGGCCGACGCACTCGAAGGCGTGGTCGGCCCCGTCGGGGAGGATGTCCCGTACGCCGTCGGTGCCCGTCAGGAAGTGCGTGGCGCCGAACTGCCGGGCCACCGTCTCCTTCGCCGGGTTGCTGTCGACGGCCACGACGGTGAGCGCGCCCGCGAGCCGGGCGCCCTGGAGCACGTTGAGGCCGATGCCGCCGGTGCCGATGACCACGACGGTGTCGCCCCGGTCGACCTTCGCCCGGTTCAGCACGGCCCCGACGCCCGTCAGGACCCCGCAGCCGATCAGGGCGGCGGAGGTGAGGGGCAGGTCGGCCGGGATCTTCACCGCCTGGACGGCTCGTACCAACGTACGTTCCGCGAAAGCCGAGTTGGAGGCGAACTGGAAGAGCTTCCTACCGCCTCGCGAGAACGGGCGGCCCGGGCGCCCTATCGCCTTCCGGCACATCGTGGGCCTGCCCCGGTCGCACTGGGCGCAGGCCCCGCAGTTGGCGAGGGTGGAGAGCGCCACGTGGTCACCGGGCCGTACGTGGCCGACGCCGGGGCCGACCGCTTCCACCACGCCCGCGCCCTCGTGGCCGAGCACGACGGGAACGGGGAAGGGGATCGTGCCGTCGATCACCGACAGGTCGCTGTGGCAGAGACCGGCGGCGGCCACCGCCACCAGCACCTCGCCGGGGCCCGGTTCGCGTATCTCCAGGTCGTCGACGACCTCGGTCCGTGTGCCGTCGAAGACGACGCCTCTCATCTCGGCTCCCTCGGTAGGCCGAGCACCCGCTCGGCAATGATGTTCCGCTGGATCTCGTCGGAGCCGCCGTAGATGGTGTCGGCCCGGCTGAAGAGGAACAGGTGCTGTGCGGTGGTGAGTTCGTACGGGTTCTCCGGTGACCAGGACTGGGGGCCGACCGCTCCCGGCTCGCCCCTCACCTGGACCGCCAGTTCGCCGAGCCGCTGGTGCCAGCCGCCCCACAGCAGCTTCGCCACGCTGGGGGCGCCCGGGTCGCCGGTGGTGCCGAGGGTGCGGAGGGCGTGGCGGCGCATGGTGACGAGTTCGGCCCACTGACGTACGAGGGCGGCCCTGACGACCGGGTCATCGGCGGCCCCGCTCGCCACGGCGGCGGCGACCACCTCCTCCAACTCCCGGGCGAATCCGATCTGCTGGGCGAGGGTGGAGACCCCGCGCTCCAGGGCGAGCAGCCCCATCGCGACCTGCCAGCCGTTGCCCTCGCCGCCGACCACCTCGGCGGCCCGGGCCCCGTCGAAGAAGACCTCGTTGAACTCGCTGGTCCCCGTCATCTGTCGGATCGGCCGCACCTCGATGCGGTCCGGCTGGTCCATCTCGACCAGGAGGAAGGAGAGTCCGCGGTGGCGGGTGGAGCCGGGTTCGGTGCGGGCCAGCACGAAGCACCAGTCGGCGTCCTGGGCCAGCGAGGTCCAGATCTTCTGGCCGGTTACGGTGTAGCCGCCGGTGCCGTCCGGGGTGGCGGCGGTCCGGATCCCGGCGAGGTCGGACCCCGCGTCCGGCTCGCTGTACCCCTGGCACCAGAAGGTCTCTCCGCGCGCGATGGGGGGCAGGTGGCGCTGTTTCTGCTCCTCGGTGCCGTAGGTGATGAGGGTGGGGGCGAGGAGGTTCTCCCCGATGTGGCCCATGCGGGGCGGGGCGGTGGAGCGGGCGTACTCCTCGGCCCAGATGACCTGTTGGGGGAGGGGGGCGGGGCGGTTGCCGTAACGCGCGCCTTCCTCGGATGGCCAGCCGATGCCGATCCACCCTGCCCGGCCCAGCTCGCGTTCCCACGCGCGGGGGGTGGGGATGGGGGTGGAGGTGGGGGTTTCGGCGAGGTGGGTCTCCAGCCAGGTGCGGGCGTGGGTGCGGAAGGTGTGGTCGTCGTCGGTGAACCGGAAGTCCATGCGTGCCTCCTGTCGTTCCGGGGGCACCGCCCCGAATCCAGCCCCTCCGGCGATTGAGGAGCGGGGGTTCGGGGGCGGAGCCTCCGAGGGCGGTCACTGGTTCGGCCGAGCCCCCTGCCTCGCCGCCTCCGCCATCTCCTCCACCCGCGCCAGCATCGGCATCGGGTCCACCCCCACCGTCCCCGGCAGGAAGGCCGCGATCCGTTCCGGGGTCCAGGGGCCGCCCTCCGCGTACGCCGCCCGTAGTTCCCTCGGCTGGGCCCAGACCGCGATCTTGGGGCCGGCGATCGTGTACACCTGGCCGGTGATCTTCTCCGCCCGCGCCCGGTCGCTCAGCAGGTAGACCACCAGCGCCGCCACGTCCTCCGGCTCACCGATCTCCGCCAGCTCCATCGGCACCCCGGCCGACATCCGGGTCCGGGCCACCGGGGCGACCGCGTTGGCCGTGACGCCGTACCGGTGCAGGCCCAGCGCCGCGCTGCGGACCAGCGAGATGATCCCGCCCTTCGCCGCGCTGTAGTTGGCCTGGGACACGCTCCCCTGGTGGTTGCCGCTGGTGAAGCCGATCAGCGTGCCGCCGCCCTCCTGCTTCCGCAGCACCGCCGACGCGGCCCGGAAGACCGTGAACGTGCCTTTCAGGTGCGTCGCGAGGACCGGGTCCCACTCCTCCTCGGACATGTTGAACAGCATCCGCTCGCGCAGGATCCCGGCCACGCAGACGACCCCGTCGAGCCGCCCGTACTCCGCGAGCGCCGTGTCCACGATCCGCTGTCCGCCCGCCATCGTGGAGATGTCGTCGGCCACCGCGACCGCCCGCCCGCCCGCCGCCTCGATCTCCTTGACCACGGACCGGGCGATCTCGCCGGCCGGCTCCGAGCCCTCGACGGAGACGCCGTAGTCGTTGACGACGACCCGCGCCCCCTCCCCCGCCGCCGCGAGCGCGACCGCCCGTCCGATGCCCCGGCCGGCCCCCGTGACGGCGACCACCTTGCCTGCCAGGAAGTTCCCCATGCCCGGCCCCTTTCCGCAGTTTCTGACGGACCGTTAGATTTTACGGGCAGCCGGACGCCCCGGCACAAGACCCAGGAGGCCCCCATGTCCCTGCCGGCCGAGTTCCACGAGATCGCCAAGCGCGTGAACAACTGGGGCAGGTGGGGGGAGGACGACGAGCGCGGGACGCTCAATCTGGTGACCGACGCCGTCGTACGGGAGGCCGCCGCCACCGTCCGGAGCGGACGCCGGGTACCGCTCGCCCTCCCCCTCCGCCACGGCGGCGTGCAGAGCGGGTTCATCCCCGGGCGGATCGACCCGCTGCACACCATGGTCCAGATCAACCAGGAGATGTTCGGGCCTGGGACCGTCGCCACCAGCGACGACACCGTCACCATGGGGCTCCAGGCCGCCACCCACTGGGACGCCCTGACCCATGTCTCGCACAGCGGGAGGATCTACAACGGCCGCCCGGCGGACACCATCACGGCGCACGCCGGCGCGCAGTTCTCGTCGATCGCCGCCGTGGAGCACGTCGTGTCACGGGGCGTACTTCTCGATGTGGCGCGCGCCCGGGGTGTGGACCGGCTGGACGGCACGCACGCCGTCACGCCGGAGGATCTGGACGCGGCGGAGGAGTTCGGGGGCGTACGCGTACGGGCCGGGGACATCGTCCTCGTACGGACAGGGCAGGTGCAGGTCGTCCTGGCCGGGGACCGGCACGCGTACGGCTATCCGTCGCCCGGGCTGTCCGTGCGCACGCCCGAGTGGTTCCACGCCCGGGATGTGGCGGCGGTCGCCAACGACACCCTGACCTTCGAGGTCTTCCCGCCGGAGATCGAGGACCTGTGGATGCCCGTGCACGCGCTCCACCTCGTCGAGATGGGGATGCTCCAGGGCCAGAACTGGGAGCTGGAAGCGCTGTCCACAGCCTGTGCGGAGGAGAGGCGGTACGCGTTCCTGCTCACCGCCACGCCGGAGCCGTTCACCGGGGCCACCGGCTCTCCGGTCGCCCCGGTCGCGGTGCTGTGACCACGTGATCCCGTACGGAGAACAGTCCGGCTCAGGCCAGGCCGGTCGCGTTCGTGAAGACGCAGGAGGGTGGCTCGCACACCTCGCCGCCCTGCACGACGACCTTCGGCGGCGCCTCCCGGCCCGCCACCGGACCGCCCCGGTCCACCTCGCACCAGATCTGCTTCCCGGCGCCCTCCCGCTGCCAGCCCCAGCGGTCGGCGAGGCCGTCCACCAGCTCCAGGCCCCGGCCGCCCGTGTCCTCGCCCTCCGCGTGGCGCGGGCGCGGCGGGCAGTCGCTGGCGTCGGCGACCTCCACCCGGACGGTCCCGGCCGCGCCGGAGGCCCCGGAGCCGCCGAACAGCATCCGGAGCACCGCCGGGCAGCCCGTGTGGACGACCGCGTTGGTGACCAGCTCCGAGATCAGCAGGATGAGCGTCTCCGCGAGCGGCTCGTCATCCCCTATCCCGGATCCGACCAGGCGCGACCGCGCCCACCTACGGGCCCGTCCCACCTCTGCGGGATCCGGACCGACCTCCAGCTGAACCTGAAGCACCTGCACCGCTCACACCATCCGAACCGGCGGACACATCGCCTCGCGCCTCCTCAGGGTCACGGAACGTGATTCCCTTACGCGACAGCATGGTTGACGTACAGTCACCGCAACAAGCGCTTCGGGCATATTCCAGCGCGAAGGAGTACGCGTGGTGCATACTGTGCGACGCACGCTGCGGGGAGTCGAACAGGAGCGTGCAGAGGCCGCGAGAATCGCTTCCCGGGCAGGCCCGGCACATCTCCGGCAAGAGCCCTCGCCCCGGACCGGAGCCGCCGCACAGGCCGCCCCCGGATCGTCCGGTTCCAGAACCACTCGCATCCCACGGAGCGTACCCGAGCCCGGCGCCGACTCCACCCGGTGACGAATCACGCAAAGGACACAACCCGGTATCGACGCCGACCGGCTGCACTGAGTCACCCTCCACCCCCTGCTTCGTCCGGCCGTCAACCACGTACCGCTGAACCGCCGTACAGCGGGCGTACGGGGGCCAGATCGGCGGCCAGGACCTCCTCCGCCTCGGCCGCCGTGAGCCACCGGGCCGCCCGGAGCCAGGCCCGTTTCAGGTGGAGGTGAACATCTGCCTCCCAGGTGAACCCCATACCGCCGTGGATCTGGAGGCAGTCCCGGGCGTTGCGTACGGCCGCCTCGTCGGCGAGCAGCTTGGCCGCCGCGATCTCCACCGGGTCGGCGGTGAGCGCGGCCGCGTACAGCGCGCTGCGGGCCGGTTCGGTGCGGGCGAGCATGTCGGCGCAGAGGTGTTTGACCGCCTGGAACGAACCGATGAGCGATCCGAACTGTTGGCGCGTACGGGCGTGTTGAACGGCCATTTCGGTGGTGCGGGCGGCGCTTCCGAGCTGTTCGGCAGCAGTGAGAAGCGCCCCTTCGCGGCGGAGTGCGCCGGGGTACGCCTCCGTGGCCCCCGCAAGCCCCTGCCCCTCCACCTCCCCTTCCACCTGGTGCAGGGGCGTCAGGGGGTCCATCGACCGTACGGGCCTGGCTGCCGCCACGAAGGCCGCCAGCGCCTCCCCGGTGAGCACGCGTCCCGGGCCCCCGGCCCCGTACCCCTCCCCCGTCAGCGCACCCCCGTCCACCAGCACCGCGTCCGCACCCCCCAGGTCCGCCACCGGCCGCCCGCCCCCCTCCGCGACCGTCACCACCGCCTCGCCCTCCGCGGCCCCCTTCACCAGCCCCGCCGCCAGGTGCGTGGCCACCAGGGGCCCCGGCAGCAGCGCCCGGCCCGCCTCCTCGAAGAGCAGCACCGCCTCCGGCAGCCCGAGCCCCACCCCGCCCGCCTCCTCCGGCAGCCGCAGCGCGAAGAACCCGGCCGCACCCAGCTCGTGCCAGAGCCCCCGGTCCACCGCCCCGCCCCGCTCCACCGCCTCCCGCATCCGGTCTCGTCCGAACACCGCCCCGAGCAGGTCGCGCATACCGGACCGCAGGGCCCGCTGGTCGTCCGAGAGCTGGAAGTCCATGGCAGGTCAGCGCCCCTTCGGGAGGCCGAGGATGCGCTCGGCGACGATGTTCCGCTGGATCTGCGAGGTGCCGGCGGCGATCGTGTACGAGAGGGAGGAGAGCCGGTCCAGGACCCATTCCCGGTCCAGGTCGAAAGCATCGCCACCGCCCAGCACCTCCGCCGCCGCCTCGTACAGCTCCTGACGGACGCCGGAGTAGCGCAGCTTGAAGACCGAGCCGCCGGTGCCGGGGACCCCGCCCGTACGTTCCGACTCCCCCACGTTCCCCTGCGTGAGCCGCCACAGGGCCCGGAACTCGGCGTTCAGGCGGCCGAGGCGGCGGCGCAGCACCGGGTCGTCCCACCGCCCGTTCCGCCGGGCCTCGGCGGCCAGGGCCGCCAGGGTGCGGCGGCAGGCGACGACCTCGCCGACGAAGGCCGTACCGCGTTCGAAGGAGAGGGTGACCATGGTGACCCGCCAGCCGTCGTTCTCGGCCCCGACCCGGTTCCGTACCGGCACCCGGACCTCGTCGAGGAACACCTCCGCGAACTCCGTCGAACCGGCCAGCGTCCGCAGCGGCCGGACCGTGATGCCGGGCGCGTCCATGGGCATCGCCAGCCAGCTGATCCCCCGGTGCTTCGGCGCCCCCGGGTCCGTCCGCACCAGCAGCTCGCACCAGTCGGCCACCTCCGCGTGCGAGGTCCAGATCTTCTGCCCGCTCACCACGTAGTCGTCCCCGTCGCGCACCGCCGCCGTCCGCAGCGCGGCCAGGTCCGAGCCCGCCTCCGGCTCGCTGAACCCCTGGCACCAGACCTCGTCCCCGCGCAGCACCGGCGGCAGCCAGCGGGCGCGCTGCTCGGCCGTCCCCTCCGCGGCGATGGTCGGCCCGGCGTGCAGCAGCCCGACGAAGTTGGCCCCGACATAGGGCGCCCCGGCCTTCTCCGACTCCTCCAGGAAGATCAGGTGCCGGGTCGGGGTCGCCCCCTGCCCGCCCGCGTCGACCGGCCAGTGCAGGCCCGCGTACCCGGCGTCGTACAGCATCCGCTGCCAGGCCATGTCGTACGCCCGGCGCGCGGGCCAGTCGTCGGGCGAGGGCTTGGCGGGCAGCCCGGGGAGCACGGCGGCCAGCCACTCCCTCAGCCGCCGCCGGAACTCCTCCTCGGCCTCCGTGTACACGAGATCCACGAGTCCGTCGCCTACTTGTCCAGGTCCAGGCCGAGCATCCGGATCGCGTTTCCGCGCATCAGTTTGTAGACGGTCGTCCCGTCCAGGCCCTTGACGTGGTCGAGCGCGACCTCCTTGGTGTGCGGGAAGGTCGAGTCCACGTGCGGGTAGTCGGTCTCGAAGGTGGCGTTGTCGCGGCCGACGACGTCCAGCGAGGCGATGCCGTGCTTGTCGCGGAAGAAGCAGCAGAACATCTGCCGGTAGTAGTACGTGGACGGCGGCTCGGGGATCAGATCGCGCACCCCGCCCCAGGCCCGGTGCTCCTCCCAGACGTCGTCGGCGCGCTCCAGGGCGTACGGGATCCACCCCATCTGGCCCTCGCTGTACGCCAGTTTGAGCGTCGGGAACTTCACCAGCACCCCGCTGAAGAGAAAGTCCATCATCGAGGCCATCGCGTTGTTGAAGGAGAGCGAGGCCTGCACGGCGGGCGGTGCGTCCGGGGAGGCCGCGGGCATCTGGGAGCTGGAGCCGATGTGCATGTTGACGACCGTGCCGGTCTCCTGGCAGACCGCGAAGAAGGGGTCCCAGTAGCCGGTGTGGATGGAGGGCAGGCCGAGGTAGGTCGGGATCTCGGAGAAGGTGACCGCGCGGACGCCCCGGGCCGCGTTCCGCTTGATCTCCGCCACCGCGAGGCCGATGTCCCAGAGCGGGATGATGCAGAGCGGGATGAGGCGCCCGCCGCTGTCGCCGCACCACTCCTCGACCATCCAGTCGTTGTAGGCACGTACGCAGGCGAGGGCGACCTCCTTGTCGTGCGCCTCGGCGAAGGTCTGCCCGCAGAAACGCGGGAAGGTGGGAAAGCAGAGAGAGGCCTCGACGTGGTTGAGGTCCATGTCCTTGAGCCGTTCGGCCGGGTCCCAGCAGCCGGGCCGCATCTCGGCCCGGGTGATCCCCTCCAGGGTCATGTCGTCGCGGTCGAAGCCGACGGCGGCGATGTTCCGCTTGTACGGGAACTTCAGGTCCTCGTAGATCCACCAGTCGGTCGGCGGGCCGTCCGGGTCCATCGTGATGACGTACTTCCCGCCCGTGTACGCCAGCTCCCCGATGCCCGCCGTCAGCGGTTGGGGCCCGCACTCGCGGTACTTCGCGGGCAGCCAGGTGGAGAAGAGGTGCGCGGGCTCGATCACATGGTCGTCGACGCTGACGATCCGAGGCAGTTCCGTGTCCGTCTCCGTCATGGTGTCGTCATCCGTCATGGCGTGTGTCGTCCCCTCCGGCGCGCACCCCGCGATCTCCGGGCGCTTTCTGATGGTCCGTCAGATTTCAGTGCGGCACTCAGGCTAGCTCCGCACCCCTGGACCGACAAGGCGCGGAGCCCTACGCTCTCGGCAATATCTGACTGGCCGTCAGTTCGGAGGGACCCCTGTGACCGCCGTGAACGACGCGAACGACGCGAACGACGCGAACGTGACCGCCACCGCGTACGCCCTGGGCGCCTCCCGCACCTTCTGGGAGCTGATCGAACGCCGCGCCGCCCTCACCCCCGACCGCCCGGTCCTGCTCCAGGAGGACCGGTCCCTGACCTTCGGGCAGCTGCGGGACCGCGCCGAACGGGTCGCCGCCGGGCTGTACGGGATGGGCGTGCGGGCGGGCAGTGTGGTCGCCTGGCAGTTGCCGACCCGGCTGGAGACGGCCCTGCTCTCCTTCGCCCTGACCCGGCTCGGGGCGATACAGACGCCGGTCATCCCCTTCTACCGGGACCGCGAAGTGCGGTTCGCGCTACGGGAGTCGGGGCCCGCGTTCTTCGCCGTACCGGGGGTGTGGCGCGGCTTCGACCACACCGCGATGGCCGAGCGGATCGCGGCCGAACTCGCCGACCCGCCGCAGGTGTTCGAGACGTACGAGGAGCTCCCCGACGGCGATCCGGCCGTCCTGCCGCCCCCGCCGGAGCCTTCGACCGGCACCGAGGTCCGCTGGATCTACTGGACCTCCGGCACCACCTCCGACCCCAAGGGTGTCCTCCACACCGACCGCTCCCTGATCGCGGGCGGCTCCTACCTCGCCCACGCGCTGAAGCTCGTCGCGGACGACGTGGGCTCGATGGCGTTCCCGTACGCGCATGTCGCCGGGCCCGACTACACGGTGATGCTCCTGCTGTACGGGTTCCCGGCGGTGATGTTCGAACAGTTCGCGCTGCCGGAGGCCTTGGACGAGTACCGCAGGCACGGGGTGACCGTGGCGGGCGGCTCGACGGCGTTCTACGCGATGTTCCTGGCCGAGCAGCGCAAGGACCCGGACCGGCGCCTCATCCCTTCCCTCCGGCTGCTGGCGGGCGGGGGCGCGCCGAAGCCGCCGGAGGTGTACCACGCGGTGGTGCGCGAGATGGGGGTGCGGCTCACCCATGGGTACGGGATGACCGAGGTCCCGATGATCACGATGGGCGCCCCGGACGACACCCCGGAGCACCTGGCCCTGACCGAGGGGCGGCCGCCGGAAGGCATGGAGATCCGGATCACCGACGCCCGGGGCAAGCCGCTCCCGTACGGCGTGGAGGGCGAGGTACGGCTGCGCGGGGAGGCGGTCTGCCGGGGGTATCTGGACGCCGGGGCCTCCGCCGCCGCCTTCGACGGTGACGGGTTCCTGATCACCGGGGACCTGGGGCGGCTCCAGGAGAGCGGGCACCTCACGCTCACCGGGCGGCTGAAGGACATCATCATCCGCAAGGGCGAGAACATCTCCGCCAAGGAGATCGAGGACCTGCTGCACACGCACCCGGCCGTGGCCGACGCGGCGGTCATCGGGCTCCCGGACGCCGAGCGCGGCGAACGCGTCTGCGCGGTGATCGAGCGGGTGCCGGGCGCGCCCGCGCCGGCCCTGCCCGAGCTGGCCGCCCATCTGCGGGGCGCCGGGCTCTCCGTGCACAAGGTGCCGGAGCAGTTGGAGGTGGTGGACGCCCTGCCCCGCAACGAGACGCTGCGCAAGGTGCTCAAGTACAAGCTGCGGGAGCGGTTCGGCGGGATCGCCTGAGCAGGGTTACGGGGGTGGCTCACCCACCCCCGTAACCCTGCCGTCGGCTACCTGGCGTCCGGCTCGATCACCGTGAAGTACACGGCGAGCGCGGAGACCGCATCGCTCTCGGCGATCAGCCCGTCCCGGTCCGTGTCCAGGCTCTGCGCCGCGATGCCCGCGATCTCGGCACCGGCCCCGAGGACTCTCAGCGCCCGCTCCACGGACGCGACCGACGCCCGGCCGCCCACGTTCTCGCTGTCCGCGACCGCGATCGCCGCCCGCAGGAAGGGGCGGGCGATCTCCGCGAACCGCTCGGGATTGTCCCGCAGCCGCTTCACCGCCCCGCCCACGAACTCCTCACGGGTGACCCGCTGGTCCCCGTCCACATCGGCGATGCCCGCCATGCCCTGCCAGAAGGCCTCGGCCCCGGTGTAGAGCGCCTGGCCCTTGTCGCACCGGGCCGTCGTACGGAACTCGGTGAGCAGACGGGCGGCTGCGGCGTTGAAATCGGCGCGATCGATATAGCCGTTGCCGTCCTGGTCGAAGGCGGCGAAGCGGTGCGCGATCTTTCGCTCGTACTCTGCGCTGTCCATGCGGGGAGCGTACGTCGCCCGGGGCCTCCACGTGTCACCGAGTGACGCCTCCTGTGTGACAACCTCGCTTCAGCACCGGCCGCGCTCGGCCGGTCACGCGTCTCGCCGGAGCGCTCAGGCCGTCAGCGGGCGCCGCTCCTCGTCGACGGCGGACGCCATGTCGGGGTGGACGTCGAAGAGCCGGCGCACCCCCAGCGCCCCCAGCACCTTGTTGACGTGGGAGCCGTCCTCGGCGCCCCGGGCCGGGAGGATCAGCCGCAGGCGGCCGCCGCAGGACTTCATCAGGCGGCGCGAGGCGATCAGTATCCCCACCCCGCTGGAGTCGCAGAAGAACACCTCGGAGAGGTCGAGCACCACATCGTGCCGCCCCTCCGCCACCGCGTCGTGGACGGACTGACGCACGACGGGTGAGCTCACGAGATCGAGTTCACCGCGTATGCGCAGCACGGTCCAGTCGCCCTGCTCGGTCTCGTCCACCTTCAGCGTCACGCGACTGGACCTCTCGTTCCGGGGCTCCCGGCAATCCGGAAGTTTCCGTTCCTCCTCGCGGCTGCCCAACCGCCCGTCCATGAAACACCGCCCCGGCCTCCGGAGCCCAGGGGGTTTCCGGTGGAAATGATCACTTCGGCCGGTTTCCCCTGCTCAGGGGAGGCCGGGCGGCGAGAGTTGCCGAAATGAATTGCCCGGGTCCGAGCCGTCCTTACATCGGACAGTTGCGGCAAAGGCAGGTGCACAGCCCGCGCGGCGGACTACATTCGGACAACGAGGGCAGAGGCCGGATCACGATCCATCACGGAGCCGGGCAGCGGCGACGGGGCCGGGGCTCGGGGCTGGGGGTTTCATGGCGAAGGACGCACCGCCCCGCTGGGACCGCAGGATGCAGCAGAGGCTGGCCGGCGGCGAGGCGGCGGCGCTCGGCGAGCTGTACGACCGGTTCGCCTCGCTCGTCCACAGCCAGGCGCACCGGATGCTCGACGACGAGGACGCCGCCGGTCTGGTGACCCGCGAGGTCTTCGCCCAGGTCTGGGAGAACCCGGAGGCATACGACCCGAAACAGGGCTCGATGCGCTCCTGGCTGGCCCGGCTCACCCACCACCAGTCCGTACGGCGGCTGCGGCGCGCGGCCGCCGAGTCGTACGCGGAGGAGCACGGCGAGGGTGCCGTGCCGGACCCGGAGGAGGTGGAGCGGCGGGTGCGCACCGCCACGGCGGCGGCCCGCGCCGACTACATCGTCTCCTCGATGCCCGCCTCGCTGCGGCAGGCCCTGCACCTCGCCTACGTCCAGCGCCGGGACTACCGGCAGACCGCGGCCGACCTCGGCGTCACCGAGGACGAGGCCCGCCGTCGGCTCCGGCTGGGCCTCCAGCTGCTGTCCACCGCCGGCACCCGCGCGCTCGAAGGGTCCTCACCACCCAGTTACGGGCACACCCGGTGAGCGACGACGGACGCGAGGGCGACAGGCGCGACGACGAGGTCCGGGGCGCACGGCGCATACCGGGCCCGCGCGGTGCGGTGGACGATCTCGACCTGGAGACGGTGGAACGGCCCGCGCTGCCACCACCGGGCGACTGCGCGCCGGACGAGGCGGTGCCGGAGCAGGGGGTCCCTGATGAGGCTGTACGGGGAGCGGACGCCCCGGAGGAGACCGTACGGGACGAAGCCGTACGGGACGAAGCCGCACGGGGCGAAGCCTCGCGGGAGGCGGACGAAGCCGTACGGGACGGAGCCCTGCGGGAGGCGGATGCGCTGCACGAGGCCGGGACCGGGACTGGGGCCGGGACCGAGACCGGGACCGGGGCCAAGGCCAGGACTGGGGCTGGTGCCGGGACTGGGGCTGGTGCCGGGACTGGGGCCGGGACCGAGCCCAGGACCGAGACCGGGACCGAGCCCAGGGCTGGGGCCGAGACCGACGACGTCCCCGAACCGCCCCGCGCCATGACCGGGTCCGTCGCCCCGGGCCTCTCCCACCAGGTCCTCAAGGCCCTTCTCGGGGCCTGGGCGCTCTCCGCCTGTTCGGCCGAGGAGTCCGCCGCCGTGGAGGGCCACATCACCGTGTGCGTGCCCTGTGCGGAGGAGGCGCTGCGGCTGCGGGACGCGGTGGGGCTGCTGCACACCGACGGCTCGCTGGACCTCGACCCGGGCCTGCGGACCCGGGTGCTGGACGGCTGCCTCGGGCGCCGCCCGGCCCGTATCCCGGTACCGGAGTGGGCCGCTCCGTACGACGCCGAGACCGCCCGGCTGGACGCCCTGCTCCGGGACATCGGGGATGCCGACTGGCACGCGCCGGTCCAGCTGCGGTGGTTCGAGGACGAGCGCGCGGTCAGCCGCCGGACCACGGTCGCCGGGGTGATCGGCCATCTGATGGCCGTCGACGGGCTGGTCTCCACCGCGCTCGGCCTGGACGACCCGCTCGCCGAGGCCGGAACACCGACCCGGCGCACCGAGACGTACTGGGCCGCCACGCACCCGCCCGCCACCCGGGCCGTCCGTGAGCCCTGGCGGGACCTGACCCACGAGCTGATCCGTACGGCGTCGCTGGCCGGGCGGCACGCCGGGGAGCGCTCCGTCTCGTACGGGGCGTTCGCCCTGCCGCTCCAGGACGCGCTGCTGGACCGGGCCTTCGAGTGCTGGGTGCACGGCACGGACATCGCGGAGGCGGTGGCCTACCCGTACGATCCGCCGTCCGCCGCCCATCTGCACCGGATGATCGACCTGGCCGCGCGGCTGCTCCCGGCCACCCTCGCGGCGCGCCGCCGGGCCGGTCTCGCCGCACCGGCGAAGGACCTGGTGGGGGCAGGGGAGCCGGGCCGCTCGGTCCACCTGGAGGTGGAGGGGCACGGCGGCGGTGACTGGTACATCCCGCTGGACTCACCGGACGCCGTCGGCTCGCGCGAGCGGGCGGTGGCGCAGGTGGCCCTGGACGGGGTGGAGTTCTGCCAGCTGGTCGCGGGCCACATCTCGCCGGTGGAAGCGGCGGCGGGCCAGGAGGGCGACCGCGAGGCCATCCGCGACGTGCTGTTCGCGTCGGCCTCGCTCAGCCGTCTGTAGTGCCCTCGTACGAGCTCTAGTTGAAGATCACCGTACGGCGGCCGTTGAGCAGGATGCGCCGCTCCGCGTGCCACTTCACCGCACGGGCCAGCGCCTGGCACTCCACGTCCCGGCCGATCGCGACGAGCTGGTCGGGGGTCACGTCGTGGCCGACGCGCTCCACCTCCTGCTCGATGATCGGGCCCTCGTCGAGGTCGGCGGTGACGTAGTGCGCGGTGGCGCCGATCAGCTTCACCCCGCGGGCGTGCGCCTGGTGGTAGGGCTTGGCGCCCTTGAAGCTCGGCAGGAACGAGTGGTGGATGTTGATGATCCGGCCGCTCAACTGCTTGCACAGGTCGTCCGAGAGAACCTGCATGTAGCGGGCGAGGACGACCAGCTCGACATCCTCCTCACGGACCAGCTCCAGGAGCTGCGCCTCGGCCTCCGGCTTGTTGTCCCTCGTCACCGGGAGGTGCCGGAAGGGAATGCCGTACGAGGCGACGAGCTCGGCGAAGTCCGTGTGGTTGGAGACAACGGCCGCGATCTCGACGGGCAGCGCCCCCGTACGGGAACGGAACAGCAGGTCGTTGAGGCAGTGGCCGAACTTGCTGACCATCAGCACGATCCGCATCCGCTCCGCCGCCCGGTGGATCTGCCAGTCCATCCGGAAGGCCTCGCCGATGGCGGCGAAGCTGGCGCGCAGCTTGTCCACCGTCACCGTGGACTCCGCCGAGAAGTGGACGCGCATGAAGAACAGACCGGTGTCGTGGTCCCCGAACTGCTGACTGTCCTCGATGTTGCAGCCGGTCATGAAGAGATAGCTGGAGACGGCGTGCACGATGCCCTGTTTGTCGGGGCAGGAGAGCGTGAGGACGTACTGCTCGGGGAGGTCGGTGTCCGAGGCGGCCAGGGAGGCGGTGGGCTGCGGTGCGGTCATCCTCGTAGGGTGCCACAGCCGCCGGAGGTCGGGCGGCGCCTGCTCACGATGCGGCCCCGGCCGTCACACGGCTCCGGTCACGCGACCCTGGTCATGATCCGGATGACGTCCAGGGAGCGCGGCGGGACGTCCGGGTCCTCGGCGTCGTTGGTGGCGAGCATCACATGCGCCTCGCGGGCCGCGCGGACCGCCTCCGGCCAGCCGTGGTGCTCCAGATAGGCGGAGACGGGAGCGTCCGCACCGACCTGGTGCATGATCCGCAGGACGCGCAGCGCGGCGGTGTCGACGGCGGCGGCCTCGGCGGAGTCCCTGAATATGGTGCCGACGTACTTCTCGGCGGACCAGTTGTCGAGCCAGGTGTCCTCGACCAGGCGGTACACGGCGTCGGTGACGTCCCCGTACCCCTCCCGGCCGGCGAGCCAGTACTCGTGGTGGAAGACGGGGTCGGAGAGCATGTGCAGCGCCGAGCGCACGTTGGTGCGCCAGCGCCACCACGGCATGTCAGTGAGCGGCATGACGCCCATGGTGGAGGAGCGACGGCCGTGACGGGAAGAGTTCTCCGAACCTTGCTGCACGGTCGTCGATCGTACGTTCCTCTCCGGCGGACCCGCGCCCACCCCCGTAATTCACCTTTACGTCACCGAGCGTTGAACGCGGGACAGCGTGGCGTTACTCCGGGCGCGGGAGCGTTGCTGTCCATGACCGGACGGAGACGTACCGCCTTCACCCGCCCCTTCCCCTTCCCCTCCCTGATCGGTACGGCGGCCGCCGGGGCGCTGCTGCTGTCCGGCTGTGGCGTGCTCCCCGGAGGCTCGGGGGGCTCCGGGGAGCCCGTCACCGTGATGACCTGGGCGCCCGACCGGGTGGATGACGCCGACGCGCTGAGCATGCCGGGTGTCCCCGCGATGGCCCGGACCTACGCCCGCTGGATCAACGAGCAGGGCGGCATCGACGGGCGCGAGCTGAAGGTGATCACCTGCGACGAGCGCGACTCGGCGGCGGGCGCCGAGCGGTGCGCCCGGGAGGCCGTCGACCGGAAGGTGGCCGCGGTCGTCGGCTCGTACAGCAGGCACGGCCAGAGCTCGATGCCGGTGCTGGAGTCCGGTGGCGTCCCGTACATCGGCGGTTACGGCGCCTCCGACGAGGAGTTCCGCAGCTACCTCTCGTACCCGGTCAACGGCGGCCAGTCGGCGCTGCTGGCGGGCCACGGACGGCAGTTGGCGGACGGCTGCGAGCGGGTCTCGCTGGTGCGGCCCGACTCGATCGGCGGCGCCCGGATGCCGCAGCTCCTCAACACCGGGCTGCTGGCCGCCCAACGGCCCGAGTCCACCGACATCCTGGCCCCCGAACACGCCACCTCCTACGACGAGCAGGCGGCCAAGGCGCTGAAGCCGGGTGCGGGCGGCAGCTGTGTCACGGCGGTGCTCGGCACCCGTACGGAGACCTTCTTCGACTCCTTCCGCCGACTGGAGCCGGAGGGCGAGCGGGTCAGGATCTCCTCCGTGCTCGGCAGCGTCAGCCAGCCGCTCATCGACCGCACGGGCGGCCGCAAGAGCCCGTTCGAGGGGGCCTACATCACCGGCTGGTACCCGGACGCGGGCGACGCGCGCTGGAACGAGATGCGCGAGGTGATCCGGAAGCACGCGTTCGGGGACACCCGTATCGACCCGGACGACACGGGCGTGCAGACGACGTGGATCGCGTACACGGCGCTACGGGCGGTCGTCCGGGCGATCGGGGACGACACGGTCACCCCGAACAAGGTGGCCTCCGCGCTCAACCGGGGCACCGAGGTCGACACCGGCGGCCTGACCCCGGTGCTCCGCTGGCGCTTCAAGGACCTGCTGGGCACCTCGCCCTACCCGCGCATCGTCAACGCGGAGGTGACGTTCCAGGTGGTACGGGAAGGGCGGCTCATCGCGCAGAAGAGGGGGTTCGTGGACGTCGCGGAGGCCTTGTCGGACGCGCGGCGGACCCCGGGCTGATGATCCGGCGCCTCCCCCGTCCCGGCCGGGACGGGGGAGGTGGGTCAGAGCTCCTGGGGCGTGTGCTTGGTCAGCCCGTGCTTCTCCGCGATGGCGTTCCAGAGCGCGGAGGCTTCCTGCTTGGCCTTGGTGGCCTCGCCGCTCTGCCGGTTGGCGCGGGCCGTCTCGTTGGTCGACCGGGCCTGACCGCCCTTGCAGACGCTCTTGTTCCTCTTCGCCTGCCGGGCCCAGGCGGCGTAGTGCTCGTCGGCCGCCTCGGAGGCCTTCCAGGCCCGCGTCAGCGAGGAGGTGAGCGCCGCGTGCTGCGGCAGCTGGTCCAGGGTCAGGCCCTCCAGCCGGGTCACCAGGTCGCGGCGCTGCTGGGCGGCGTCCTTGAGGTCGGTGTTCGCCCGGTCCAGGTCCTTGCAGGACTTGATCTTCTCGACCGCACTGATCACCGCCGCACGGCTGTTGTTGCTGTCGGCCAGCAGCTTGTCCAACGCCTCGGCCTGCGGCTTCGCGGGGTCGACGGGCGCCTTGGTGGGGGTGCTCTGCACCGGTGAACTCTGCGAGGCGACCGGCTGCTTGTCGTCCTTCGCCTGGTCGCCGCCACCGCCGCTGAGCAGCGCGCCGGCGCCGAGCCCGACGACCGCGCAGCCGACGACGACCGCGGCGATGAGCGGGATGTGCGCCGAGCGGCGGCGCGGGGCGTCACCGTCGTCCCGCAGGGGCGGCTCGGCGGCTCCGTCACCGCCCCGCAGACCGTGGAGCCCCGACTGGTAGCCCTGGGACGCCTGGGGCGGCAACTGCCCGCCGGGGTAGGGCTGCTGGGTCCGGTGGGGCTGGTGGGGCTGGTGGGACTGGGACGGCTGCTGTTGCTGCTGGTTGTACTGCTGATGCGGCGGCTGCTGCTGGGGGGCCTGCTGGGCCGCGTCGAAGTGCGGTATCTGCTGGGTGGCGGGCGCGGGCCCCTCCGCGCGGAACAGGTTGTCGAACTCCGCGGGCGGCTGCCGGTCCTCCGGTGCGCCCGGCCTGATCCCGTACGGGGCTCCGCCGGGCACCGGCGGTATGTACTGCGTCGCGTCCACGTCCCCGGCCGGGACCGGCGCGATGTACTGGGTGGCGTCGACATCCCCGCCGGGCAGACCAGCACCGGCACCGCCCCCGGCACCGGCCCCCGCCCCGGCTTCCGGCGGCAGCGGCTGCGCATACGGCTGGGGCTGATGGGGCTGGTGCGGCTGCTGGGACGGGTACTGCTGGTTCTGCTGATGCTGCTGGTTCTGCGGGCTCTGCTGGTACGGGTCGGAGTGCTGGGCGTGCTGGGGCTGCTGGGCCTGCTGGTACGCCCCCACGCCCTGCCCGTAAGCCTGCTGCCCCTGCCCCTGCCCACCGTACGACTGCTGATGCTGCCCGTACGGCCCCCCGGCCTGCACGGGCTGTGCGGGCGGCAGCGGCTGGGACTGCGGGGGCTGCTGCGGGTACCCGTAGGCACCCGGCGCCTGGGGGTCCGGCTGCGGCGGGGTGTCGGACTGCGGCCCCCAGGGCTGACCCCACGGCTGCCCGCCCGCAGGCACCGCCCGGCCGCCCTGGTCGGCCGGGCCGCCGGTGGGTGCCCCCGGGTTCCAGGGGGCACCGCCGTCGGAGGGCAGCACGACACCTTCGTGCGCGGGCCGTCCGGCGGGGAGCTCCTGCTCGCCGCCCTGTCCGCCCTGTCCGCTCTGCGTCACCGGGGACTCCTACGTGTGAACCAACGGAATCGTCGGCTCACGCTATCGGGTGGCCGCCCGCCTCCGCCAAGCGCGTGGCCCCTCTCACCACCCCTTCACAGCCCCGGTAACACGCAGCGCACACGGAACGCTGTTAACGCCCGCCCGTCGCTGCCCTTCCCCTGCCACTCCGTTCTCTCACGCCGCCTGGAGCTCCAGGCGCTCGCCGAACTCCCGGACCGCCGGCTCCTGCCCGTACGGCGCGAGGCGCTGCTGGAGGTCGTCGAGATACTCGGCGCCCCGGCTGGAGCGCACCGTCCCCAGCAGCTCCATCGCCCGCGTCCCCGTGTGGCAGGCGCGCTCCACCTCGCGCTGCTGGACCTGGGCCGAGGCGAGCAGCACGAGCCCGATGCCCCGGCGCCTGGCCCGGGTCTCCGGCAGGGCGGCCAGCGCCTCCTTGGCCCGCCGGGCGGCCTCCTGCGCCTGGTTGAGGTCCCGGTGGCAGTGGGCCAGCTCGTCCGCGAGGTAGCCGGTGTCGAAGTGGGCGATCCAGTCCGGGTCGTCGCCCGTCTCCGGTTCGGCCTGCTCCAGCGCGGTGACCGCCCGCCCCATCACCACCTGGCAGGTCCGGGCGTCCCCGAGCAGCGCGTGGCCCCGGGCCTCGGCCGCGTAGAACATCGCCTGGGCGCGGGGGGTGACCTGGCCCCGGGCGCCCTCCTGGGCGGCGCGGGCGAGCTGGGCGATCTCGCGCGGGTTGCCGAGCTGGGCGGCGAGGTGGCTCATGGAGGCGGCCAGCACATAGCCGCCGTACGCCCGGTCCCCGGCGGCCTGGGCGAGCCGGAGCGCCTGGATGTAGTAGCGCTGGGCGAGGCCGGGCTGACCGGTGTCGACGGCCATGTACCCGCCGAGCTCGGTGAGGCGGGCGACCGCGGCGAACAGCTCGCGGCCGACCTGTTCGCGGTACGCCCCCGAAAGCAGGCCGGAGACCACGCTGTTGAGGTAGTGCACCAGCACCGGGCGCACATGGCCGCTGCCGAAGCGGTGGTCGAGGTCGGTGAGGGCGGTGGTCATCGCCCGCACCGCCGCCACGTCCGCCATCCCGACCCGGGCCCCGGCCACCCGTTCGACCTGGGGGTCCTTGCCGGAGATCAGCCAGTCGCGGCTGGGCTCGACGAGGGCGGAGGCGGCGACGGCGGAGCCGGTGAGCAGATCGCGGCGGCCGACGTCGCTGCGCCACAGCTCGCAGACCTGCTCGACGGCCCCGGCGACGGTCGGCGCGTACTGGAGGCCCACGCCGGAGGCCAGGTTCTTGCCGTTGGCCATGCCGATCTCGTCGATCGTGACCGTACGCCCGAGCTTGCGGCCGAGCGCCTCGGCGATGATGCCCGGGGCCCGGCCCCGGGGCTGCTGTCCGCGCAGCCAGCGGGCCACGGACGTCTTGTCGTAGCGGAGGTCGAGGCCACGTTCGACCCCGACCATGTTGACGCGGCGCGCGAGGCCCGCGTTGGAACAGGCGGCTTCCTGGATGAGCGTCTGGAGCCGTTCGTTGGGCTGGCGGGCTACGAGAGGCCTTGCTGCCACATTTCCCCCTGGAACAGTCGAAGTACGCGGTGATCGGTGGAAGGATCACTGCCCGTCACATACACAAGAAATGCGCATATTCCATCGGCATTCGGTACGGGCACGGCGAGTTGCCCGTCCGGGCAGGGCGGATCGCCCGGTCCCGCTGGGTGCTACCCCCGCATCGGCCCACGGCCTCACGCGCGCCCCCGCCCGTGCTCCGATGCGCCCCACGTGCAGGATCGATGCACCGTGACCCGCTCCCCCCGCGCCCGTAACCCCTGGTGATGCCGGGAGTTGAGCTGGGCGTGGAAGAGCCCATGGGAGTCACGGAAGCCGCACAGGTCCCTCAGCAGCGGGGCGAGCACCTGCTCGACGCCGCGGTGCGGTACGCGGAAGAGCGCCACTGGGACGTGTTCCCCGGCACCTGGCTGGAGGCGGTGGAGGGGACGGAGCGCTGTTCCTGCGGCGACGCGGCCTGCGCCCTGCCCGGGGCTCACGCGGACCGGCCCGACTGGGCGGGCCAGGCGACCGGCAGCGGTGCGGCGGCCCGCCGCATGTGGACCAAGCAGCCGCGCGCCTCGGTGCTCCTGCCGACGGGCCGTACCTTCGACGCCCTCGACGTCCCCGAGTCCGCCGGGTTCCTGGCGCTGGCCCGGATGGAGCGGATGGACCTCACGCTCGGCCCGGTCACCTGCACCCCCGACCGCCGGATGCTCTTCTTCGTGCTGCCCGGCGCCGCGGCCAAGGCGTCCGAACTGGTGCGCACGCTCGGCTGGAACGCGGAGGCGATCGACCTGACCGGCCGCGGCGAGGGCCACTACATCGCCGCCCCGCCCACCCGCATCGGCGGCCGCGGCGCCGTCCAGTGGGCCCGCAAGCCCACCCACGTCAACCGCTGGCTCCCCGACGTGGACGAACTGATCAGCCCCCTGGCCTACGCCTGCGCCCGCGAGGCGGCGGACGCCCGCACGCGGCTCTCGTAGGGCTCCCGGCAGGCCTTTCGTAGGGTGGTCCCCATCTATGGGGATATCGAAAGGCTGTGCCATGCCGGACCGGGCAGATGCACGTGACGTGACAGACGCGCACAACGCGCACGACACGCATACGGAAGCGGAAGCAAGCGCGACGGCGGGCGGGGGGCGGACCGCGCCCCCCGCTGTGCGCGTACAGGGGCTGTGGAAGCGGTTCGGGCAGCAGATCGCCGTCTCGGGGGTCGATCTGGAGCTGCCCGCCGGGAAGTTCGTCGGGCTGGTGGGGCCGAACGGGGCGGGCAAGACGACCACGCTCTCGATGGTCACCGGGCTGCTGCGGCCCGACATGGGGAAGATCGAGGTCGCCGGGCACGACGTGTGGACCGACCCGGTCGCGGTGAAGTCGCGGATCGGGGTGCTGCCGGAGGGACTGCGGCTCTTCGAGCGGCTGTCGGGGCGCGAACTGCTCGCGTACAACGGGCGGCTGCGCGGGCTGCCGGGGGACGAGGTCGACAAGCGGGCCGCCCAGCTCCTGGACGTACTGGATCTCGCGGGCTCGCAGAACAAGCTGGTGGTCGACTACTCGACCGGGATGCGGAAGAAGATCGGCCTCGCCGCCGCCCTGCTCCACAACCCGGAAGTGCTCTTCCTGGACGAGCCGTTCGAGGGCGTCGACCCGGTGTCGGCTCAGACCATCCGGGGGGTGCTGGAGCGCTACACCCGGTCCGGGGCGACCGTGGTCTTCTCCAGCCATGTGATGGAGCTCGTCGAGTCGCTCTGCGACTGGGTGGCCGTGATGGCGGCGGGCCGGATCAAGGCGCAGGGCACCCTGGCCGAGGTGCGCGGCGACGCCCCCTCGCTGCAGAGCGCCTTCCTCGAACTCGTCGGCGCGGGCGGCCGGAACTCCGGCGACACCCTCGACTGGCTGGGCGGCTCCCGATGAGTGTGCTGGACACCCCCGTCACCACCACCGCCACCGCCCCGGCCCCTCCGACGGCGGGCCTGACCGCCATCTTCGTACGGCTCAAGCTGAACCTCCTGCGCAACGGGCTGCGGCAGTCCAGCGGGCGCACGGCGGCGTTCGTCGTCTCCCTCGTCCTCGCCCTGCTGCTCGCCGCGGGCCAGGTCCTCGGGCTGCTCCTGCTGCGCGGCGACGCGCAGGCGGGGACGGTCGCCGTGCTGCTGACGGGCATCGTGGCGCTCGGGTGGGCCGTGCTGCCGCTCTTCTTCCCCAGCGGTGACGACACGCTCGACCCGACCCGGCTGGTGATGCTGCCGCTGCGGCCCGAACCGCTGGTCCGGGCCCTGCTGGTCTCCTCGATGGTCGGCATCGGGCCGCTGTTCACCCTCTGCCTGGTGCTCGGCTCCGTCCTCGCGCTGGCGCACGGACCGGCGGGCGTGCTGTTCGCGGTGGTCGCGGTCCCGCTGACGATGCTGCTCTGTGTGGCGCTGTCGCGGGCCATCGCCACCGCCAACGTACGGCTGCTCAACTCCCGCAAGGGCCGCGACCTGGCCGTACTCAGCGGTCTGGTGATCGCGGTGGGCTTCCAGTTCGTCAACTTCGGCGCGCAGCGGCTCGGTCAGGCGGGCGGGCTCTCCGCCCTGGAACCGGCCGCGAACGTGGCCCGCTGGCTGCCCGGCGCCTCCGCGATAGCGGCGGTGGACGCGGCGTCGGACGGTTCGTACGGGGTCGCGGCCCTTCAGCTGCTGATCACGGCGGCCGCCCTGGTGGCGCTGATGTGGTGGTGGCAGCGGGGGCTGGTGAAGCTGATGACCGCACCGGACGGCTCCACGCTGGCCGCCTCGGCGCCCACCCGCAAGGACAAGGAGAAGGAGAAGAAGGAGTCGGGCCGCACCGGTCTGTCGGGTCTGCTGCCCGAAGGGCGTACGGGAACCGTCGTGCAGCGCAGCCTCCGGTACGTGGCACGGGACCCGAAGACCAAGGCGGCCTGGGTCACCGCGCTGGCGATCGGCGCGATCGTGCCGCTGTTCAACGCCCTCCAGGGCACCGGCTCGGTCTACTTCGCCTGCTTCGCCGCCGGGATGCTCGGCATGCAGATGTACAACCAGTTCGGCCAGGACACCTCCGCCTTCTGGATGGTGGCCCTGACGATCTCCTCCACCCGTGACGCGTACGTCGAACTGCGGGCGCGGGCGCTGGCCCTGCTGCTGATAACGCTCCCGTTCACGGTGGCGGTCTGCCTGGTGACGGCGGCGGTGCTGGGCGACTGGCAAGCGGTGCCGGGCGCGCTGGGGATCTCCTTCGCGGTGCTGGGCGCGATGCTGGCGATCGGGGCGGTCGCCTCGGCCCTGTTCCCGTACTCGATCCCGCAGGAGGGCGCGTTCAAGAACGTGGCCCCCGGGCAGGGCGCGCTCGCGTGGATCTCCATCCTCAGCGGCATGCTGGCCGCGCCCGTGCTGGCCGCCCCGGTGATCGTGCTGACGGTCTGGCTGCACCTCGCGGACCACCACGCCGCGCTCTGGCTCATGATCCCGGCGGGTGCCCTGTACGGGGTGTTCCTCGGGTGGGCGGGGCTGCGCATCGCGGCTCCGCGTACGGCGAACCGGCTGCCGGAGATCCTGACGGCAGTCAGCAAGGGGTGAACCGCCGGAAGCGTGCCGGCCGTCCGCTGTGTCGCGGCCGGGTGCGTGCCGGGGCTGCGCGCGGAGCACGCGCCGCGTACGCCGCGTACACCCCCGCACGCCCAGTACGCCCGGTACGCCGCTGGGCGTGCGGGCGTCACGCGGTCGGTCAGGACAGGTGCTCGCTACGGGGCGACCGGCTCCCGGTCGCCCCGGGTGTCCTCGGCGAGCTGTTCCAGGAACGGCTCCACCGCCGCCCGCCACCCCTCCGGCTGGTCGTAGTGGACGAGGTGGCCCGCGTCGGCCACCTCCGCGTACTGGCCACGGGGCAGGACGCGCACCATCTCCTGGGCCTCGGCCCGGCCCAGCTCCCCGTCGAGCCCGCGCAGCACCAGGGCGGGGCAGCGCACCTGGGCCAGCTCCTCCCAGTGCGCGTCGTAGACCCAGGTGGCGCGGGAGCTGAGCATCTGGCTGCGCGAGAAGACCGGGCGCCAGCCGTCCTCCTTCTCCGCCATCACCTCGGCGTAGAACTCCCCGCGCAGGGGGTTCGGCCGCTCCACCCAGGGATCGTCCTCGCCGAACCACTTCCGTACGTCGGCGAGGGTGGCGAAGGGCAGCGGCCAGGACGCGAACCAGTCGCTCCACTCGCGCTGCGAGGCCGCCCCGAGCGCGGAGGCCCGCATGTCGCAGATGACGACGGCGCGGACCAGGTCGGGGCGCTTGGCGGCGAGCTGCCAGCCGGTGAGCGCGCCCATGGCGTGGCCGACGACGGTGACGGGGCCGAGGTCCAGCTGTTCGATCGCGGCCTCGGCGTCGGCGACGTATGCGTCGCGGGTGTACGGGCCTTCGGCCGGCTTGTCGCTGCGGCCGTGGCCCCGCTGGTCGAGGCCCACCGCCCGGTACCGCTCGGAGAGCCAGCGGGCGGTGGGGGCCCAGTGGGAGGCCCGGCCCATCAGCCCGTGCAGCAGTAACACCCCGGGGGACCGGTCCGCACCCGCCCCGTCCGCCTCCGCACGCTCCTTGGGCGGATCCGCGAACTCCCACGCCGCGAGGCGTACGCCGTCCGATCCGGTCACATCGATGCGCCGCACCATCGTCCTGGCACCCCCTTCAGGTCCTCGGTCACCGCGTGTTCGTACCACGTCAGACTATCGAACTCGTATTCGAAAACAGGGATCCGCCGCTCAACACCCCACGTTCGAGTGACATGCGGCGAGGATTGCCGTCGGCCGCCCTGGGGAGATCTTCAACGGGAGGCGGACCGCTCGGGGACAGGGGTCCGCAGGGGACGACCTTGAGAGCTCGGGGCTCCAGGTCACCACAGGGGAGGACCGACCCCGGCGCCTTCGGGCGCCGGGGTCGACCCGTCTCCGCGACAACGATGGCAGAGGGTGGCGGAGCCACCGCCGAACCGCCCCTGACCAGGGCATACGAGACCGTGGCAGCCACCGTGCGGCGGGCTTGCCGGTACGACGGGCGCATTCCCTGCTCCCTCCCCGACCGTGCCGACCGCAACCGGTCCGGCACCCTCAGGTCATATGCCTGGCCTCAGCCTGGCACGCGATCCGCCCGGCCGCTGCGATTCCGCCGGGAAACCCCCCGTCCGAGCCCCACCCCAGCCCGCCCGGGACCCACTCCAGCCGCGCGGCGCCTGTCCCAGCCCGTCCGACGCCCACCCCAGCCCGTCCGACGCCCACCCCAGCCCGTCCGGCGTTTGAGGACGGAACCCTCGCCGGGGTGAGCGGCGCCCGGACAGGACCCCCGGCCCCGGGGTGCCACCCCAGAAACCCGACGCCAAAGGCGTCAGCGCGTCAGCGCTTGGCCACGAACACGTGCGAAGCAACCTCCGCGTCCAGCTCCGCCGCCTCCCCGCTGGAACCGACCAGCACCCCGCCGGGCGACTCCGTCACGCTGACGACCGACCCGGGCTGGACCCCGGCCCGCCGCAGCGTGTACATCAGCTGGGCGTCCGTCTGGATCGGCTCCCCGATCCGCCGCACGACCACCGTCTTGCCCTCCGCGCCCGGGTCCAGCTCGGCCAGGCTCACCATCGAGGCGTCCAGGAACGGATCGGCCTCCGCCTTCTCGCCCAGCTCCTCCAGGCCCGGGATGGGATTCCCGTACGGAGACTCCGTCGGGTGGCGCAGCAGCTCCAGCACCCGCCGCTCCACGGCCTCGCTCATCACGTGCTCCCAGCGGCAGGCCTCGGCGTGGACCTGCTCCCACTCCAGGCCGATCACGTCGACCAGCAGGCACTCGGCCAGCCGGTGCTTGCGCATCACGCGCGTCGCGAGGCGGCGGCCCTCCTCGGTCAGCTCCAGATGGCGGTCGCCCGCGACCTGGACCAGGCCGTCGCGCTCCATGCGGGCCACCGTCTGGCTGACCGTCGGACCGCTCTGGTCCAGCCGTTCCGCGATCCGGGCGCGCATGGGCACCACGCCTTCCTCTTCAAGTTCGAGGATGGTGCGGAGATACATCTCCGTGGTGTCGATCAGTCCGGACATACGTGCCCCTCGATGCTGTGACAGAAAACGTCGTGCGATGGCCCTGCACCAATTCTGACGCATAGCACCGACAACCGTGCCGCGTCGGTCCAAGACCGGGCGCCGGAGGCCGCCGGGCGCTATTGACAGGCCACTGGTCCAGACCGCAACGTGATCGGCGGCACAGCCATTCCCACCCCGCCGAAACCCCCTCGCAATCCCGTCGAAAGGGCTCTCCTCCCATGAGCGACAGCAAGCTGGCCGGTCAGTTCTTCGATGCGGCGATCGGTCTGCTCCAGCGCGTGCGGGACGAGGAGGCGGGCTCCATCACGGCCGCCGGAACCGCCATCGCCGACACCGTCGAGGCGGGCGGCCGACTCTTCGCGTACGGCGCCGGGCACTCCTCCCTCGCCGCCCAGGACGTCGTCTACCGGGCGGGCGGGCTGGCCCTGATGAACCTGCTCACCGTGCCCGGCACCACGGGCGTGGACGTCATGCCCGCCACCCTCGGCTCCGCCCTGGAGCGGGTGGACGGCCTGGCCTCGGCGGTCCTGGACACCAGCCCGGCGACCTCCGGCGACGTCCTCGTCATCATCTCGCTCTCCGGCCGCAACGCGCTCCCGGTCGAGATGGCCCAGAACGCCCGTGCCCTCGGGCTGACGGTCATCGGCGTGACCTCGGTGGCGTACGCGGAGCACACCCGCTCCCGGCACGTCTCGGGCGGCTTCCTCCGCGACCACTGCGACATCGTGCTGGACAGCAAGATCGCGATCGGCGACGCGGAGCTGACGGCCCCCGGCATCGAGGCCCCCTTCGCCCCCGCCTCCACGGTGGTGACCAGCGCGATCATGCAGGCGATGCTGGCCGCCGCCGCCGAGCAGCTGGTGGCGCGGGGCATCGAGCCGCCGCTCCTGCGCTCGGCGAACGTCGACGGCGGCCACGACTGGAACGGCCGGGTCATGACGGAGTACCGGGAGCGGATCTTCTACCGCCACTGATCCCCGTACCGCCGCTGTCCCCCGCGCACCGCCACCGATCCCCGTACCCGCCGCTGATCCCCCCGTACCCGCCACTGAGCCCGGCCCCCTTACGCGCTTACGCGCGGGTCGGCAGCGCCACCCGCGCCGTCAGCCCCCCGCCCGGGTTGGCCGTCGCGCCGACGTCCCCGCCGTGCGCCCGGGCGACCGACGCCACGATGGAGAGCCCCAGCCCCGCGCCCTCGCCCGGCGCGTGGCGGCGGGCCTGCGCCCGGCGGAACGGCTCGAACAGCAGCGGTACGGTCTCCGGCGCCACCACGGGCCCGGTGTTGGCGACCTCCAGGCCGCCCGGTCCGACCCGGACCCGTACCGTCCCGCCGGGGTGGTTGTGGCGTACCGCGTTGGCGACCAGGTTGTGCACGAGGTGGTCCAGGAGGACCGGGTCGCCCTCCACGCTGACCGGCCGGGCCGCCACGTCGACGGTCACGGACCGCTCCGCCGCCTCCGCCGCCAGCGCCTCGGTGACCGTGGCGGTGGTCGCGTCCAGGTCGACCCGTTCGCGCCGCCGCAGCCCCTCGTCGGAGACCGCGAGCAGCAGCAGCCCCTCGATGAGCTGTTCGCTGTTGTCGGCGGTGTCGATGAGCTTGTCCCGGATCCAGGCGACCTTCTCCGGCGGCGGGTCGTCGGCGAGCCCGATCTCGGCGGCGGCCCGCTGGACGGCGAGCGGGGTGCGCAGCTCATGGGCGGCGTTGGCGGCGAACCGCTGCCGGGCGGCGACCAGCTGCTCGATCCGGTCGAGCATCCCGTCGAAGGTGTCGGCCAGCTCCTTGAGCTCGCCGGGCGGGGCCTTGAGCGCGATCCGTTCGTGCAGGTTGGAGCCGGAGAGCCGACGGGCCCGGGCGGTGATGACCCCCACCGGGCGCAGCACCCGGCCCGCCATCCACCAGGCGAGGGCGACGGAGAGCGCCGAGTAGACGGCGAGGGAGAGCGCGGAGACGGTGAGGAGCTGGCTGAGTACGGCGTCCCCGGCGGCGGTGCTGACCTTGCGCGCGACCGCGTACTGGCCGGGCTGGACGACCGTGGTCTGCGCCGCCTCGGAGGCGGGCAGCGCGGAGGCGGAGTAGGCCTCCAGCCGGTAGGTGGGGACCGCGGGGGCCACCGCGGTCATGACGCTGCGGTAGAGACGGTCGCTGACCAGCAGGTAGACGAGCCCCATGAGCAGGACCCCGGCCACCACCAGCAGGCCGCCGTAGAGCGCGGTGAGCCGCGCGCGCTCGCTGTTCACGGGGTGCCGCTCCCGGTACCCGCCACGGGGCCGTCCCCGATGCGGTACCCGGCCCCCGGCACGGTCTCGATCACGGGCGGCGCCCCCAGTTTCGTACGGAGCTTGGAGAGCGTGACCCGGACCGCGTTGGTGCGGTAGCTGGTGTCCTCCTCCCACACCTCCTCGATCAGGTCGTCGCCGCTGACGACGGCGCCTTCGGCCCGCAGGAGGGTTTCCAGCACGGCGAACTCCTTACGGGAGAGGGACAGGTAGCGGCCGTCGCGGCAGACCTGACGGCGGGCGGTGTCGAGCGTGAGCCCGGCCCGCTCCAGGACCGGGGGGAGCGCGGGGCGGGAGCGGCGGCCGAGCGCGAGGACCCGGGCGAGGAGTTCGTCGTACGCGAACGGCTTGGTCAGGTAGTCGTCGGCGCCGAGCCCGAGCCCGGCCACCCGGTCCCGTACGGTCCCCGAGGCGGTGAGCATCAGGATCCGGGTCAGCAGGCGGGCGCCGACGACCCGTCGGCACACCTCGTCGCCGTGGAGCCCGGGCAGGTCGCGGTCGAGGATCATCACGTCGTACGCGCCGAACCGGAGCTTCTCGAGCGCGGTCGGCCCGTCCGGGGCGATGTCCACCGCGACGGCGTCACGGCGCAGCCCCTCGGCGATCATCCCCGCCAGAAATTCCTCGTCCTCCACCACCAGCACGCGCATGGGCTCTGTGTACCCGAAAGCGGTGTTTCGCCGGTGTAAGCATCGGCGCTGAGGGAAACGAAACCGCCTCCTCGCGCAGGCTCGGGCCGTCCGTTCGTCCGTTCGTCCGTCCGACCGACCTGCCGAGGAGCCCTCCATGACCTTCCTTCCCGCGCGGCGCCGCACCGCCGCCGCAGCCTGTCTGCTCGCCGCGACCGTCGTCCTCACCGCCACGGCCTGTTCGGGCGACGACGGGTCGGCCTCCGGCAGCAAGAAGTCCGACACGAAGAAGACGGAGGAGGACCAGGCCCTGGAGCACCGCACGTGCCTGCGCGAGCAGGGTCTGAAGATCCCGGAGCCGAAGGCGGGCCAGGACGGCATGGGCGTGACCATCGACGGCGGGTCCAAGAGCCGGAAGGAGATGGAGAAGGCGTTCAAGGCCTGCGAGGACAAGGCGGTCGGCGGCGGGCCCAAGGAGCTGACCCAGGCGGAGAAGGACAAGATGGTGGCCTTCGCCCGGTGCATGCGCGAGAACGGGTTCGACATGCCCGATCCGAAGTTCGACGGCGGGGCGATGGAGGCGATGCCCGCGCTGAAGGGCTCGGACATGAAGAAGTTCGAGAAGGCGAACAAGGCGTGCGAGAGCGTGGGCCGATGAGGCGCGGACGGGCGGTGGCGGCCGTCGCCGCGGTGCTCGCCGTGACGGCCGGAACCATCGCGGTCACCCAGCTCGGCGGGGGCGGTACGGAGTCGGCCGGTGCGAAGAACAGCGCCCTGCCCCCGGCCACCGCCCCCGTCGAGCGCGGCGACCTGCACGACAGCGCCCAGGCCGACGGGACCCTCGGCTACGACAAACAGCGCAAGGTCAACGCGGGCGCGTCCGGCACCCTGACCTGGACCCCGCGCCCCGGCTCCACGGTGAAGCGGAACGAGCGGCTGTACGAGATCGACGGCCGGGCCGTCCGCCTGATGTACGGGTCCGGCCCCATGTACCGGACCCTGAAGCCGGGCGACAAGGGCCGGGACGTCGAGCAGCTGGAACGCAACCTCGCCGCCCTCGGCTACACCGGCTTCACCCCGGACACCGAGTACACCGAGCTGACCGCGGCGGCCGTCAAGCGCTGGCAGAAGGCGCAGGGCGGCAAGCAGACGGGCAAGGTGGGCCCGCAGGACATCGCGTTCGCCCCCGGGAAGGTCCGGATCAAGAGCGTGGAGACGGCCGTCGGCGACCTGGCCCAGCCGGGCGCCCCGGTCCTCACGACGACCGGCTCCGAGCGGATCGTGACGTTCCAACTGGACGTCAGTGAAAGCCAGTTGGCCAAGGCGGGCACAGAGGTCACCGTCGAGCTGCCGGACGGCACCAGCGCACCCGGCACGGTCTCCTCGGTCGGGCGGACGGCGAAGCCGGGCAACGACCCGCAGGAGGACAGCCCCAAGGTCACCCTGACCGTCTCCTTCGACCGGCCGGACAAGGTCGGCGGGTTCGACCAGTCACCGGTGACGGTGAACCTCACCGGCGAGACCCGCAAGGACGTCCTGACCGTCCCCGTGAACGCGCTCCTGGCCCTGCCCGGCGGCGGCTTCGGCGTCCAGGTCGTCCGGGGCGGCGCGGTCCGCGAGGTGAAGGTGGAGCTCGGCATGTTCGCGGACGGCCGGGTCGAGGTGTCCGGCGGCGGTCTGCGCGAGGGCATGAAGGTCGGGGTGCCGAAGATATGAGCGGCACCGCATCGACGGATACGGTCACCGGCCTCCCCGGCACCGGCACCGGCACCGGCACCGGCACGGACAGCGTCGAGGACACGCGTACGGTCGTCGCCCTCCGGGGCGTCACCAAGGAGTACGCGGGCGGGGTCACCGCCCTGCGCGGGGTGGACCTCACCGTGGCGGAGGGCGAGCTCCTCGCCATCGTCGGCCCGTCCGGCTCCGGCAAGTCCACGCTGCTGCACATCGTCGGCACCCTGGACCACCCCACCGCCGGGACCGTCCACATCGCGGGCCACGACGTGGCGGCCCTCTCCGACCGCCGCCTCTCCGCCCTGCGCGCCCAGCACGTGGGCTTCGTCTTCCAGGCGTTCCACCTGGTCCCCGGCGTCAGCGCCCGCGACAACGTGGCGGAGGGCCTGCTCTACTCCGGCCTCCCCCGCTCCGTACGCCGCCGCAGGGCCGCCGAGGCGCTGGACCGGGTCGGCCTCGCGGACCGCCTGGACCACAAGCCGCACCAGCTCTCGGGCGGCCAGAAGCAGCGGGTCGCCATCGCCCGGGCGGTAGTGGGCGAACCCGCTCTGCTGCTGGCCGACGAGCCGACGGGGGCGCTTGATACGGCGTCGGGGGCGGCGGTGATGGAGCTGCTGCGGGACCTGAACCGGGAGGGGGCGACGATCGCGGTGATCACGCATGACACGGAGATCGCGGCGGGGCTGCCGCGCGAGGTGCGGATCAGAGACGGCGAGGTGGTGGCGGACGTACGGAATCCGCCCGTGGTCCCGTCCGTGGCGGCGGGAGCAGAACAGTGAGCCGGAACCGGCTGCGGGCGGCCCGCCTCGGCCCCCGGGACGTCCTCCACGTCGGCTCGTCCGGCCTGCGCAGCCGCCCCATGCGGGTCGTGCTCTCCGCCCTGGGCATCGCCATCGGCATCGCGACCATGATCTCCGTGGTGGGCATCTCCGCCTCCAGCCAGGCCCAACTCCTCCGCGAGCTCGACAAGTTGGGCACCAACCTGCTCGTGGCCTCCCCCGGCGACTCCATGTTCGCCGGGCAGGAGGTGCGGCTGCCGGAGGACGCGGTCGGGATGGTGGGCCGGATCAAGGGGGTCCAGGAGGTGGGGGCCACCGCCGACCTGGACGCGACCGTACGCCGCAACGAGAAGACCGACGAGGGCGATACGGGCGGGATCGCGGTCAGGGCGACGACGGCCGACCTCCTCCGTGTCCTGCGCGGCGAGGTCAGCAGCGGAAGCTGGCTCAACGCGGCGACCGGCCGCTACCCCTCGGTCGTGCTCGGCCACGTGTCGGCCGAACGGCTGGGGATCACCGAACCCGGGCAGCAAGTGTGGCTGGGCGGGCGCTACTTCACCGTCACCGGCATCCTCGCCCCGCTCCCCCTCGCCCCGGAGATCGAACGCTCCGCCCTGGTCGGCTGGGAGGGTGCGAAGCGCCTGCTGGGCTTCGAGGGCCACCCGACCTCGGTGTACGAGCGGTCGGACGATGCGGCGGTGCAGGACGTACGGAAGGTGATGGCGGCGACGGTCGACCCGCAGAACCCGCAGAACGTGAAGGTCACCGACCCGTCCTCGGCCCTCCGCGCGAAGGCGGCGACCGAGGGGGCGTTCAGCAGTCTGCTGCTGGGCCTGGGCGGCATCGCGCTGCTGGTCGGGGGCGTAGGAGTCGCCAACACCATGATCATCTCCGTGCTTGAGCGCCGGTACGAGATCGGCCTGCGCCGCTCGCTGGGCGCGACCCGGGGCCAGATCCGCATCCAGTTCGTCACGGAGTCCCTGATGCTGTCCGGCCTCGGCGGCCTGGCGGGGGTGGCGCTGGGCGCGGCGGCGACGGGGGTGTACGCGCACTCCGGCGGGCTGCCATGGGTCGTCCCGCTCTGGGCGGTCGGCGGCGGCTTCGGCGCCACGCTGGTCATCGGCACCATCGCGGGCCTCTACCCGGCGGTGCGGGCGTCCCGCCTCTCCCCGACCCTGGCGCTGCACGCGGCGTGAGGGCAGGGGCGGGGGCGGGGCCCGGCAGGAGGCGCGGGGCCCGGCAGGAGGCGCGGGGCCCGGTGGGGGCGCGGGGCCCGGTGGGGGCGCGGGGCCCGGTGGGGGCGCGGGGCCCGGTGGGGGCGCGGGCCCGGCAGGAGGTGCGCACCGCCGGGTGGGGGTGCAAGGCCTGAAGGAAGAAGGGCTGAACCCGGCAGTCCACCGGGGAGTCCACCTCGTACAGCGGGCCCCGCCCCCTCCCTCGGATTGCCGGAAGCCGGAAGGCAGCGGCCCCCCAGCGCTGCCCGCTCCCCCTCTGGTTCGTCGGGCCCGGCCCGACGAACAATGGGCGTGCCGGACGGGCTGCCGTCGCCGACGCGCGCTCCGGACGCACCGCTGTCGCCGACACGAGCAGGACGGGGCCACCGTCCCGCCGACACGGCGCCGACGAGACAACAGGGGGAACCGGGTGGGACACGTGCCGCTTTTCCGGTGGGTGCTGGCCATCGGGCTGGCTCTGATCACATGGTCGGGGTTCGTGGCCATGACCGCGCCGGAGCCCCTCGAACTGGAGCAGGTCGAGCTGACCGTCCTTGAGGAGAAACCCGACGGGGCGTGCGAGGTCGCCTGGGCCAACCCCTTCGAGTTCGACGACGAGCGCACGGGGTCGTACCGGTGCGACCCTCGGCGCAGTTCGTCGCTGAAGGCCCCGGAGCCCGGCTCGGACGACGACTACGGCTGGGACACCGGGTGGGTGCTCGCCGAAGGCCCGGACAAGGGCGAGCTGTCCTCACTGGAGGAGAGCTACCGGGCCCACGACGAGCAGATCGACCTCTCCGACACGCTGATCATGTTCGGGCTGCTCGTGACGTTCATCGCCGTCGTCGGCGGGAACATCCGCTCGCTGTCCCGCATGAGCGGGGTGCGGCCGGGCGTCCTCCGCCGGGCGCGGCGGCTGCAGGAGGCCGCCGCGCTGGTGGCCCACGACCACCGCCGGGCCGAGGAGGCGGTACGGACGGCATGGGCCCCGCTGCACCGGGAGCTGGTGGACGGGGAGTTGGGCCGGATCCCGGTCACCCGGCTGAAGGGAGTGGCCGAGAAGCGGCTGCGGGCCGAGGAGCTGGAGCAGGGCGGCGTCCGGACCGTACGGGACGTCCTCGACGCCGGGACCTGGGCCCTCGCCCACTTCTTCGGTATGGAACGGGAAGCGGCCGAGCGGACGGTGGCCGCCGCACGCAGGACGGCCGACGAGGTGGGCCGGGACATGACCACGCGGATGGGCGCGGACGGCCCCGAACCGCGCACCACGGCACTGCTCGCCGCACTCCGGGTGCTGGTGGACGCGGGGCCGCAGGCGCGGAACGCCGGCCGGGCGGGCGAGGAGCTGGCCGCACGGCTGGAGAAGCTGCTCATCGCCGCCGACCCGGCGAGCGGGGTACGGGAGATGCTGCGGACGGGGCCGTACGAGCGCGAGGGCGTTCTGACCGCAGTGGCCCAGCTCCGCCTGGTACTCGCCGAGGCCGAACGGGAGGGGTGGGCCGAGCAGTTCGCCCAGGCCTCGGTCGACCTGCTGCGCGGGCCGGACGCCGACGCGGACGAGCTGGCCACCTGGGCGGAGTTCGAGGCCCGGCCGACGGCGTACTACGGCACGCTCGCGGAGGTCACCGGGGCCGACGACGCGTCTGCGGCGGACCGGCCGGGAGGACGCTCAGCGGGCAGAGGCCGGAAGAGGGCGGCAGCGAAGGGCCAGGGCTGAGGGGCAGGACTGAAGAGGCAGGGCTGAGAGGCCAGAGCCGAGCGGCCAGGGCTAAGAGGCCAGAGCTGAGAGGCCAAAGCTGAAGGGCCAGGGCTAAGAGGCCAGAGCCGAGAGGGCAAGGCTGAAGGGCCAGAGCCGAGAAGCCAGCCCCCCTACTCCCCCGCCCCCACCGCCCGAGCCAGGTCGACGGCCCCCGCGACCCGGGCCGCCACCGTCTCCGCGTACGCCGTGTCCGGGCGTTCGAAGGCGGCCCGGTTCGCCGCGCGCAGGAACGTCAGCACGCCCAGCGTCCGCCCCCGGCTCCGCAGCACCGTGCACAGGGCGTGGGCCGCGTCACCGGGCCAGCGGCGCTCCGCCGCCCAGGCTGCCGCCGCGCCTCCGGCGTCCCCGGCCCCCGCACTCGTACGGACCGAGCCGGTGCGCTCGACGGCCTGGAGGGCCGGGTGCCCGGGACCGTACCGGACCGGGATGGAGCCGCCCGCGACCAGCAGACACGGACCGGGCACGTCCGAGGGGGTCGCGGCCGTACGGACCAGGCGCGCACCCGCCGCCAGGTCACCCCCCACCAGGCCGCCCGCCCGCAGATCGCCCGCCGTCAGATCGAGGAGTACGTGGTCGGCGAACCCGGCCAGCGCGAAGTCGAGCAGGGAGGTCGCCGCCGCCATCGGGTCCTCGCACTCGGAGGCCGTACGGGCAGCCCGGTGCAGCTGGCTCGTCCGGAACCGCAGGCGGTCCGCCTCCTGCTGCGCGAGCTTCGCCGCCGTCACATCCCGGAACAGCCAGCCGACCCCGAGCGGAACCGGCTCCTCCGCCAGCGGCGAGGCCAGCCGCAGGAACCCGCTGCGCCAGCACCGCCGCCGCTCGCCCTCCGCCGTACGCAGCGTCACCCACAGCTCGGCCGGGGCGCCCGGCGCGCCTTCGGCGAGCACATGGTGCAGGGCCGCCTCCAGTTCCTCCACGCCGTGGACCACCACCTCGCCGAGCGGGCGGCCGAGAAGGGTGGTGCGGGCCCCGCCGAGCGCCCGGGAGGCGTACGCGTTGACCACGGTCGGCCGGAGGTCGACATCGACGAGCACGACGCCCCAGGACGCGTCCTCCAACAGCGCCTCGCTCAGCGCGATGGCCCGCTCCAGGTCGATCTGGGCGTGCACCTCGCTGAACGCGCAGTAGACCCCGGCCGGCTTCCCCTCCGCGCCGCGCACCCCGGCGGACTGGGTCCGCACCAGCACCCGGCTGCCGTCCTTGCGCAGCAGCGCGAACTCGTGCACCTGCCGCCCCGGCGCGTCCATGGCCGACATCAGCCGCGCCTGCACCTCGTCCGCGTCGGCCCGGCGCACCGCCCACCCGGCGAACCCCGTACGCCCCACGGCCTCCTGCGCGGACCAGCCGAGGATGCGCTCGGCCTCGCGGTTCCAGTGGGTGACGGTGCCGGCCGCGTCGAACGCGCAGAGCGCCGCGTCCATGCCGTCGAGCAGGGCGGCCAGCAGCTCGGACCCGGGAAACGGATCGGGGCCGAGGGCATCGGTCGTCCCCCTGCTCGTGGAAACACTCATCCCGAACCCCCCGCAGGACGTGTCCGCCATGGCCGCACGTCCGACCATTGAACTCGAATGTGACGCACCGCACAGCGATTTCTCGAAAACCCGTCCCACTCCGCTACATGATCCAGCCAACCGGGACCTCTCGTTTGAACGAGCGAACGGTATCGACTTCAACAACATTCCGTCACCGGAGCCGGAGGGTCCGCTCCCGGAGTCGGCGGGCAGCCCGGTTCGGGAGCGGATGAGGAGGCCGACGTTCCGCCACACCGGACACGCCTGCCGCCACGGGGCGTTGACGCAGGCCAGGACCGCCCGCACCCGGCAGGACGCGTCCGGACACCTCCCGAGCGATGTCCGAAAACACCCCCACCCGACGCCCGGCAGCTTCAGACCAGAAGCTCAACTGTCCCTGCACAAGGCTCAACTGACCCCATGACGAGAAACGCATCCACGCGTTCGCCGCCGGGTGGCACGGTCGGCGCGGTCGCCATGGCCAGCCGCACGGAGTTCGTCGGACATTCCATTCCGGCCCGAAGCGGGGCCGCGGATCCCGCCGGATTCGACGCGAAAACCCCCCGCATCCTCCCCATCGCTCTCCCTCACGATTTCCACCACTCGCACACCCCATCTCCCCACACCACCGAAAGCGAAAGACGAGAGATTCCGCCATTCCCAGCCCCCTTCCGAGGGAGTGCATCTGCAAACCACAGAATTCTGACGCCCTCTCAACTCCTCAAATCCGCCGCTTCCCCCGGATGATTCAATGCTCACGACTAATCGGGGGTTCCGACTGCTTCAGCCATGGGGGATGAAGCACGACCAGCGGCGTTCCCGAACAATTCGACAAGGGGGAAACCGCACATGATGCGGACCACTCGTATGACCAGCGGCATCGTCGCGACCACCGTCGCCGGTGCCCTGCTGATGACCATCGCGCCCACCGCCACGGCGGGCGGGCTGCCGTCACAGGCCGAGCGGACGGCACGGATCATCGAGGGCGCCACCGGCACCCAGGACCTGGCCACGGCAGTCCCGCAGAACGGCGCGCTCACCGCCTCGGTGACCGACGAGAGCGGTGTGACCACCACCGCCCGGGCCCCGAAGAGCTCGTCGGGCAAGGTCGAGATCACCACGCCGGACGGCGGCGTCGTGGGCCTGAGCCTGCCTCAGAGCCGTAACGTCGAGGGCTCCCTGGCGGGCGCGGGGACCACGGTGTACGCCGATGCCGCCGCTTCCACGGACATCGCCGTCCAGCTCACCGCCGACGGCGGCGCACGCGCCCTGACCTCTCTCAAGGACGCGAGCGCTCCGGCTCAGCAGCGTTACGAACTGAGCCTTCCCGCCGGAACTCAGGCGGTCGCCAACGAGACCGGTGGATTCGACCTCGTACGCCGGAGTGACAGCGACAGCGACAGCCCCGACGTCGCCATCGGCACCATCGACGCTCCGTGGGCGAAGGACGCAAACGGAAAGGACGTCCCCACCAGCTACAAGCTGAACGGATCGACCCTCGTCCAGAGCGTCGAGATCAACAAGGACACCGCGTTTCCCGTGGTGGCCGACCCCAAGGTCAGCACCGGCCTGTTCCTCTACGTGAAGTTCAGCAAGGCCGAAGTGAAGAAGTACGAATCCAAGGTGAAGTACGCGGCGGGCGGTTCGGCTCTCTGCGGTCTTCTCGCCATCCCGCTGGCTTCGGTGGCCTGCTTCGCGATTTCCGGTAGCTCTCTCACGCATCTCTCGGGCGTCTGGAGCTCGGCGGCCAAGTACAAGAAGTGCGTGGAAATGAAGTTCACCCTCCCCGGTATCACCCCGATCCCGACCTACATCAGCGCGAAGAACTACAAGTGCTGAAAGAGCGGCATGTGCCGGGAGAGGGAACGGCGCGGACACGTCGCCGATCTGGCTGACGTGACTGACACGGCCGGTACGGCCGGTACGGCCAGCCCGGCTGACGTGACTGACACTGCCGGTACGGCCAGCCCGGCTGACATGGCTGACACGGCCAGTACGGCCAACCCCGGCTGACGTGGCCGGCCCGTCCGGCCTCCCTCCTCGACGCTCTCCCTCCTCCCCGCCCTCCCTCCGGTCCCTCAGCGGCCGGGGGGAGGGCGTCGAGGTAGCTGCTGGAGACCCCCGGGAGGCGAATTCCCCGTACCGGCAGCCCCCTCGTAGCCTGTGGCAATACCGGGCCACCGCTTCCCGGGTGCTCTCCCACAGCCAGGTTCACAAGGAGCTGGAACTCGCATGTCGCAACCGCCCATGCCGCCCGTCCCACCTGCGGCCCCGGGGCCTCCGCCCCAGGGCCCTCCGGGATTCGGCCCCGCCCCGTACATGGGCGGGGGACCCAGCACTCAGCCTCCGTACGGTCCGGTACCGCCGTACTTCCCCCAGCCCCCGGCCCCTCCGGGGCGGCCGGGCGGCGGCAGGAAGCGCCGGACAGCGGTCATCGCGGGGTGCGTCACCGCGGCCGTGGCCGTCCTGGTCGCCGGCACCTTCGCGTTCCTCCACTTCAACGGCGGGGAACAGCCGACCAAGGCCGACGGCAAGGGGAGCGCACCGACGAAGGCGGCGTCTCCGAAGGCCCTTCCCACGCAGGGCCGCGAACTGCTCTCGGTGGCGGCACCGGAAGATGACCCCGAAGGTGACGGGCACAAGGCGGACGGCTCATGGCTGACGTCGCGCTCCTATGCCTCGGGCGGTCCCTTCTCCGTCCTCGGCTATGACCTGGACAGCGGGAAGCAGACCTGGAAAGTGCCGCTGGACGGCAATGTGTGCGGCACGTCCCGGGATGTGACCCGCAAGGGTTACGTGGCGGTGTCGTTCGCCGGGTCCAAGAAGGCCCGCAGCAAGTGCACCGAGTTCGCGGTGATCGACATCAACGAGGGACGCAAGCTCTGGCAGAAGTCCCTTCCTGACGCCGCGCTCTGGCTGGACCTCAGCGTCGCTGTCACCGAGGACTTCGCCGCGGTCGGATGGCCGGACGGCACATCGTGGGGCTTTGCCATCGGCACCGGCGAAACGGTGTGGGACTCGCCTCCGCAGGGATGCGGATACGAGGAGCTGCACGGCGGCAGCACAGTGACCAGTACGGCCTACTGCGGCGACCGGATGACGGTGACGCAGCGTGATCCGGGTACGGGCAAACCGTCCCGGACCATCAAGCTGCCCGCGGGGCTGCTTTCCGCCTATGTGGCCTCGACAGACCCGCTGGTGGTCGCCGCCCAGGTGGGCGATGGGAGCGGCCTGGAGGCGAACAGGCTGTTCACGTTCGACCCGGACGGCTCGATCAAGGCGACGATCAAGATCGACGGCTACGTTTCCAGCTGCCGGGCCACGGGGTGCCACACGGTCGCGGCGTCGAAGGACACCATCTACCTCCCCAGCGAGAAGGAGCACCTCACCAACGGCAACCACATCGCGGCCTTCGACACCGATACCGGTCGGCGCAAGTGGACCGTCGACAGCGCCGACTCCGCGGTGCTGCTGCCCCTGCGCGCCGATGAGGACGGGGTCGTCGCCTACAACAACGCCGGTACGGGAGGGACCGGCAGCGGTGTACTGCACTTCGCCGCCGCAGACGGAAAACAGACCGTGCTCCTGAAGCAGCCCGAAACCTTCGAAGTCCAGGACACGACGGCACAGATGGTCGATCCCAGCTTGAAGGAGATGATCCTCTTCGAGGACGGACGCCTGTTCTTCCACCGCGCCTCCAGCTTCTACACCAGGGACGTCCCGATGACGTACGCCTTCACCGTCCACTGACCTCCGGGGCCCGTACCCCCGGCAGGAAGCCGCCGATTAAATCGGTTGAGGCCCCCGCGCGGGGTTCCTAGGCTGTTCAGCACACAGGAAAGGAGGTGTTCCGGAAGTGATTTCTTTTCGGACTCGTGAGGTGACTGCGGGCTGACGTCCGCCGTCGCACTCTGCGCAGTGCACCTGGCCGGACGCCGGCCAATTCCCAGCAGTCACCGACCCGCAGGCTCGCCGGTAAGTCCGGCCGGCTCCTCTGTGCACGGAGGACCCAGAGCCTGCGGGTTTCTGCGTTTCACCAGGCAGACGGGCAAACAGGCAGGCGGGCGCAGGGGCAACAGGCAGGCGGGCGCACGGACACACAGGCATCACGGGCACACGGGCACACGGGCACACGGGCACACAGAGGCCCAGAGACACAGGCCCGCAGCCGCGCCCCAGTCCTACGGGCAGAGCCGCTCCACCCGCCACTTGCCGGACTCCGCGCCCTCCCTCACGTACCGAAGCCGGTCATGCAGCCGGTTGCTGTGCCCCTGCCAGAACTCGATGGTCTCCGGGACCACCCGGAAGCCGCCCCACTCCGGCGGGACGGGGACCTTCTCGCCCTCCGGGTAGCGCGCGGCGAGGTCCTCGTACCGGCGGACCAGCTCCTCGCGGGAGGAGACCACCGCGGACTGGTCGCTGGCCCAGGCGCCGAGCTGGGAGCCGTGCGGACGCGTACGGAAGTAGCCGACGGTCTCCTCGCGGGAGACCCGGGACGCGCTGCCGGTGACGATCACCTGGCGGGCCATGGGGTGCCAGGGGAAGAGCAGCGAGACGTACGGGTTGGCGGCCAGCTCGCGGCCCTTGCGGGAGCCGTAGTTCGTGAAGAAGACGAAGCCCCGCTCGTCGTACTGCTTCAGCAGCACCGTGCGCGAGGAGGGGCGGCCGTCCGGGGTGGCGGTCGAGACGATCATCGCGTTGGGCTCGTGGAGCACGCCGCCCACGGCGACCTGGCGGAACCAGCGGGCGAACTGGTCCATCGGGTCGGGGCTGAGGTCGAGCTCGGTGAAGTCCTCGGAGCGGTACTGCTCGCGCATGGCCGCCGGATCGATGGTGGAATCGGTACGGGAGGACCCGACGGAAGGAGCCTGGTGGGCCGCATGATCCGGTGCGGGCACAGTGTGATCCGGAGTGGGCACGGAGTGATCTGATGTGGGCACGGGCCCATCCTGCCGCAGCGGCCGAGTGTGCCCGGCGGGGAGGACCCGTAACCACACACCGCCGGAATGGAGTCCTGTGCCGGATGTCACGCTTCCCCGCTCCGTGGGAACCCGCCAATATCGTGAGGCAGGCCTCTGTGGCCTTCGCACGGCCGCGGCCATTCGTACACGTGCACACCTGTCTTCGTACGCACACGGCCGCCGCCGCACGCCGCACGCCGCACACCGCCCGTCGCCCGCCGAACTGAGGGAGCCGCCTGATGTCCGACTTCGTACCCGGTCTTGAGGGAGTCGTCGCGTTCGAAACGGAGATCGCCGAACCGGACAAGGAAGGCGGTTCGCTCCGTTACCGCGGGGTCGACATCGAGGATCTCGTCGGCCACGTCTCGTTCGGGAACGTGTGGGGCCTGCTGGTGGACGGGGCGTTCAACCCCGGGCTGCCGCCGGCCGAGCCGTTCCCGATCCCCGTCCACTCCGGTGACATCCGGGTCGACGTGCAGTCCGCGCTGGCGATGCTCGCGCCGGTCTGGGGCCTGAAGCCGCTGCTGGACATCGACGAGGAGACCGCCCGGGACGACCTGGCGCGGGCGGCGGTGATGGCCCTGTCGTACGTGGCCCAGTCGGCCCGCGGCCAGGGCCTGCCGATGGTGCCCCAGAGCGAGATCGACAAGGCGCATTCGGTCGTGGAACGGTTCATGATCCGCTGGCGCGGCGAGCCGGACCCCAAGCACGTCAAGGCGGTGGACGCGTACTGGACGTCGGCGGCGGAGCACGGGATGAACGCCTCCACGTTCACGGCCCGGGTCATCGCCTCGACCGGCGCCGATGTGGCGGCCGCGCTGTCCGGCGCGGTGGGCGCGATGTCGGGCCCGCTGCACGGCGGCGCCCCGTCCCGGGTCCTCGGCATGATCGAGGAGATCGAACGTACGGGCGACGCGACCGCGTATGTGAAGGGCGCCCTGGACCGGGGCGAGCGGCTGATGGGCTTCGGCCACCGCGTCTACCGCGCCGAGGACCCCCGCGCCCGCGTCCTGCGCCGCACGGCCCGCGAGCTGGCGGCGCCGCGCTTCGAGGTGGCGGAGGCGCTGGAGAAGGCGGCCCTGGAGGAGCTGCACGCGCGGCGCCCGGACCGCGTCCTGGCGACGAACGTGGAGTTCTGGGCGGCGATCGTGCTGGACTTCGCGGAGGTCCCGGCGCACATGTTCACGTCGATGTTCACGTGCGCCCGTACGGCGGGCTGGTCGGCGCACATCCTGGAGCAGAAGCGCACGGGCCGCCTGGTCCGCCCGTCGGCGACGTACGTGGGCCCGGGAACGCGGAACCCGCGCGAGATCGAGGGATACGCGGACATCGTTGGCATCGTGGGGTGAGTACGGCCGGGGGGGGCCGGTGAATGTGCCGGTACGGGGTACTCGTACCGGCACATTCACCGGCCCGAGGAGCCCACCGTGACCACCACCCCGCCACCGCCTCGACCGCCCCTGACCCTGACCTGCACGGTGCTCGACGCCCCGGACGCGGCGGAGCTGGCGGACTTCTACCGCCGCCTCCTGGGGTGGGAAACGACGCAGGAGGAGCTGGGCTGGGTGCAGCTCGTCCCGCCCGGCGGCGGCTCCGGCCTGGCCTTCCAGACGGAGGAGGCGTACGTGCCCCCGGTCTGGCCCGCCCCCGCCGCAGCCCCCGGCGACCAGCTGATGATGCTGCACCTGGACTTCGAGGTGACGGACCTGGAGGCAGGGGTGGCCCACGCGGTGGCGGAGGGCGCGACCCCGGCGGAGTTCCAGCCGCAGCACGACGTACGAGTGCTCCTCGACCCGGCGGGCCACCCGTTCTGCCTGGTCGTGAGCGGCAAAGTGCCGGGCGGGACACCGGCGATCAGCCCGGAGTGGGTGGCGGAGCAGACCCGCGACATCAAGGCACAGGACCGGGTGACGGCGGCGGACGCGGTGGATCCGGAGCGACGGAAGACGGCGGACACGACGGAACCTGACGCAGCGTCACAGTAACCCCACCAGATGCTCCGACGAGGGCCACCACCGCAACGCGCACACCTACGCATACCGCCTATTGCCTACGCCACGTCCAAGCGCCTCCTCCCGGCCCCGTATCGCAGCTCCCTCCACGGTCAACGGTTCCGGGACGTCAGAGCAGCGCTCTCCCGCTTCTCGGTGTCGGAGAACAGAAGGGTGGGTTCGGCGAGGATGTCGCGACCGGCCTCGCTCCTGTAGATCTCGTCGACGCTGCCGAACCGGGCCTCGGAGTAGTCGAGTTCCAGCAGCGCGGCGGCCTGCCGCACCGACGCCTCGTCGGGCCCTTCGATCTCCAGGAAGGTGGGCAGGTCCGGCCAGGTGTCGAAGTCGAAAGCGACCTCGCCCAGACGCCACTCCTCGCGGTAGTTCTCCTGGTACCGGACCTCGGTGAGGCCGACCCTGCGCAGGATGTCGGCCATGGCGTGCAGGTCGGTGACCTCGGTCTCGATCTCCTTCGTCCCGTCGATCGTCGTGGCGTCGGTGACCTGCTTGAGCGTGAGGGTCGAGCGGGTGCCCTCGTCTCGCAGCCGGAGCCAGGCCCCGCCGTCCAAGGAGTCGTTCTCGAAGATCTTGCGGGTGAGGAGCGTGCGGGGGAACACCTGGACGGCACCGAGGGCAGTCAGCTTGTCCTGGAGGCCGACGGTGTCGACGGCCAGGAACTTCGCCTCGTACTCGTGCTTCATGGCTCTTCTCTCAGAAGTGGTCGGCGAGGGTGGAGACGGACGAGCCGCTATGAGCGGGCAGGCCCATACGGTAGGCGTGATCGTGCAACTGGCCGATGTGCGGGCGCTCGGTGAACTCGGCCTGCTCATCGGGCGGAAGGTCGGGGTTCCGCGGCTGAACGCCATACCGCTCACGAATAGATCGGCGAGTTCACTCTCCCATTCATGATCATGCGGTGACGTCGCCATCCGCGTGCTTCTCGCCCGCAGCGAGCCTTCGGTCAAGGCGTTTCCGTGCACGCGCCAGGCGCATGGACGCAGCTTTCTCGGTGATCCCGAGGATGTCCGCGATCTCTGCGGTACGGAACCCGGCGATCATCAGGTTCACCCCTTGGCCATCGTTGACGTCGAGTTGGGCGATCGCCTCGGCCAGGACCACCGGCACGACCGCCTCGTACGTGGGGTCGGCTCCGGGAAGGGTTCGGAGCATCCCCTGCCGGAGTGCGTCTGATTCTCGGGCGCCCTTCCGCTGCGCGTTGGAGATGTGCCCTAAAGCGATCTTGTAGGTCAGGGTGCGCAACTGACGTAACCCCACGTCGTCGGTGGGGACGGGCACCTGTTTGCGCCAGACGGTCAGCATCGTCTCGCTGGTCAAGTCCTCGGCCGAACCTCAGAAAGACCTGCGCGGCGTCACACTGGCAGAGGCCGACCTCGCCGACGCCGTCGAGCACATCAACCGCAGGATCTACGTCGAGAAGCAGCGTACGTCCGTCGCCGGCCTTCAGCAATCCGTGAGCAAAGAGGCGTCACGGCTCGCCGCCGAACCTCTCGCGCTCCACTCCCTCGCCGCCGAGGCGAGCAGGATCGAGGATGTCGCCGAGGGGTTCCACGCCGACGGCAGGATCGAGGTCACCGACGTCGACGCATCGGTCGACAGCGTGGTGACCGACGGTGGCAGTGGCGTCCGGTTCGTCACGTTGCACATCGCAAGGACGCTGGGCGATGGCCAAGTGTGGGAGGAGCTGCAGCCGTTCGCGGTGATCGACGCACCGCTCGGCAAGTTGCAGCCGGGCCAGTTCTTCGCCGTCGACGGCGAAGCCGTTCAGTACGACCAGGTTCCCGCCGAGCTGCTCGACTTCGACAGCGTACCGAAGTTCGATCCGACCGAGTTCACCGACCCCGACCTGAAGACACCGCTCGTCCCCGCGACCGGTCCGGCGGTCGAACCGTCCTCGACCGAGCCGTTGGGCAAGGACGAGATCCCGGGCGGGACAGAGACCAAGGCACTGAGCGCGGCCAACCGGACCAAGGTGAAGAACTACGCCTTGAAGTACGCCATGAGCCCCAACCCCGCGTACCACAAGTGGTCGCAGGACTGCACCAACTTCGTGTCGCAGTCGCTCAAGGCGGGGGGCTGGAGCCACGATCTGGGCTGGTACCGCAGCGACGGCAACTGGTGGTACACCGGGAACATCGGAATCCGCGCTTCGTGGACGTGGGCCGGTGCTCCCAACTTCTTCCGGTTCGCGCGGATCGAGTCCAAGCGGGCTACCGGATGGTCGAACGTCTACCAGTTGCGCGTCGGTGACATCCTTCAGTATGCGAACAGCACCAACTACAACAACATGGTGCACTCGATGGTGACCACCGGGCACAGCGGCAACGTTCCGCTGCTCTCCTACGACACGTCGAACAACAAGAACAAGCCGTTCACCGCGATCAACACCAAGGGCAGGACATGGTGGGCAAACAAGGTGTGAGCAGGACCATGGGCCGTCTGCCGGCATGGCTCGCCCTCGTGGCATCGGTGAGCCTGCTGGCAACGGCCTGCGGCAAGACCGGCTGTGGAAGCGGCGCGGAGTCCGGCGAGGAGGCGGTACGTCAGTTCCTGAGTGCGGCGACGGCCGACAACAAGTCCGACGAGGATGTCTGCCGCTACCTCCAGGAAGGCGAGAGCGTCGATGAGGCGGTGAAATGGGCCGTCGAGCTCGACACTTCCGGAGGTATCGACGCGCTCGACGTCCGCGAGGTTCGCGGCGACCAGATGGGGGCCGAGCACCGGTTCGTCCTCGACCCTTCATCGGCACCCATCGCCGACCTTGCTGTCCTTGAGCTCGATGGACGGTTCGTCGTGTCGGTGACGGGCAGCACGAAGAAGTAGGCACGCGCAGGGACATGGGCGTCGCCCCCGGGGCGGAGAGCACGCAGCTCTCGGCGGCACAGCTGGAATCCTCGGGGTCGATGCCGTGCGTGAGCGCGGACTCGTGGGCTCGTGGGCTCGTGGGCTCGTGGGCTCGTGGGCTCGTGGACGAGCACTACGCGGCGCGCACGCCGGGCCCGGATCGGCCGGAAGCTCGCTGAGGACACGAGGCTAGGGGGCGTGTCGACTCCTCAGTCGGGCTGCCTCGGTCACAGCCACGACCGGCCTCCTGCCTGCCGAGCCAGCGCACGAACAGGGGCCTGGCCATGGACACGGCCAGACCCCATGATCCGCCTATGCCCTGGCGGGCCGGATGACCGTCGATGGGTTGCGGAGCCAGACGTGCTGTCCTCGGGCGGTCACGGTGAGCCCGAACTGTTCGGCGTCGGGCCGTCCTGCCGATGCGTACTCCCACCAGGCCTGTTCGATCTCCTCCCACAGGAGGCCGGGCCCGTACTGCCACACCTCCTCCCCGGTGGCGGCCGTCGCACCGGCCCCGTCCTCCCGGGTCGCCCAGACCTGGACACCTCCCGGGATGTCCTGGTGGATGAGGCGTACGCCGGGCAGCCGGGCCCCGGCGTACAGGGCGAACCCGAGATCAAGGAGCCGGGCGGGGTCCAGGCCCGCGGCCCGGGCCCGTCCCTTGCCGCGGACCTCGTGGAGGTCGGGGGTGCGGTGGGAGCGCATCGGCATGTACGTGGCCCCGCCGCAGAACGGACCCACCGCCGTACCATCGCCCTGGACGTGCAGCTGGACCAGGGCTCCGGACCAGAACTCCCGGGCCAGCGGAGCGACGATCACCCCGCCGGCCCGCACTTGCCGGAGCAGCGCGTACGGGACATACCGCAGGGCACAGGTGGCGATCAGCCGGTCCACCGGCCCCAGGCCGGGCCAGGGCTGCTCACCGTCCCCGACCCGCAGACGCGGCCGGTACCCGGCCCGGGCCAGGGCGTCGGCCGCCTGCCGGGCGACGACCGGGTCCAGCTCGACACTGTGGACCAGGGCGTCCCCCAGCCGCTCGCAGAGTAGCGCGGCGACGTACCCCGTACCGGTCCCGACCTCCAGCACCCGCTGCCCGTCCTCCACATCCAGCAGCCCGAGCATCCGGGCCACCATGGACGGCATGGAGTTCGACGACGTCGCCACACCCGGCCCACCCGGTGCCCCGTCGTCAAGCTGTGTGACGACCGGCTCGTCGCTGTTCACCAGGGTCAGCCATGCGTCGGTCCCCACGACCGGCACACACCGGTCAGCCAACTGCCGCCAGACCTCCGTCGGCACGAACCGGCTACGCGGGACAGCCTCGAACACCCGCCGCCACCGGACATCCAGCAACCCCCGATCGGCAAGGCCCCGCACCAGGTCCGGGTAGGTGGGGACGTGCTGCGCGGTACTCACGGCTGCGGGGTGTACTTGGGGCGGCTGCCGCCCGGAGACGGCTTCGGCTCCTGAGGCGGCGTCCACGGCTTGTCCGACGGAGAACCACCATGCTTACCGTCATCGGCAAGAGAGGTGTCGCTCATCGTTCATCTCCTTTGCTTAATGGGGTTGTTCGGATGCCGGGGTGGTGCAGTCGGTAGATCCCGTACGGCGGGAAGAGGTCGACCCGGCGCGGACAGCCGCCCTCGGCGCACTCCCTGCACAACAGATCCCGACCGCCGCCGGTATGCCGTACGGCGACCACCGGGGCACGCCAACACGCCTCGCAGGTACGGACGTCCGTCGGCGACAGCACGATCACCGGCGCTCCTGCGCGGAGGAGGATCCCGTATACACACGAGCCGCCGGGCACGAATCCTTGTGGAGCACGACCGTCGTTCCCGCACCGGATGCCCCGTGGACGAGGATCTCCTCCGCCTGCCCGGGCAGGATGGGCTTGTCACAGCGGTCGCAGTTCACCGGCGGGCCTTCCGCCAGGCGCGGCCGAGCTTGGCGGCCGTCGGGCAGGAGACTCCGGTGCGGCAAGCGGGGCAGTGCTGAGTGTGGCCGAGCCACACTCGGTACGCGGTGTCACCCGCAACAGCGGTCTTCACGAGGCAGCCTCAGCGCAGGTAGGGCATTCACAGGCAGGAAACTCATGGGAATACTCCGGCCGCTCCAGCGGGATCACCTCGGCTTCCGGTCGGATCACCCGGACATGGCCCTCGCGGTCCACCTCGTAGACCTTGATCGTCATCGTCACACCAAAAGCCCTTCCACTACCCTCAGTCGCAAGGTCGTCACTGTGACTACGACGGTAGGGAGCAGGGGCTGCCGCTTGAACTGACCGTGAGTACGGGTGTCCGGCTGCGGTCGACAGGCAAGGGGATGCCATGGGCACCGAATCACGCACTGCCCTGACCGATGGTCGGGGAATGTCACAGAGAACCCGCAGCGGCACCGTATCCGGGTACGTATTCCGCTTGATCCGCGAGCAGTTGGGCCACACTCAGGAGACCCTCGCAGAGCGGTTTCGAGTAGCGTCCGACACCGTCGCAGGCTGGGAATCGGGACGCCGTCCCCTGACCGCTGTGCCGGTCGGGCAGATGCTCGTACTCCGCCATCAGCTCTTACAGCTGGGCAGTGCACCGGCCCTGCTCCTGGCTCTGGAAAGGGCCATGGAAGCCGACGTACTGCTGACCGGTGCCCTCGACGAGGAGGTGCCCGTCGAGGCCAGCCCGATCGGCGCGTGGGTCATGCAGCGTGAGCTGGTCGAGGTACTGTCCTGGCCGCTCAACGGCGTGACTCCGACCCCGTTGCGCGCGCTGCCCGACCCTCCGCGACCGCGCCGGGGTCCCGTACCACGAGGGCCACAGCTCCCTGCAGCCGATCGCAGACGCTTCTTCTCCCGCATGCGCCGAGCTGCAGAGCAGGCACGTGGCAGGGACTGCTTCCTGCTGCGGCGCCAAGCCCTCTACCTGGCCGGGTACGACGATGCGTCGGACACTTCCGAGTGGCTGGCCCAGCAGCAGCGGACGGAGTGCCCGGACGACTGGCTGACAGGCTGGCTCAACGCCCGTTCGGTCGCGACCGTCGCCGCCAGGCAGGGTGACCGGGACCGGATGGGGCACTTCATCACCTCGACGCTCGTAGATGACGATGCGGGTGAGGCAGCGAACCTCAACTACTGGGCTTACTGGATCGGTGAGGCTCCGCACATCCAGCTGTCCGACGATTTCATCGCCGCCGCGAGCCCGGGCCCGTGGCCGGGTGACAAGCTGATGCGCCACCTGGTGCGCGGCATGGCCCCGGAGCATGGCTTCTTTGACCTGAACGTTCACACCCTGTGGGCCCTGCTCGCCGCCCGCCCGAACCTGCTGCGTCCCGGAACCGTGGTGGGGAACGAACTACGCGCATCCCTCCCCGTGATGTTGGATAGTCGAGAGCTGTCGGTGCGGGCACGCCGAGAGCTGGAGGGCATCCGGTACGCAATCCGCCTTGCTGAGGCGTGAGAGGAGAAGGCCGTGGCTGACGACCTGTCCGCAGTGGGTCGATTTCTGTACGAGGCGGGCACGCTCAAGCAGACGCGGCGCACCGGTTGGTGGATGGCCGGGGTGCGTGACCCCGAGAGTGTGGCCGAGCACTCGTGGCGTACGGCGCTGATCGCCACGATCATCGCGAAGCTGGAGGGCGCCGACCCGGCCCGGGCCGCCTACCTCGCCGTGTGGCACGACACGCAGGAGAGCCGGACCGGGGATGTGAACCACCTGGGGAAGAAGTACGCGCCCGCGGGCGACCCGCAGGAGGTCACCGCCGACCAGACGGCGGGCATGCCCAAGGTACTGGCCTCGGCGGTCCGTGAGCTGGTGGCGGAGTACGAGGCGAAGGAGTCGCCGGAGGCGGTCTGCGCCCGCGACGCGGACAAGTTGGAGTGCCTGCTCCAGGGCATCGAGTACAAGGCGCAGGGCTACGAGAACGCCCAGCGGTGGATCGACAACAGCCGCAGGCGCCTCGTCACCGGGACGGCCAACCGGCTGGCCGACGAACTCCTGGCCCAGGGGTCCATCGACTGGCTGCGCACCGCCCTGGGGGAGGGCGAGAAGTAGCCCTGTCCTGGGGCGGGGAGCACTCTCAGTCGTGGACGTGCCGCCTGCCCCTGCGCGGACCAGGCTGGCCGGGAAGGTGCCCGAACACGCTCCGGTGGCCGTTCAGTCCTCGCTGTGGAACGGAGGGCGGGTCCAGAGGGTGAGGTCGCTGCTGGTCGCGATCGCCAGGGTACGACCGGCCGGGGAGAACCCGGTGGTGCGCAGTTCCGAGTAGTCGGAGTGGAAGACGTGCCACCAGGTGTCTCCCGCCACTCCGTTGTTCACTCCGCCGTCGGTGGAGAGGATGATGCGGTGGTGGGGCCAGTCGGGGCTGACGACATCCACCGTCCAGCCGTCCGGGGTGTTGCAGTGCAGGCCACCGCCGAAGAGACCGGCGATACGGATGTCGGTACCCGCGACGGGGCCGAGTCCGGGGCAGGCGAGGTCCGGGTGTGCGTCGGGGGTGCTGGTGACGGGGTCGGGATCCCGGTCGCGTGCGATCTTCTCGCCGGTGACCGCATCGAAGAGCCCGTGCCCGTCGTGGGAGACGACCATGACGAGATCGTGTCCGGTCTCCGGATGAACCGCGAAGCCGATGCCGAGCAGGCCGCCGATGGGGGTGCTGCGGTCCAGGACCGGCTGCCAGGGGGCCGGGGCCGACATGACGGGGGCGGCAAGGTAGCGATCGCGTAGGCGGTGCTGGTACTTCGTGATCAACATTCCTCCACCGTTCGGTTCACGTTGAGGATCTCTCACGCGATGTATCAAGTCGACTCGAATACAGAGAGGCTGATCTCGGCTGACCTGCGTGGGCGGGGCTCGCTGTCGAGCACGCCTTGTTTGGCTGGCGCGGCGAGTGGCTTCACCGTTCGAGGGCAGTATGGGCACTGCGGGAACGCGTGTGTCAGTGGGTGGCGTTCGGGATAATGAAGGCTGCACGGCTCAGGTGGAGGCTGCTTACGGGACCGGGGGATATGTCCGTTTCTCGGGAAGTAAGCAAAAACGAGCCTCGCGCCACATAAAACCGCAGGTCACGAACTGTGGTCCCCGCGCGTGCGGGGGTGGTCCCTTCGAGGAGGACGACCTCCGGGACTACCAGCTGTGGTCCCCGCGCGTGCGGGGTGTTCTCAAGGCCGCGACCGGCGAGGCTGGACGATTCCGGGTGTGTACATGACGGCGGGAACCGCTCCGCCTGTACGCGCCGGGAGCTTGCCGCACTGGAACGGGCGATGCGCCGGTGGCGCGATGCCCCGTTCGGTCGGGACCTTGCGGAGGTCCTGGCTCCGGTGACCGAGGGGAGCTGACCATGGGCAAGGATCCGCTGTCGGACGGGGAAATCGCCGAGAGGCTGGCCGAGTTGCCGGGCTGGGTACGCGAAGGGGACACGATCACCCGCACGTTCGGGATCCGGTACCACGGCGGCGTGGCGATGATCGTGAACGTCGCAGACGTCGAACGGCTCATCGACCACCACGCGGACATCGACCTGCGATGGGATCACGTACGGTTCAGGATCACGACACACGACGCCGGACACCGGCTCGCCGCAGCCGACTTCGACCTGGCCGCCCGGATCGACCGGATCGCCGCCGCACACGAGGCGCAGCCCCACAACGCCTGACCGGGACACACGTATGCGTCCCCGTCCGGCGATGGCCGTGATCGTGGCCGACAAACTGTCCTCCCTGAGCGTTCTGCGAGACGCCTGAAGCCCCCTCGTATCACCTCGTTCGGAGCCCGAGGTGTTCCGTCAGCAGGTCAGCGAAGACGGGGAGTCCGGCCTTGGCGAGACGGGCGACGGCATCAGCGAGGGTGACTGGTGGATTGCGCTTCTCTCCGGAAAGTCTGACTACCGCCTCCGTCACTTCGTGTGGCAACTCCTTGTACAACCCGCACAAGTACGCGTCCGGGTCGGTCACCCGGACTCCACGCTCGGCCAAATCACTGGCAGGGAAGTCGGCAAGGTTCCACGTGATCAGCGCCTCGGCACCGGCCGCCACCGCTGCCGCCGAGTGATGCCGGTCCGTCGGGATCATCGCCTGGCATTTCATCCACGAGGGGCCCTTATGCCGCCACCTCGATCTCGCAATCGGGGAAGAATCGCCGGACGGCTTGGGTAACTGTGGCAGCCGACTTCGCTGAACGCTTTCCCTCCCGGACGATGACCCGCTCCCACTCCGCGAGCAGCCGTTCGGACCATACGATCTCGTGGATAGCGTCCTCGGTGAGGGCCAGCATCACGTCCATGACCGAGAACGGAAACAGGACGTTGGTATCCACAAAGACCCGCGCTGCCACGCTCCCCCTCTTTCTTCACTTCGACGGCTACCCGTGACGCCTGGATCAGCAGGACGGATCAACGGAGCGGATCGGAACCCTCCAGGACATCCGCGATCTGCCGCCGCCCCTCTCTGCGGAGCTCACGCTGTCGCTGGAACGCCAGCACGTCCGCAAGGCGGACCACCCGGTGGCTGCTGCCCGGCAGGTTCGTCGAGGGGATGTCGCCGGCATCAAGCAAGCGTGCGACGAACGGCCGGGACAGGCCCAGAAGCTCAGCGGTCTCAGCGGGCGACAGCTGGACCTCGGACGCCAAGACCGTCACCGCATGCCCCCGGGCAAGCTCACCGGCCGAGGCCAGAAGCAGGCGGACCAGTTCCCCAGGCAACACGAGTTCGCTGCCATCCCGGGTACGCACCAGCACCTCGACCGCCTCCGGCGCCATCCGGGCAGTCGCCGCGAGCGCGCCCTGGTGCGTGGGATTCGGCTCCACCCTCTCGGCACGGGCAAGAACACTGGAACGAGCCATGGTCGCCTCCAATCACTGACCCACCGAACGATCCATCTGAAATATCTATAACCCGAGGGTCAGGCACAGGCAACCTCAAGAGGGACGGGGCCCGCCCCGCTCAACCGGTTCTACAGGCCGCCGACCCGACAGGCCCTCCAAACGAACACACGAGCCGCGCAGGCGGAGCCGATGCCCACACCACCAGGCATCCAGGCGGACCACTCCAGCGCGCCGGGCAACGCACACCCCAGGCCAAGACCTGCCCAGCGCCACCCACCTCGCCCCCACGACCATGGCCCCCGCGCGTGCAGGGCGGTTCCCGGGGTTCGGAGCTTGAGCCCCGGGCTTCGGGGCGTTCGGTTCACTCTTTCGGGGGTGTGCGGGCGTGGGTCCGGCCCGAGGCTTGAGGCTCGGGATGCGAGCCTTGGGATGCGAGGTTCGGGGTTCGAGCGCCTTCTTTAACCGGCAGGTAAGGGAAGGGGGCTGGGGAAAACCTCCCTCCCTCCCTACCCCGTCACGGCCAGGAAGTATGACTAATTGTGACAGCTTGCGGCGGAGCGTCACGAGTGCTTACGGTTCGAGAACCAATCGACCCCGACACGGTGTTGGACGCACCAGGCCGGGGTCTGACCGCAAGATCGCAAAGCAGAAGGACGATCCCGTGGCTAACCAGCACATTAGCTCTGCCCTGCTCGCTCCCGCACCCTCCGCCGCGTACCCGATGGCCAAGCCCGGGTACGGCAAACGCTCCGCGCCCGGCCAACGCCCCCGTACGCGCGAAGACTTCGCGCTCCTGCCTACGCGCGAGCGGTACGTCGCCGGGTTCGTCGACCACCTCCCCGAAGGCGCGGCCATGAGCGTGAAGCAGCTGGCCAAGCAGCTCCCGCTCTACGGACAGCAGGCCATCTCCACCGCCCTGAACGCCCTCTCCGTCGCCGGACACCTCCGACGCGTACGATGCGCCGTCGGCACGGGCGACGAGACACGCTGGGTCTTCCGCACCTTCTGGTCCCGCACCGCACACGACAACGCATGGTGGAACACCTACCTCGCCACCGAACAAGCCACCCAGGCCCTGAGCTCCGCCCCGGACGCCACGGCCCCCGACACCCCGCCCCCGCCTCCGCCGCCCTGGGTCCCGGCCGAGGAAACACCGCCGCCCGTACCGTCGGAGACTCCTCGTACGGAAGAGCCTCCCGCCGCTACGGCAGGCCCGGAACCCACCGCCGTACCGCACCAACGCACTCCACCCCAGGCCCCCTTCACGCCGCCCACGCCGCCCACGCCGCCCACGGCATCCGATCCCTCCGGCGCCCCGCTCTCGCCCGCCTACCTCGCCCTGGCCCACCTCGGCCTCAAGGACAAGCGCCTCACCCTCTCCGCCGACGACTGCGCCGCCCTGGAAGCGCAGGCGGCGGAATGGCTCGCCCGGGGCGTGAGCGTCGACTACCTGACCAGCGCGCTGACCGCAGGACTCCCCGCCCAGGTCGACTACCCCCTCGGCTTCGTCCGCCGCCGCCTCACCAACAAAATGCCACCCAGCCTGCCCACCGGGAACGCCTCACCCGGGACTCCAACCCCAGCCCACCGCATCCTCATCGAATGCACCGACTGCGGCCGACCCGGCCAGCCCGAAGCCCTCCCTGACGGCCTCTGCCGCCCCTGCCACACCACCCACCACACCGACGCTGACGAAGGCCCGGCCCTCCCCACCGAGGCCGCCGACATCAAGGCACGCATGGCCAACCTCCGCGGCCTGCTCAAATCCGTCTGAGGCCAACAGCGACGGATCGACCGACCCGCACATCGCGGCATATCGCCTCACACAACGCCACTCACATTCGCTCGGTCTCCGCTGCGCAGTGACTAATCTGCGGGGTGGGTGATGCCCTCGCCCGCGCATCGCCCCTTCGGGGGACGAAACGCCTGTCGCAAGCGTTGGAGGAGAGAGCCACTCCTGACAGGCACCGCTTCCAGCGCAGCCTGTCCGTGCCGCAGGGGAGATATGTCCGTTTCTCAAGAAGTAAGTAAAAACGAGCCTCACGCCACATAAAACCGCAGGTCACGAACTGTGGTCCCCGCGCGTGCGGGGGTGGTCCCGCGCCCAGCTTGGCGACCTTCCTCCCGAACGTGTGGTCCCCGCGCACGCGGGGGTGGTCCCCGGGAGGTGACGTTCGCCAGCCACACCAGCCCGTGGTCCCCGCGCACGCGGGGATGGTCCCCGGGAGGTGACGTTCGCCAGCCACACCAGCCCGTGGTCCCCGCGCACGCGGGGGTGGTCCCCCCTGCCGCACCTTCACCATCGGAGCCCGCTCGTGGTCCCCGCGCACGCGGGGGTGGTCCCATCCTGGTCGTCGGAGACATGGGCGCCGGGAAGTGGTCCCCGCGTGCTCGGGGCTTGGCGGAGGGCCGAGGCCCTTCGTCGTACGCGGGGCGGCCGAGCCGGACAACCAGAAGCCCCGGCGGCCTCTGCCGCGTCTGCCGCACCACCCGCACCGCGGAGGCCGGCAGTCGACGGATCAGACGGGCTCACCCCTACGATTCGCGCATGTTCGGCTGGGGTCTGGTGGGGATGGTGAGCCTGGGGTGCGGGCCTCAGCCCAGAGGCTGGTGTTCCGGACGGTGGCGGCAAGTACTTCGCAGCGGTCATGGCCTCGCCCGCGCCGCTTCTCGTCCTGGCCAAGGTCGAGTTCTGCCGCAGAGACGGGCGCCCAGCTCTGGGCCACTCGGCCGGAGCGGTCGCGGGAGCCGTGCTTGCCCTGGTCATGGGCCGCTCCGGCGGTCACTGGATCGTGGCGCTCGTCCTCGTAGGGATAGGTGTCCTGGTCCCTTGGTTCGCTCGGTTCACCACCCCTGCGGCTCGCGATACCAGGCAGCAGGAGCGTCAGCGTCGCCTGCGTGAGGAGCGGTTGCGGAGAGCTCGGGCGCGCAGGCCCCTGGTGGGAAGGCGGCTGGCTGAGAAGATGGACTGATGAGCGGAGAGACGACAGACGTCAGCGCGGCGATCGCCGGTGAGTTGCAGTTGCTGGACCCCGATGTGCGTGTGTCGCGGGCGCTTGCCGAGCGGCTGCTCGACCCGGAGTTCGTCGAGGTCGGGGCTTCGGGGCGGCGGTGGACGTACGAGGAGATGCTTGCCGCGCTCCCGCACCTGGACGGCGGAGGCGTGGACGGCGGGCCGCGCTACGAGCCGTCGGACATGGCGGGTGTCGTACTGGCCCCCGGGCTGGTGCACCTCACCTACGAAAGTGACTTCGGCGGCAACCGGGCCCGTCGGAGTTCGCTGTGGCGCAGGCAGGACGGGGGGACGGCGTGGCGGATGTACTACCACCAGGCAACCCCCGTCCCGGCCGACGAGGGGCACGGGCGCTCCTGACCCCTCGGAGTCAGTAGATCCTCGGCCCGCTGTCGGTGACCTGTACCGGCAGGTTGAAGCCGAACGGCTCCTCACCCTTGGAGGCCGTCTCGCACTGGTACTTGGCCTCGCCGAAAGGGACCGGCACCGCCTCCGGGATGTCGTTGGACAGGGCGTAGTCGAGATCGGAGTTGTTCCCGAACATCAGGCGCGCCAGGCCCTCGCGGGTGAGGAGACCTTGACGGTGCACGTCGCCGTCGTGCCGGGCTTCGAGCCGAGGTTCTTCGGGCAACGGCCGGTGACGCCGACGGCTCCGGGCCCGGGTCCGGGTCCGGCTTGGCCGCCGGTTTGGTCACCTTCTGCTGGAGCAGGGCGGCTTGAGAGGCTTCGGCTTCGCGTCGCCCCGGGCCCCGGGGCGAGGGGGAGAGGGGAGAGGGGAGGGGGCCGGCTGCGTCGGTCTGCCGCACCCCACCCGACCCGGTCAGACCCGCCTGTGACACCGTTGTGACCGTAACTGTGTTCTCCATCACGCGCGTTGGGTCAAGGTCCTGATCAGATGACCGGATGCGCAGAACCTTCCCTACCCTCCCTCTCCGCCCCGCTCGTGCCAGGACCGGCCCTCTTCTGTCGGCTTTCGCCGCGACCGCCGCAGCCGCCCTGCTGCTCACGGCCTGCGGGACGGAGCGCGCGGGAGCCGGGGGCGCTGGGGTCGGTGTCGACTCCTCCGGGCCGTCGTCCTCCGCCCAGGTCGACGATCCGGGCATGGACGGCGTACGGATCACCTCGCTGATCCTCCCGCCGGTCTCCCCCTCGTCCTCACCCTCCTCCTCGCCCTCGCCCAAGGCCACCGACGGATATCGCGTCTCCGCCGACCGTCTCCCCGCCCCCACGGAACCGGGGGCCGTCGCCCACTACGAGGTCGTCAACGAGAGCGCCGAGACCCTGACGTACACGGTCATCTTCACCTTCATGAGCAGTGACGGCGGGGCCATGGCCAACGAGACCGCGACCGTGCGCGATGTCGGCCCCGGGAAGACCGCGCGGGGTACGGTCCGGGCGGAGGCGCTGCCGCCCGGCGCCCCACCGGTGACCCAGGCCAAGGTGTTCCGCGTGACCAAGGTCCCCGCGAGCGAGGCGCCTGCCGATCCGGGTACGTGCCCCGCATCCGGAATCCGGGTCAGTGCCGACCAGGGCGACGCGGCCATGGGGCTACGCGTCGTGGGCCTGCATCTGGAGAACTGCGGTACGCGCGACTACACCGTCCACGGCTACCCGCTGCTGAAGCTCCTGGACAGCGGCCTCAAGCCCATCGACGGCGTCAAGATCCTCGAAGGCAGCGGCGAGATCACCACCGGGGCCGGGCCCGACGAGCCGCCCCGTCCCGTCACGCTCGGCCCCGGCGAAGCGGCGACCGCCGGTCTCGTCTGGCGGAACACCACCGAGTCCGGTACGCCGGTGAACGTGCCCCACGTGCAGGTCCGGGCCAAGGCCGGTGCCGAACCGGTGACGGTGACCCCGAACCTCGACCTCGGAACGACCGGAAAGCTCGGGGTCAGACCGTGGAAGAAGGCGGAGCGATAATGTGCCTGCCCGCCCCGAAGTGGAGCAGAGCAGAGCGGAGCGTTCGAGCATGTCTCCACGGTTTTCGGGCACGTCCACACAAGTGATGGAAGGGCAGACACGACTTATGCGGAGGGGACTTATGCGGAGGGCCTTCCTCTCATTGGTGGCGGTTGCCGCTCTGTCCGGGTGCACCTTCGAGCAGAGCAAGATATGCACGCTCAGCGACATGGACTCGGGTGTCTCCGTCGTCTGGCGCCCGGCCGACTTCGCGAAGACCGGAGGAGCGACGATCCGGGTCTGCGTGGACGGCTCGTGCGAGGAGCGCGCGTCCGGCGACCCGAGCGACCCGATCGGCATGGTGTCGGTGCGGCTTCCGCAGGACATCGGGGCCAAGCGGCTGCCGGTCGAACTGACCGTGACCCCGGCGAAGGGGGGCAGCCCGGTCAAGGACACCGAGCAAGCCCAGCTGACCGAGGAACATCCCAACGGCAAGGGCTGCGACCCCGTGGCCTGGGTCGCCTCCTTCCGCGCCGACCCGGTCAAGGGTCTGGTCTCCGCAGAGGGCTTCTCCCTCCAGGGGAAGTAGCGGATCCCTCCAGGGGGAGTAGTGGCTGCCTTCGGGGGGGAGTAGTAGGTCCCTTCGGGGGGAGTAGCGGCCTCCCTTCAAAGGGAAGTAGGGCTCCCTTCAGGAAGTAGCGGCCCCTCCTGCCTGGGGAAAAGTCGCCGCGCCTCTTCAGGGGCCCGTCGAGGCCGACGCGGCCGCCGCCGTCCGCAGGCCCAGGTGGTTGCCCGGGTCGGTTACGGCGGCGGGGTGGGCGGCCAAGAGGCGGCCGGCGACCGGGAGCGGCATACGGATCACCACGGGGCGGGGCAGCGTCGTTTCGCGTACCGCCACCTCCGTATGCGCATCGCGCACCCGGTTCGTGACCCGTGCAACCACCCTTACGTCCAGGGCGAATTGGACCAGCACCGAGCCGAACTTCGGTTTGTGCAGCGGCATCGAGCCCCCGCCGTGTGCCGCCGCGCCGCTCCCCGAGCCGGATCCGCCCGCGTTCCCCATGAGCTGGTTGAGCCGGAACTCGTCGGCGTTCAGCGTCCCGGCGCCGAGCAACCCGCGTGCCTGTCTGCCCTGTTCGGCCGAGCTCTGGCCGTCCGTCTGGGTGGGGCGCGGTGCCCCCAGGTCGCTCTGGGCCACCGTCTCGAACGTCATCTTGTCCCCGGACCCCAGCACCCGCCCCTTCCTCAGCCGCGCGTGCAACGAGGCTTGCAGGTCCTGGCCCGCCGCCCCGCTCGCGTGCACCGGCGGCAGCTCCGCCCCGGCGGAGGTGAGCAGCGGGAGGGCCGCGATCAGCCATTCGGTGGAGACCGCCTCGCCCAGGGTGTACGCGGCGGCCTGGCCCTTCTGCCGGAAGCGGTCGTTGCCGCCCGCCCGGCGTACCGTCGTCGACACCAACTCCCGTACGTAAGGGGCTCCCTGGAATCCGTTCACCTGCGCCTCCATCGGCAGCGGCACCCCGCCGGCCCGCCAGGCGCCCAGTCCGGCCGGTGTACCGGCCGACGCGTCCGAGGCAATGGGGAGCGGGGTGCGGTGCGAGATTCTCATCCGGCCCAGTGCCTCGAAGTCGCTCTCCAGGACCCGGTGGACCAGCGTCATACGGCCCAGGCCCGCCATGGCCAACCGGCCCTTGCTGCCGTGGAGTTCGAGGGACGCCAGGATCGGCACCCGTACCTTCACCGCCTTGGCCGTCTTCGCCTCCGCGACCGTCTTCATCCCCAGCTGGCCCCGTGCGGCGCCACCGCGCTTGCGCCCGGAGCCCGAGGCGGCACCGAGCCCGGCCGCCCCGCCGGCACTCTTGACCTGACCCGCCCCGCCCTCCGGCTTCCCTGAGGCCCCGAAGACGCCCTCCACTCCGGTGGTCCCGCCCTCGTCGTGGGAGGTGGCCTGCTGGGCGACCGCCGAGGTGATGTACTCCATGTCCCGGCCGTCGTCCGCCTCCCCGTCCCGGATCCCCTCGCCGATGCGGTCGACCTTGAACACCGCCCAGTACGGCGTCTTCCGGCCGTCCAGGAGCTCCACTGTGACCCCGCCGTCCATGGCGCTCGCCAACAGGCCGGTGGAACCGTCCCGGTCCAGGACCCGCAGCAGCCGCTGTACGTTGTCGTTGCGGTCACGCAGTTGTTGGCGGGGCAGCAGGTCGTCGGAGATGTCCTGACGGCCGGTGATCGCGAGGGCGGCGCGCAGCCGGTCCAGCAGGGGCACGAAGTCGGGCAGCTCCTCGATCATGCCGAACCCGAGCGGCAGGCCGCGGGCGAAGGTCGGCTTCGGCAGCACCGGGCCGCCGGGCTTCGCCGCCGCCGCGTGCCTTGAGCCTCCCGCGTGCCTTGAGCCTCCGGCCGTCGTCACCGTACGGCTTGAACCTCCCGCGTGCCCTGAGCCTCCGGCCGTTGTCGCCGTACGGCTTGAACCACCCGGGTGTGCTGAGCCCCCGGCCTGCCCCGAGCTCTCCGCAGGGGACAGAGCCCCCTGCCGCCGAGCCCCGTCACCGTCACCGCTGCCACCGCCACTGTTCCCACCGCCCCCGGCCGCCCCGTCCAGCTTCAGCGCCTTGCGGGCCGACGCGGGCAGGGCCACCCCCGCCGCCCGCAACTGCTCCGCCGTCAGCCACACCGCCGCCGCGCCCGGCAGCGTCTGCGCCGCGTCGGCCACGTACGGGCCGCCGCCCGTGACCTTGACCTCCGCCACCATGGTGACCAGCAGATCGCACCGGACGAGATACAGCGGGGCCTTCTTCGGCGTGTGGGCGTTGCGCTCCACGGTCCCCGACACGGTGGCCGCCGCGGTGTCGCCCGTCGAGCTCGTCCCGTACGCCGACAGCCCCTCGGCGAGCCGCCATTCGGCGCCGTTCTGCGAGCCGGTCACCCCGAACTGCACTGTGTCGGACGCGCCCTTGCCCTGCTGTCCACCGGCCTGGTGGCCGCCCAGCACGAACGTCTCGGTGCCGGGCCCGGCGGCCTCGTGCACCAACTGGGGTGCGGCCAGCGCCAGTCGGGTGCCCACCGCGCCGTTCAGCGCGGCCAGCCGACGCGGGTACCGCAGGTTCTTCACCACCCACCCGGAGGACGCGGCCTGCCGCAGCGCGGCCGTGATCGCCCGCGGGCTGAAGCGTTCCTCGACCGCGAGCCGGGGCGCCAGGCCCTCCGTGGCCAGCGCCGGGTCATCGCGGCCCGCCTCGCCCCGGGCGGCGGCCCGGGACAGCAGCGCGAGGGCCAGGTCACGGACCGGCTGCCCGTCGCCGATGGTCTCCACCAGCTGCCAGTCCCGTACGAGCTGCCCGGTCGTCGGCGTCGGGGTCAGCCCGGCCAGGTCGCCGATGCCCGTCGCGGCGACGGCTTGCACCGGGCCCGGGGCCTGCCCGCCGCCCGCGTCCAGCCGCGCCTTCTCCGCCGTGTCGACGGTGAAATCGGACGGCGTGAGCAGCCGTACGTCCTGCTCGTCCAGGTGCAGACCGGAGAGCCGCCGGGCCTCCGGTACGTCCCGGCCGGGGGTGCCCGGGGTCAGGGCGCGGGCCAGCTTGCGTTTCCGCGAGGTCATGGTGACGTCCACGTTCAGGCGCAGCGCCGCCCCGAACGCGCTCGCCTTCTCCGAACCGTTGGTGAGGACGTCGGTACGGGTGGTGGGACCGGCCTGGTTGCGGCGGGTGCCGGTGGAGTTCCGCTCGTAGCGGGCCGAGCCGGTGAGGATGCCGGGGATGATCCGGGCCTGGGCCAGCACCATGCCGCCGATGGACCGCGAACTGCTGCGCCCGCTCTGTACGTTGGCGGCGACACCGGAATGGCTGCGGACCAGCCAATCGTCGATCTCGCCGAGGTGGTGCGCCTCGCCCAGGGTTCCGTGGACCCGCAGTTGGACGTCGTGGGCGTGCATCGTGGTCTTGCGGCGCAGCCGTACCCGGATGCCGGTGGACAGCAACTGGTCCTTGTTCACCCGGAGGTTGGCCTCGGAGAGGGCGGACATCAGCTCGCGGTAGTTGGTGCGCTGCGCCTCGTCCTCCTCCCGGCTGGTGGCCGCCGGGGGCGCGGTGGTGCCGAAGGCGGGGAGGTAACCGGCCAGCCGGGGGTCGGTGGCGAACAGCTGCTGCACGGCCCGCACCATGGGGGCGGTGTCGAGGCGGCCGATCGTGACGCTCGATCCCATCGCGCCGAAGGGGAGGTGGCGTGCGTCCGCCGCCGGGGCCGCCGCCGCTGTTGCCGCAGAGGTCGGGGCCGGGGCCGCTGAGGTCGAGGCCGCCCCTGACGCGGACGTCGATGGAGACGTAGACGCAGAGGTCGAACCCGACGCCGCTCCCTCCCCCGCCCCCGCATTCGCCTGCGGCTTCGGTCTCTTGATGAACTCCTCCGCCGTCACCCCCGGAGGCAGCGGCAGCCCCAACTCCTCTGCCTCATCGGCCCGCAGGCTGATCCAGACCCGCATCGCGTGCGTGGCCACCCGCGTCTCCGGGCGCAGGACCATCCGGGCCGAACGCGGCCCGGTGCCCTCCACGGTGAACTGCACGGTCCCCAGGTACAGCACCTTCTCGCCCCGCACCTCCGCGCCCTGCCGACTGGAGACCGTCTGCTCGTTCACGCTGAACCGGGCCTTGCGGGCCGCGGCGACCGGCATCGCCGTACCCCGCACCACCGCCGCGTTGGGCGCGGCCCCGAACCCGATCGCCGGGCCCAGCCCGCCCCCGAGCGAGCGCCCCTTGCCCGCCGACTCGGTCTTGGTCTGCTGGGCCTGCTGGTGGGTACGCAACTGGGTCTTCCCGGTCGCCCAGGCGGGGGACAGTCCGGTGACGACGGCCCGCATGCGGTAACTGCCCGCGCTGCTCCCGTCCTTGGAGTGCAGATCGTCCCCGGTGACGCCGTCGCCCAGCAGCCGGGGCAGGTCCTCCAGCACGGTCGGGGTGGCGGTCGCCTCGTACAGCCGGGAGCGGCCGGGGGCGCCGGGCGCGGTCAGCGAGGGGTGCAGGACGGAGGCGACCGCGTCGAACAGCCCGCCGCCGCCCCGGTGCGGCGCGGCGGTGTCGGACACGGCGACCGGGGCCAGCGAGTCGGCCAGCGAGACCTGCCGCGCGAGGCCGGCGCCCACCGGCTGCGGCCGGGCCGGTGCCCCCGTACCGGCCGGGATCAGATGCTCGGTGGGCACCCGCTGGGTGAGCGCTCCCGACCCCTGGAAGACCTGCTCGCCCCGGCCCGCCTGCGGCCGGATCCGTACGCGGTAGATCACCCGGCGCCGCACCTCCACCGAGCCCTTGTCGCTGCGCAGCACGCGCGGTTCGGCCACGCCCCGCTGGGTGCGGGACTCCCGCGAGGACTGCCAGGGCTGTACGTTGCCCGTCACCGCGCCGCCCAGCCACACCCCCGGGGCGACCGGTGCGAGCCCGAAGACCGTACCGCCCACGCCCTTGCTCGCGGAGCTCCCGGCCGTACTGCTCGCGGTGGCCGCGCTGTTGTGCTGGACGTCGACCTTGGTTTCCTTGCCCTCGGCGTCGTCCAGCCCGGCGAGCGGCGCCCCGCCCGGGTCCGGCAGGGCCGTCGCGAGGTCGGCGGAGGGGTGGAACGTGGGCGGCTGGTCGTCGGGCGCGGGCGCGATGGACACGGTGACGTCGAACCCCACGGCCCCGGCTCCCTCCGCGCCCTCGGCCCCCTCCACCGTGAACGCGCGGCCCTGGCCGAAGAACGACTCGGGCCGCCCGGAGAGTTCGGCGGCGATACCGGCGACCGTTCCGTCGCCGTGCCCCACGACGGTCGCGATCGCGGTGCGGACGAACTCCTGCCCGGTCAGCCCGTACGCCGTGGAGAGTCCGGGCGCCTCCAGCTCCATCAGGTACGGCGGCAGCACGAGCCCCTGTTCGGTGCGCTCGTCGATGAGCGGCGGCAGGGCGACGGGCCGCTTCTGCCGCCGTACCGCCCGTACGGTGGCCTCGTTGCCCATCATCCGCTGCATGCTCTGCAGCCCCCCGGGGCCACCGCCGAAGACCCCCGGACCGGCCGGACGCCCGGCCCGGGACGCCTTCCCGGCGCCCTCGGCCGTACGCCGCACGCGCCCGGCCCCGCCGTCTTCGCTCCCTGACCGCTGCTGGCTCCACACGGCCTCAACGTAACGAGCGGGAGGGCACCGTACAGCCGATCGACCGGCGATGCGGCCGTTCGCCGCCGACTCCACATCCGCGCGTCAACTTCCGTACATCCACACGTCCACACGTCCACGCGTCGGCCGGCGGGCCGACAGGAGCGGGCCTTCTTTCGAGTTCTCAGGGTGGGCTGAGCTTTCCCCCTCGGCGCAGCAACACCGGAAGAGCGAATGCCGCACTCAAAAGAGCGAGGAAAGGGCCCACACCCAAGTGGGGGATGACGGCAGGTACGGGACCATCGAAGAACACGGAAGGATCGTTGTAAGAGAACAAGAAGCTCACCGTGAAGCCAACCACGGCAAGTCCGGCACCAACACCCACCACCTGAGCCAGGCGTGAACCGAGAAAAGTGCATACGCACAGCAAGGCGACAGCACAAACATAAATAGACGCCACCAGGGCGCTGTACACATAGAAGCCGATATCTCCGTAGTACACCCACGGAACGACGAGTGACGCAAGCGCGGCAACGATGCCGACCGATGCGGAGACTTTACGCATGCCGGGAGCTCCTGCCGGTGGGCCCGCAGGCCGCGAACGCCGCCTCACCCCAGCCCCTCCTCCACCAGCGCCGCCCACTGCGCCACCACCCGGGCGCGCCGGGCCGTGTCGTCGGTGAGGAGGTTGGCGAGGCCCAGGCCGCGGGCCATGTCCAGGAGGCCCTGGACCGTCTCGCGGGCGCCGGGGCGGGACTCGTCGGCGCCCAGGAGTTCGACGGCGATCCGGTGGGTCTCGCGGCCCACCCGCGCCTCCAGCTCCGTGACGCGCGGCCGCAGTTGGTCCTCGTTGGAGGCGGCGACCCAGAGCTGGAGCGCGGCCCTGAACAGGGGGCCGGTGTAGAGGTCGACGAGAGCCCCGACCACCTCCGCGCGGCCCTGCACGGGGAGCGCGCGCAGGGCGGCCGAGCGCTCCTCGGCCACGTACTCCACCGCCCCCGTGAACAGGTCCTCGCGGGTCGGGAAGTGGTGCTGGGCCGCGCCCCGCGAGACCCCGGCCCGCTCGGCGACCACCGAGACGGTGGAGCCCGCCCAGCCGTGTTCGGCCAGGCAGGCCACCGCCGCCTCCAGGAGCCGCTGCCGGGTCGCCCGGCTGCGGTCCTGCTTCGGCGCGTGAGCCGATCTCGCAACATTGGAGGAGGTCACCGCACCCATGCCGGGTCCCGTCGTTCAAGGAAGGCCGTCATCCCCTCCCTGGCCTCCTCGGAGGCGAAGAGTTCCGCTGAGCGGGCGATGAGGTCTTCGGCGTACTGGTCGAAGCTCTCCAGCACCGTAGCCGTGACCAGCTCCTTCGATGCGGCCAGCCCCTGCGGTGAGGCCCTGCGCAGACCGTCCAGGACCGGTACGAGCGCCTTGTCCACATCCTCGGCGGCCAGCGTGACCAGGTTGATCCTCGCCGCCTCCGCCGCGTCGAACCGCTCGCCCGTGAGGAAGTACCGGTTCGCCGCCGTACGGTCCATGCGCGGCAGGAGCGTGAGGGAGATGACCGCCGGGGCCAGGCCCAACCGCGACTCCGTGAGCGCGAACGTCGACGACGGGCCCGCCACCGCGATGTCGCAGGCCGCCAGCAGGCCGAGCCCGCCCGCCCGGACGTGGCCCTCCACCCGGGCCACGACCGGCTTCGGCAGCGCCACGATCTCCCGCATCAGCCCCACGAACACCTCCGGGTCCGGCGGCGCCTTCAGGTCCGCCCCGGCACAGAACGTGCTCCCGGTGTGGGTGAGAACCACCGCCCGTACGGTGTCGTCGGCAGCGGCGGCCCCCAGCGCTTCCCCCAACTCCCCGACCAGCGAGGCCGACAGCGCGTTGCGGTTGGCCGGGGAGTCCAGGGTCAGGGTCGCGATGCCGCGTTCGTGAGCCGTGCGGATCAGGGTCACTTCTCCTCCGTCGGGTCCGTCTTCTCCATCGGGTGCGTCTTCTCCGTCGAATCCGTCTTCTCCCGGTCGCGCAGCTCGCGCCGGAGGATCTTGCCGGACGCGGCCCGGGGCACCGCCGTGATGAACTCGGCCTGCCGCACCTTCTTGTACGGGGAGACGCGCTCGGCGACGTACGCCATCACCTCCTCCTCGGTCAGCCCCTCCGCCGCCGGGCCCCGGACCAGGAACGCCCTCGGGACCTCGTTGCCCTCGGCGTCGTACACCCCGATCACCGCCGCGTCCGCCACCTGCTCATGGGTCAGCAGCAGGGCCTCCAGCTCGGCGGGGGCGACCTGGTACCCCTTGTACTTGATCAGCTCCTTGACCCGGTCGACGACGTACAGCCAGCCGTCCGCGTCCGCCCGGCCGACGTCCCCCGTGTGCACCCAGCCGTCCGCGTCGATCATGTCGGCGGTGGCTTCGGGGCGGCCGAGGTAGCCCTTCATCACCTGCGGGCCCCTGATCAGGATCTCGCCGTCCGCCCCCAACTCCGCTTCCTGGGAAGGGTCTTCGAGCGACACGATCCGCATCTCCGTGTTCGGCAGCAGCTTGCCCACCGTGCCCGGAGGCGGCTGCTCCACCGAGAGCGGCACCACGTGCGTACCGGGCGACAGCTCCGTCATCCCGTACGCCTGCCGCACGGGCGGCAGCCCCAGCCGGGCCGAACACGCCTCCGCCAGCTCGGCGTCGAGCGGGGCGGCGGCGCTGACGATGTACCGGAGCGAGGACAGGTCGTACTCCCCCACCAGCGGGTGCTTGGCCAGCGCCAGCACGATGGGCGGAGCCACGTACAGACCGGTGATGCGGTGCGTCTGGATGGCGTCCAGGAACTGCGCCAGGTCGAAGCGGGGGAGGACGACGACGGTCGAGCCGCAGCGGAGAGGGGCGTTCATGAGGGCGGTGAGCCCATAGATATGAAAAAATGGCAGAACCGCCAGAATGCGGTCTCCCTCCCCCATGGGAATGAACGGCCTCAGCTGCTCCAGGTTCGTCCCGATCGAGCGGTGCGTCAGCATCACGCCCTTGGGCGTGCCCGTCGTGCCGGAGCTGTACGGGAGCGCCGCCACGTCCTCGCCGGGGTCGATGGCGATCTCCGGTTCGGGGGCGGTGGAGGCCAGCATGTCCAGGATGGAGGTGTGGCCCTCCGAGCCCTCCGAGCCCTCCGAACCCTCCGAACCCTCCAAGCCCTCCGCCTGGTCGCAGACGTAGATCTCCTGGACGCCACCGGTCAGTTCGGCCGCCCGGCGGGCCGTCTCCAGGAGCGGGGAGACCGTGACGATCCACTTCGCCCCGCTGTCGCCGAGCTGTTTGGCGAACTCCTCGGCCGTGGCCAGCGGGTGGACCGTCGTGACGGAGGCCCCGGCGCGGGTTGCGCCGTAGAAGACCGCCGGGTACGCGATCGTGTTCGGGCTGTGGAGGGCGAGCACGTCGCCCTTCCTGAGCCCCGCGTCGGCCAGTGCGGCGGCGATCCGGCGGTGGAAACCGTCGAGCTGGGCGTACGTGAGGGAGGTGCCGTTCACCCCGTCGATCAGGGCGACCGTGTCACCGAACGCGGCGGCCCCGCCGAGGACCGCTTCGTGGATGGGCGTGTCGAGGGCCGGTACGTCTGCGTACTCGCTGCGGAACACCATGGCGGTTACCCCTGTCGTCGCGGTGGCCCGCGCCGCCCGGGAGGGGGCGGGGCGCGGGACGCCGTGCGGGTGTTGTGTGGAGGGTCAGAATCGCCCCTGGGGGGAGGGATGGGGAGAGGTCGGACGCAAGCGGATCAGGGGGAAGGGGGTCAGTACGACTTCGGCAGGCCCAGCGACTGGTGCGAGACGTAGTTCAGGATCATCTCCCGGCTGACCGGTGCGATCCGGGCCACGCGCGATGCGGTGATCAGCGACGCGAGGCCGTACTCCCTGGTCAGGCCGTTGCCGCCGAGCGTGTGGACCGCCTGGTCGACCGCCTTCACGCACGCCTCGCCGGCCGCGTACTTCGCCATGTTCGCCGCCTCGCCCGCCCCGATGTCGTCGCCCTCGTCGTAGAGCCGGGCCGCCTTCTGCATCATCAGGCGCGACAGCTCCAGGTCGATGTGCGCGGTGGCGAGCGGGTGTGCGATGGCCTGGTGGGAGCCGATCGGGGCCTTCCAGACCTGCCGGGTACGGGCGTACTCGACGGCCCTGCCGAGCGCGAACCGGCCCATCCCGATCCCGAACGCGGCCGTCATGATCCGCTCGGGGTTCAGCCCGGCGAAGAGTTGGAGCAGCCCCGCGTCCTCGTCGCCGACCAGGGCGTCGGCGGGCAGCCGTACGTCGTCGAGGACCAGCTCGAACTGCTTCTCGGGGGCGTGGAGTTCCATGTCGATCTGGTTCCGTCCGAAGCCGTCCGCATCGCGCGGAACGATGAAGAGGCAGGGCTTCAGCTTCCCGGAGCGGGCGTCCTCCGTCCGACCGACGATCAACGTGGCATCGGCTATGTCGACACCGGACACGAAGACCTTGCGGCCGGTGAGCACCCAGTCGGTGCCGTCGCGGCGGGCGGTGGTGGTGATCCGGTGGGAGTTGGAACCGGCGTCCGGCTCGGTGATCCCGAAGGCCATGGTGAGGGTGCCGTCGGCGAGGCCCGGCAGCCACGTCCGCTTCTGCTCGTCCGTGCCGAAGCGGGCGATGACCGTGCCGCAGATCGCGGGGGACACGATCATCATCAGGAGCGGCGAACCGGCCGCCCCCAACTCCTCTAGCACGATGGAGAGTTCGGCCATGCCGCCGCCCCCACCGCCGTACTCCTCGGGTAGGTTCACCCCGAGGTAGCCGAGCTTGGCGGCCTCCGCCCACAGCTCGCGGGTGTGGGAGCCCTCGCGGATGACGGTGGTCATGTAGTCGCGCCCGTACCGCTTTCCGAGGGCGGCCACGGCGGCGCGCAGCGCCCGGTGTTCGTCGGTTTCGAGGACGGTGCCGATGGTGCCGACGGTGCTCATGCGTTCTCCTCCGGTACGGGGGTGGCTGCTGCGGGGTGCGCTTCCTGTACGACGGCGAGCAGGGCGCCCACCTCGACCTGGTGGCCGGGGGCGGCGTGCAGGGCGGTGAGGGTGCCGGAGGCGGGGGCGAGGATGCGGTGCTCCATCTTCATCGCCTCCAGCCAGATCAGGGGCTGCCCGGCCTCGACGGCGGCCCCCGGCGCCAGGCCCTCCGCGAGGCGGACGACGGTGCCGGGCATGGGGGCGAGGAGCGAGCCGGGGTCGGTCTGCGTGGCGGGGTCGGTGAAGCGGGGCAGGGCGGTGAAGGCGTACGAGGCTCCGGCGGTGTCCACGTAGAGCCGGTCGCGGTCCGGGGCGATGGTGAAGTGCCGCGTCACGCCGTCGAGTTCGAGGGTGACGCGGGCGGGGGTGACGGCGAGGACCCGGGTGCCGTTCGCTTCGTACGGCTCCGGGATGCCGGTGCGCGGGGTCCGGTAGGCGATCTCGTACTCCGTGCCGTCCGGTTCGCTGCGGTAGCGCTTGACCTGCGGCTGCGAGGGGACGTTCCGCCAGGCGCCGAAGCGGGCGGGGGCGGTGGACGCGGTGGACGCGGTGGACGCGGTGGTGGGGCGTACGGCTTCCGCCAGGGCGGCGGCGAGGGCGGCGGTGGCGGGGTCTCCGGTTCCGGCTCCCGGCGCGGTCAGGTCGGCCAGGTGCCGGTCGTAGAAGCCGGTGTCGAGCCGGGCCGCCGCGAAGTCCGGGTGGCGCAACGACCGTACGAGCAGGGTGCGGTTGGTGACCGGGCCGTGGATACGGGCACGCTCCAGGGCTCCGGCGAGCAACCGCACCGCCGCCGTCCGCGTCGGGGCGTGGGCGATGACCTTGGCGAGCATCGGGTCGTAGTGCACGCCGATGGTGTCGCCGCCGACATACCCGGTGTCCAGGCGCAGACCGGGCGCGTCCGGGACCTCCAGCGTGAGCAGTGCTCCGGTCTGCGGCTGCCAGTCACGCGCGGGGTCCTCGGCGTAGAGCCGGGCCTCCACCGCGTGGCCCGACGGAGACGGGACCGCCGGGTCCAGCGGCTCCCCCTCCGCCACCCGCAGTTGCAGCGCCACCAGGTCCACCCCGAACACGGCCTCCGTCACCGGGTGTTCGACCTGGAGGCGGGTGTTCATCTCCAGGAAGTACGGCTTGCCCTCGGCCGAGACCAGGAACTCCACGGTCCCCGCCCCCCGGTAGTCGACCGCCCGCGCGGCCGCCACCGCCGCCTCGTGCAGCCGCGCCCGCAGCCCCTCCTCCAGCGCGGGCGCCGGGGCCTCCTCGATGACCTTCTGGTGGCGGCGCTGGAGCGAGCAGTCCCGCGTCCCGAGCGCCCACACGGTGTCGTACGCGTCCGCCATGACCTGGACCTCGACATGCCGGCCCCGCTCGACGTACGGCTCGGCGAAGACCTCCCCGTCCCCGAAGGCGGACGCGGCCTCGGCGGCAGCGGCCAGCAACTCACCTCCCAGCGCGTCCAGTTCCCGTACGATCCGCATCCCGCGACCGCCCCCGCCCGAGGCGGCCTTCAGCAGCAGTGGGAGATCGTCGGTGCTCGCCGTGGCCGGGTCCACGGGGGCCAGCAACGGCACCCCGGCCCCCGCCATCAGCTCCTTGGCCCGGGTCTTGGAGGCCATCAGCTCGATGGCCTTGACCGGCGGGCCCACCCAGACCAGCCCCGCGTCCTGCACGGCGGCGGCAAACGCGGCGTTCTCGGAGAGGAAGCCGTAGCCGGGGTGCACGGCGTCCGCCCCGGCGGCCAGCGCGGCGGCCACGACGAGGTCGCCGCGCAGATAGGTCTCGGCGGGGGCGGCCCCCGGCAGCCGTACGGCGAGGTCCGCCTCCCTCACGTGCAGGGCGTCGGCGTCCGCGTCGGAGTACACGGCGACCGTGGAGATGCCCAGGTCACGGCAGGTACGGAAGATCCGGCAGGCGATCTCGCCCCGGTTGGCGACAAGAAGAGTCGTGATGGTCATCCGGGCCCCATCGATAGCGGTGGTCATCCGAGCCTCACATCCGGAGGGTTCGTCATGCGCGGGTCACATCCGGAAGACGCCGAAGCCGCCGCGGGCGCCCTCGACCGGTGCGGTGTGGATCGCGGACAGGCACATCCCGAGGACGGTCCGGGTGTCGCGCGGATCGATGACCCCGTCGTCGTACAGCCGCCCGGACAGGAACATCGGCAGCGACTCCGCCTCGATCTGCTGCTCCACCATGGCGCGCAGCCCGGCGTCGGCCTCGTCGTCGTACGGCTGCCCCTTCGCGGCGGCCGACGCGCGGGCCACGATGGAGAGGACGCCCGCCAACTGCTGCGGCCCCATCACGGCGGACTTGCTGCTGGGCCAGGCGAAGAGGAAGCGCGGATCGTAGGCGCGGCCGCACATCCCGTAGTGCCCGGCCCCGTACGAGGCGCCCATCAGGACCGACAGGTGCGGGACCCGGGAGTTGGCCACCGCGTTGATCATCATCGCGCCGTGCTTGATGATGCCGCCCTGCTCGTACTCCTTGCCGACCATGTAGCCGGTGGTGTTGTGCAGGAAGAGGAGCGGAATGTCCCGCTGGTTGGCGAGTTGGATGAACTGGGCGGCCTTCTGCGACTCCTCGCTGAACAGCACCCCCTGCGCGTTGGCAAGGATCCCGACGGGGTACCCGTGCAGCCGCGCCCACCCCGTCACCAGGCTCGTCCCGTACAGCGGCTTGAACGCGTCGAAGTCCGAGCCGTCGACCAGCCGGGCAATCACCTCGCGCGGATCGAACGGCACCTTGAGATCGCCCGGCACGATCCCCAGCAGCTCGTCCTCGTCGTACTTAGGCGGCTCGGCTGGTCCCGGATCGGCGTGTGCCTTACGCCAGTTGAAGCGGGCCACGATCCGCCGGGCCTGCCGGATCGCGTCCTGTTCGTCCACGGCGAAGTGGTCGGCGAGCCCCGACGTACGGGCGTGCATCTCGGCCCCGCCCAGCGACTCGTCGTCGTTCTCCTCGCCGGTCGCCATCTTCACCAGCGGCGGTCCGCCGAGGAAGACCTTGGACCGCTCCCGGATCATCACGGCGTGGTCGGACATCCCGGGGACGTACGCGCCTCCGGCGGTGGAGTTCCCGAACACCACGGCCACGGTGGGGATTCCGGCCGCCGACAGCCGGGTGATGTCCCGGAACAGCGCCCCGCCCGGGATGAAGATCTCCTTCTGGGACGGCAGATCGGCGCCGCCCGACTCCACCAGGCTGATGGCGGGGAGCCGGTTGGCGAAGGCGATCTCGTTGGCGCGCAGGGCCTTCTTCAGCGTCCACGGGTTCGACGCCCCGCCGCGTACGGTCGGGTCGTTGGCGGTGATCAGGCACTCGACGCCCGCCACCACCCCGATCCCGGTGATGAGCGAGGCCCCGACGGCGTACTCGGGGGAGGCGCTGCCCCAGGCGGCCAGCGGCGACAGCTCCAGGAACGGGGTGTCGGGGTCGACCAGGAGCTCGATCCGCTCCCGGGCGGGGAGTTTGCCGCGCTTGCGGTGCCGGGCCAGGTACTTCTCGCCGCCGCCCGCGAGCGCCTTGGCGTGCTCGGCCTCCAGCTCGGCGAGCCGCTCCAGCATGGTGGCCCGATTCGCCGCGTAATCCGGGCTGTTGGTGTCGAGCCCGGTGGGCAGGACGGTCATGCGGATACCTCCGGGGACGGGCCTTGGTGGCGTTCCAGCAGGGCCACGGGGATGGGCAGCCACCGCGACCGCAGCCACTCCCCCACCGCCTTGGCCTGCGGATCGAACCGGGACTGGGACGCGACCCCCTCCCCCAGGAGGCCGTGCACGGTGAAGTTCAGGGCGCGGAGGTTGGGCAGGACATGGCGTACGACGGTCAAGTCGCCGGTCTCCGGCAGGAGTTCGCGGAACCGCTCGACGGTCAGTTCATGGGCCAGCCACCGCCAGGCGTCGTCGTCACGCACCCAGACACCCACGTTGGCGTCGCCGCCCTTGTCACCGCTGCGGGCGCCCGCGATGAGTCCGAGGGGGGCACGGCGGGTGGGACCGGAAGGGTACGGGGCGGGGAGCGCCGGCACGTCGACCTCGGCCAACTCCTGCGTACTGGATGGAGGTTCAATGACGATGCGGCTTCCGCCCGGCAGCACAGCCGCGTGCTCGACCTCCCCCGCCGGTACGTGGCCGGCCTCGAACACCCCGTAGGGAGCGCCCTTTCCGGGCGGGGCGGTGACGTGGAAGCCCGGGTAGCTGCCGAGGGCGAGTTCGACGGCGGCGGCGGAGACGGCCCGCCCCACCGCCTCCGCGTCCTGATCGCGCACGACGAGCCGGAGGAGGGCACTGGCCCGCTCCTCGGTGTCGGCGTCGGGGCGGTCGGTACGGACCAGCTCCCAGCGCACCTCGGCGGGCCGCCGCGGGCCGCCCCGCTCCAGGGCGTCGGCGAACTGGCCTTGTACCAGACGGGCCTTGGCCTCGATGTCCAGGCCCGTGAGGACGAAGACGACCTCGTTGCGCCAGCCGCCGAGCCGGGTGAGCCCGGCCTTGAGGGTGGGGGGCGGGGCCTCGCCGCGCACCCCGTCGATGCGGACGCGGTCCGGGCCGTCGGGGGTGAGCCGTACGGTGTCCAGGCGGGCGGTGACGTCGGGTCCGGCGTACCGGGCTCCCCCGGTCTCGTAGAGGAGTTGGGCGGTGACCGTACCGAGGTCGACGACGCCTCCCGTACCGTCGTGCTTGGTGATCACGGAGGACCCGTCGGCGTGGATCTCGGCGAGGGGGAAGCCGGGGCGGCGGACGTCGTGGTCCCCGAAGAAGGCGTAGTTCCCGCCGGTCGCCTGTGTCCCGCACTCCAGTACGTGCCCGGCGACCACGGCCCCCGCGAGGGCGTCCAGGTCGTCCGGGCCCCAGCCGAAGTGGGCGGCGGCCGGGCCGGTGACGAGGGCCGCGTCGGTGACCCGGCCGGTGACGACGATGTCGGCCCCGGCCCGCAGGCAGGCGGCGATCCCGGCGCCGCCGAGGTAGGCGTTGGCGGTGAGGAACCCGTCCGGCACGGGCAGGCTGTCGCCCTCGACATGGGCGACGGTGACCGGCACGCCGACCTTGGCGGCCAACTTCCGTACGGCATCGGCCAGTCCGGCCGGGTTGAGACCCCCCGCGTTGGCGACGATCTTCACGCCACGCTCATGGGCGAGCCCGAGCCCTTCTTCGAGTTGGCGGAGGAAGGTGGTGGCGTACCCCTTCTCCGGGTCCTTGAGGCGGCTGCGGCCGAGGATGAGCATGGTCAGCTCGGCGAGGTAGTCGCCGGTGAGGACGTCGAGGGGGCCGCCGATGAGCATCTCGCGTACGGCGTCGAAGCGGTCGCCGTAGAAGCCGGAGGCGTTGCCGATGCGGAGGCCGGGGGCGGGGGCGGGGGCGGTGTCGGAAGCGGGGTTGGGGCCGGGGCCGGGGGCGGGGGCGGTGGGGCTGGAGGCCCGGGCGGGAGAGGGGTCGGGGGCGGTCACCGGTCACCCCGTACGGGTTGCTCGGCGTGTACGGCTCGCTCCGCGCGGGGCGGGCGGCCCGGTCCGGGAGGTCCGGCGAAGGCCTGGGCGATGGAGAGCCACTGGTCCGCCTCGCGCCCCTCGGCGGTGACGGCGAGGTCGGCGCGGTGGGCGCGCTGGGTGACCAGGAGGCAGAAGTCGAGCAGCGGCCCGGTGACGCGCTGGGCGGCGCCTTCGGGGCCGTAAGCGATCAATTCGCCGTCCGGGGCGTGGAGTTCGACGCGGAACTCCTCCTCGGGCACCTCGATCCCCCGTACGGCGTAGGCGTAGTTCCGGGCCCGCACCCCGATCCGCGCCACGTGCCGCAGCCGGGCGGTGGGGGTGCGGGTGACACCGAGGGCGTCGGCGATGTCCTGGCCGTGGGCCCAGGTCTCCATGAGCCGGGCGGTCGCCATGGACGCGACGCTCATCGGCGGCCCGTACCAGGGGATCCGGGCCCCCGCCGGGGCGTCCCGCAACACCTGGCCGAGCCGCTGCCGCCCCTCCCGCCACCGCGCGAGCAGGGCGTCCGGGGCATGGGCGGCGACCAGGGCTTCGGCGGCCTCGTCGACGAAGGACTCGGGGGCAGCGAGCGCCTTGGCCACCTCCTCGCCGAACCGTTCCGGCTCGGTGGCCGCCCGCAGCGCGACCCCGTCGGTCCAGGCGAGGTGGGCGATCTGATGGGCGACGGTCCACCCTTCGGCGGGGGTCTGCTCCCGCCACCGCTCGGCCCCCAACGCCCGTACCAGCAGATCGAGTTCGTCGCTCTCCTCGCGCAGATCGTCGACCACCGCTGCGACATCGGACACGTGCGCTCCCCTCGGGACCGGGTGTGGTGCCCAGGAGCATGGCAGCGGACCAGGAAACAATCAAGCACGCTTGCATGATTTTCTGTCCGGGCGCCGCCGGGCACGTTCGCGCCAGCACCGCATCCCACCGTTCAGTGATTGACCGAACACCTTCTGTTCGTTCTCTGCCCGGAACGTGTCGAATGACGGGCGTACGGAGTGCGGGCCGCAGCGCGGTCCGTACATGCGCGATTCCTTCATCGCGCGTTCCCCTTCATCACCCGCATGACCAACAGGAGTCCTCAGATGCGACGTCCTTCGCGCCTTCGCGCTGTTCTGCTCGCCCTGGTCACCGCCTGCGCCACGGTGGTGGCCGGAGTCGCCCCCGCGCAGGCCGCCCCCGCCCCTGCGGCCGCCTCCGACGTGGGGCCGGTGCAGCTCCAGTTCGTCGGCACCGGCGGCGGCCCGCTGAACATCGCCCAACGGGCCGCGTACGACTCGGCGTTCGTTCTGGCCGCCCAGAGCGGATTCCACAGCTCCCAGTGCCGGATCACCTTTGCCTTCGACAACCCCATCACCGGCGGCTACTGGTTCTCGACACGGCATCTGAAGTGCGTCGGCGAACCGGTGGCGGCCACTCCGACGCGCATGCTGTACCGGTATCTCAGCAGCCGGGACCACCTGAGCAGCGTCTGGCACGTGCCGGACGGCTACAACCGCGAAGGCGGCCTGGGCCAGTTGTACACCTCCGCCGCTCCCGGCACCCACGCGCTGTACCTGTGCGTCGTGCGGGGCGACCACTTCCTGTCCTACGAGCGCAACTGCGAGGGCCAGGAGTACGTGACCCGGCTCGGCTGGCTCCCCGTGGGGCCGCCGGACGGGGTGGCGAGCTTGCCGCTCTACCGCTGCCTGACCCGCGACAACCGCCAGCTGTTCGAGTCCAACGACCCGAACTGCGAAAGCCAGATCGTGGGCGGCCCGCTGGGCTACACGCTCGCCGGCTGACCCCGTACGGGGATGCGGCCGGGAGCACGGCCGGGGCGCGATCCGGGGACACGCCCGGGGTACGTCCAGGAACGCGGCCGGGGCGCGATCCGGGGGCGCTCCCGTCCGCTCCGCTGCTAATCTCCGCCGATGACTGCCGAACCGCACCTGGTGACCCCGCACTTCGACCGTGACCGGCTCGTCCTGGAGGAGCGCCACGAGGCCGGATCCGTCCGCTACGCCTTCCCCGGTACGGCGACGGAGGCCCGGGGCCCGCTGCGCGCGCTCACCCTGGACGAGGCCCTGCACGCGCGGATATGGCCCACCGGTACGGCGGAGGCCGTCCTGCGGGCCTGGGCGGAGGGCGGTGGCGGGCCTGCGGGGGCGGTCGAGGTGGACGATCCGGCCGCCGTTCCTCCCGTACGGGTCCGGGCCGGGGCGCTCCTGATCCAGGACGGGCACATGCTGCTCATCCGCTTCCAGGAGCCGGACGAGGACGGCCCGTACTACGAGATCCCCGGCGGCGGGGTGGAGCCGGGCGAGACGCCCGAGGAGGCCGCCGTACGCGAGCTCCGGGAGGAGACCGGTCTCCACGGGAGCGTCGGGCGCGAGGTGGCGCGGGTCTGGAAGGGGGGCCGGCACGAGCACTACTTCCTCATGGCGGCCGAGGGCACGCTCGGGTCCGCCGAGACCCTGGACACCTACGGCGGCGTCCCCGTCTGGCTCCCCGTGGCGGACCTCCCCGCCACCCCGCTCTGGCCGCGCCGGCTCTCGTGGCGGATCGAGCACTGGCACCGGACGGGGTGGCCCGCGCACCCGGCCGAACTGGCCGACTCCATCACCGATCTGCGGGCCGCCTGCACCTGGTGACCGGGGCCGCCGAAGGGGTGCTATCGGCCGGTATCAGCCCGTACCGCCCGGTGCGTGACGGCCGGGGAGGCCCTTCCGGTGCTGGAGCGTGCATGCTCGCATCGGAAACGTCGGAAGAAAGGGGCCGGGACGCATGGCACGGTGGTTGCCGCTGGCGGCGGAGATGGAGCCCGAGCGGCGACGGCTGACGGAGCGGCTCCGGCTGCTGAAGGACCGTACCGGGCTGAGCCTGAACTCGCTGGCGGGGAAGACCTCGTACAGCGCCTCCTCCTGGCAGCGGTACCTAAACGCGGCGTCGCTGCCGCCCTGGGCGGCGGTGGAAGCCCTCGGGAAACTCGGCGGTGCGGGGCGGCAGGATCTGGCCCGGCTGCGGGTGTTGTGGGAAGCGGCTGCGGAGGCCGAACCGGCTGGGAAGGCTGCCCGGAAGAGTGAACCGATTGCGGACAATTCCTGCCCCCGGGCCGCTCTAACCGACCAGCCCGACCAGCCCGACCGGTCGTCGGAACAGCGGGAAGAACCTCGGGAAGCAGAGCCCCCGACACAACAGGCCCAGCGGTCACAGCAGGCGCTGCGGGTGCGTTCCCTCGTGGCCGGGATCGCCGTGCTCCTCCTGCTGGCCCTGCCGAAGTCCTCCGGCAGGACGCCCGACGGCCCCTCCTGGCCCTGGCCCGCCGATCCCGCCCCCGCCGCCGGGGCCCCGGGCCGGGCGGCGCAGTGCCAGGGGCCCGACTGCGAGGGGCAGGACGCGGTCCGGACGGGGTGCGCGCGGGACGGGCGGGTCCTGGGGCGGCTCGACCGGGACGCGCAGCGCCTGGAGCTGAAACACAGTCCGCACTGCGGGACCGTCTGGGGTGAGGTGTCTCCCGTACGGGGATCGGATCGGCTCTCCGTCAGCACACCGCTGCCCGCGCACCTGGACGAGCGGCCGGGCGTCGGCCGCACCCGTATGCTCCCGGTGCCGGATGGAGCGGGGACCGGCGCCCAGGTCTGTGTCCAGGTGCGGGACGAGCATGCGTGCGTCGCCTCGGACAACCGCTCCTGGACGGACTGAACACCCGTGTCACCCGGGTCAGCGGATCAGCCGGATCAGCGGATCAGCCGGGCGTCTTCGCGCACACGTCCAGGGTCGGCCGGTAGCGGTGCAGCGGCTTGTACCGGCCCGCGTCCTTCACCAGATACCTCCCGTCGTCGGCCCGACGGAAGGGTACGGAGTGTTTCCTCCCCTCGTAGTACACGGCGCCGTCGCGCTCGGTGAGCCGTGCCCCCGCCTTTCCGAACGTCTTCGGGCCGATGATGCCGTCGGCCGGGAGCCCGTGGTTGTTCTGCCAGGCCCGGGTGGCCCGGACCGTGGGCTCGTCGTAACGGCAGTCGATCCGCGACCGGTTGACATAGCCGTCGGCCCACAGCACGGCCTGCCACAGGGCGACCAGGTCGCTGTGGAGCGGAAGGTCCTCCCCGAGGAGGCCTTCGTCGTCCCAGTGCTGGGCGAGCGGTCCGGTGCCGTGCACGTACGGCCTCTCCTGCGCCGGACGGGTCGGAGAGGACGGAGGGGAGGGAGAGGACGGAGGGGACGGAGGGGACGGAGGGGACGGAGGGGACGGGCGATCGGCCGGTGAACCGGGCGCCGGGGAAGTGGAGCCGTCCCCTCCCGCGCAGCCATTCACCGCGAGAACGGCCGTCAGAATAAACGCCATTGACCATGACCGGTGCATGCGGCCTTCCTCACACTGCCTGCCTTATTCCCGTCAGTTTACGAGTGATCAGCCACGGGAGGAGGAAGAATAGAACGGGAAGAAAAGTCCGTATTTCAACTGGCTCCGGATGGCCTTGCGATAAAGGCGGTCGGCAGCCGAAGAATGGTCTGCACCTATGGCTGATGGAAATCCCCGAACCGAGCGGCTGCATTCCGATGTCGGTCGTCTCGTCAGGGAGTTGCGCCGGGCGAAGGACGCCTCGGGCCTGAGCCTGTCCGCCCTGGCCGAGGCGACTCCGTACAGCAGGTCGTCCTGGGAACGGTTCCTCAACGGTACGCAGTTTCCCCCGCGCGCGGCGGTCGAGGCCCTGGCCGTCCGGAGCGGTGGCGGAGGCGGTGGCGGGGAGGACGGGGAACGGCTGCTGGCCCTGTGGGAGGTGGCGGAGTGCGCCTGGAGCGGCCGGGCCCGTACCGCCGCCGTACGGGAGACGTCCCGCCCCGAGCCTCCGGAGGAGACCCCGGCTGGGGCCGCAGCCGGGGTCACAGTCGCGGCCACTGCCGGGGCCGGTGAGCCGAGCGGAACCGGTGCCCCTGCCGCAGCCGATGACCCCGGCTCAGATGCTTCCGACGGTGTACGGGACCGTCCCCGGCGGCCCCGCCGGAGAGTCCTGGCGGTCTCGGCCGCAGCGGCCGTGGCCCTCGCCGTCGTCTGTACGGTCGCCGTGCTCCGCGCCTCCCCGGCCGACGACCCGGGCCGAGGCTCCCCTTCCGGCACCCCGAGCGCCCAGGAGCCACCGGTCACGGGCGTGGAGGCGCAGTGCTTCGGCACGGCGTGCGACGGCAAGGACGCGGTGGAGATGGGGTGCGGCGGCGACGCCTGGACCGCGGCGGTGAGCCGGGTCCAGGGGAGGTTCGTCGAAGTCCGCTACAGCAGTACGTGCAGAACCGCCTGGGCACGCGTCAAGTCCGCCGTTCCCGGGGACCGGGTCGAGGTCGTCCGGAAGGACGGCCGCACCTTCGACGAGGTGGTCCCCGACGATGCCAACCTCGCCGCCTTCACCTTCATGCTGTCGGCGCCCTCCCCCCGTCAGGTGAAAACCTGCTGGGAATTGTCGACGGGGGAAAAGGGCTGCACGCGGCACGGCAGCGACAAACCCCTTCCAGGGGCGTCACCTGTGCCCTCGTAACCCGACATCCGCCACCTGACACCTGGCACCTGGCACCTGGCACCACCCCGCATCCGGCATCCGGCATCCGGCATCCGACCGAGGCTCGGGGCCGGACAACGGAGACGCCCGTCGGCGAGCCGCTTCGCAGCGGTTCGCCGACGGGCGTGCGGCCGGTTACTTGATCCGGTAGCGGATGTTGGCGTTGATCTTCATCGGCTGATCCCGGTCGGCCTGGATCTTGACCTTCTTGGCCTTACCGCTGTTGTTCCAGAAGAGCGTGTATCCGGAGCCGGGCCGGACGTTGCTCTTCTTGGCCAGCGCCTTCGAGTTCTGGTTGGCGATGCGGAGGTCGATCGGCTTGTTGCCGGAGGACACCAGCTCGACTTCGAGGGTCTTCCCCTTCTTCACCGTGATGCTGCCGGCCTTCTTGCAGGTGGTCCACTTGGCCGTCTTCAGCACACACTGGGTGTTCTTCGGCTTCGCCTTCGCCGCGGCGACCGTCGCCGGACCGGCGGCGGGGGCGGCGGTGGCGGCCGGCGCGAGGGCGAGGCCGCCGCCGAGAACGGCGGCCGCGGTGATCAGAGTCAGGCCCTGGCGTGATGCCATCACAGTCTCCTTGCATAGGACGTTCGCGGTTCGCCCGACGCGGCGGCGGGGTCCGTGGACCGTGCCGCCGGTCGGTACGTCACCGAGACTCCCCCCGTCCGCCGGGCCCCGTCCACGGAACCCGCCGACCCGGGCAATCGCGGGACAGCAACCCGTCTGACCTGCGGATATACCGGGGCGGGTGACACCGTCGCGGGACGCCCGAGAAGGTGAAGGCGAGGGCCTCGCGGCTCACTCCCGCCGCCGCGCCCCCGGCTGGCTGCGCACCGCGCCCATGCTCGCCCCGATGACCAGCGCGATGGCCAGGGCGTCCGTCGTGGACAGGGCCTGGTTCAGGATCAGGAAGCCCGCGGTGGCCGCGATCGCCGGTTCCAGGCTCATCATGACCGCGAAGGTGGAGGCGGGCAGCCGGCGCAGGGCCATGAGCTCCAGGGTGTACGGGAGCACCGAGCTCAGGACCGCCACCGCCGCGCCGAGCGCCAGGGTGGAGGGCACGGTGAGCTTGGCGCCGGACTCCCAGAGGCCCAGCGGCAGTGAGAGGACCGCGGCGACCACCATCGCCAGGGCCAGCCCGTCCGCCTGCGGGAAGCGGCGGCCGGTGCGGGCGCTGAACACGATGTACGCCGCCCACATCGCCCCCGCCCCCAGCGCGTACGCCACACCCACCGGGTCCAGGCGGTCGGCGCCCCCGCCGCCCAGCAGCACCACGCCGACCAGGGCGAGCCCGGCCCACACGACGTTGATCAGGCGGCGGGAGACGAAGACGGAGAGGGCCAGCGGGCCGAGCACCTCCAGGGTGACGGCGATACCGAGGGGGATGCGGTCCAGCGCCTGGTAGAAGAGCGTGTTCATACCGCCCATGGCCACGCCGAAGGCCACCACCGTGCCCCAGTCGGCGCGCGAGTGGCCGCGCAGCTTCGGCCGGCAGACCACCAGCAGGATCAGCGCGGCCGCCGCCAGCCGGAGCATGACGACGCCGAGCGCCCCCGCCCTCGGCATCAGCAGCGCCGCGATGGCCGAGCCGAACTGGACGGAGAGGCCGCCCGCGACCACCAGCACGACCGGCACCAGCTGCGTACCGCGCCCGCTGCCACCGCCGCTGCCCTTCGCCCCGGAACCGGGCCCGCGGGCGCCGCCGTGGTCGGCAGCGACCAGGGCGGGCACCGCCTCGGGTACGGCGACAGCTGCGGCCGCCGACTCTGCGGCAGTGCGCTTGACGTTCACGGGCGGCCTTCCGGAGGTACGAGGGGGTGCGAGGAGGATACGGAGGGAGTACGGATGGAGTACGGAGAAGGTACGAAACGATGTGCCGCGACCACGGCGGCGCAGGCTCCACGTTAGGCATCCGAGCGCGTCCCGTGAAATGACTTCTGGACTCCCGTTATGCTCCGGACGCATGAACAGCCGGGGAGACACAGGAAACGCCGGAGTACCCGCAGGCCCCAGGCATCCCGGCCGTGCCGTCGAGCTCCGCCATCTGCGGGCCTTCCTCGCCGTCGCCGAGGAGGGCAACGTCACCCGGGCCGCCGCGCACCTCGGCCTCACCCAGCCCGCCGTCTCCCGCACCCTCGCCGCCCTGGAACGGCACCTGGGCGTCCGGCTCGTCGACCGCTCCACCCACCACCTCGCCCTGACCCCCGAGGGCGTCGCCTTCCGCGACAAGGCCGCCACCGCGGTCGCCGCCTTCGACGAGGCCCTCGCCCCCGGGCGGCTGCGCCACTGGCCCCTGCGGCTCGGGCACGCCTGGTCGGCCTTCGGCCCGTACACCACACCGCTCCTGCGGACCTGGCAGGAACGCCACCCGCAGACCCCGCTGGAGCTGCTCCGGATCGACGACCGCACCGCCGGGCTCACCCGGGGCGAGGTCGACGCGGCGGTACTGCGCGGACCGGTGCGGGCGCCGGGGCTCGTCACCGAGGTGCTGTTCACCGAGGCGCGGGTGGCGGCGGTGACGGCGGACGGCCCGCTGGCCTCCCGTACGTCCCTCCGCCTCGCCGACCTCGCGGGCGGCCCCGTCGTCCTGAACCCCGTCTCCGGCAGCACGACCCCCGAGCTCTGGCCGCCGCACGCCCGGCCCACCGCCACCCTCACCGTCGCCAACACCGACGACTGGCTGACCGCCATCGCCGCCGGGCGCGGCAGCGGTGTCTCGGGCGCCTCCACCGCCGCCATGCACCCGCACCCCGGGGTCGCCTACCTCCCGCTCGACGACGCCCCGGGCGTCCCGGTCCTCCTCGCCCGCCGCGACGGCCCGGGCCACCCCGCCCTGCCGGAGCTGGCCGCGCTGGCCCGGGAGATCGTCGCGCGGGGATGAACGGGGGCCGGAGTCAAAGCCTGGGCCGCGCCGGACACCTCCGAGGGCGCTACCCCAGCGTCTTGGCCGAAAGCGCTATCGAGGTCCTGAGTACGTCGCCTTGGCGATCAGCGACCACCAGTCGACCGGTACACGGCGTAGCAGCGAGGTGACTCGGAGATGGCGCTGCTCAGGGATGCAGCCTCTTCACCATGACCGCGTACACCGGGGAGTCGGCGAAGGGCTGCTGCTCGCCCGCCTTCTCATAGCCCCACGTCTCGTACAGGCCCTGAACCTTTGGGTGCGTCACGTCGACCAGGAGCACCGCAAGATCTTCGCCGCGTTCCTTCAGCAGGGCTTCGTGGAGCCGCTCCGAGATCCCCTGCCTCCGCCATTGCGGGCGCACCATGACCTCGGAGACGGCGTAGGTCGCGGTGTAGCCGTTGTTCGGCGCGAACGCCGTGGAACGCCACCACTCGCGGCCCGGCTGGAGCGGGGCGCCGTACGCGAAGCCGGTCGGCTCGTCACCGTCGAAGGCGACGACGCAGGTGAAGCCGTCCATTCCTGACCAGTGATCGACGAACCACGGGAACCGCTGGTTGAACTCGTTGTCCATCGCGTCGGCGTAGGCGTCGGCATGCACATCGATCAGCATCTGCTTGAAGCCCTCGGGGAGGCTTCCCTGTGCGTAGTGCCGCAGGTCGATCACCCTGGTCACGTTCGGCTCCATTCATCTCGCATGCGGTCTGCCCAGTCGCGGGCGTACGTCGTGGACGGCGCCAGCCGGAACAGGTCTCGGTGGAAGTCTCCGATCAGGGTGCGCATGCGTCCCGGCAGTGGAGCGCCCTCCATGATCGTGAAGACGGTGCCCGCAGTCGCCGTGGCCTGCTCGGGCTCGCCTTGGCGGAGTTGCGCCAGGGCGAGCTGGCAGGTGGCCAGCGCGCGGTTGCGCTGGAACTCCGCCGGGATCCTGGCCAGGGACCGGTGAGCCATCGCCTCGGCTTCGGCGGGCTCCCCGTTGTGGTTGAGGATGATCGCCGCGAGGTGGTTGAGTTCCGCCGGCCCGTAGAACGCGGTCCATCGAGGACGCTCGTCCTCGGCCGCCTTCCGGTAGTTCTCCTGCGCTGCGCCCAGGGACCGGCGAGCGCCCCGCAGGTCTCCCAGCGACGAGTGGGCGAGCGCGAGACGGACGCGGCCCATGGAGCCGAAGAACGGGTCTCTGCGGGCGGCTGGGGAGGCGTTGGCCGCCTGAGCTGCCGCGAGCTGTTCCGGCCAGTTCTTCCGCTGGTAGGCGAGCATGGCCATGTTGACCCACACGCGCATGGCCGTGGGCGGGTCCTGGGAGAGGCCGGCGAACGTGGACGACTCGTGCAGGTACGTCCGGGCCTTGTCCAGGTCACGTAGGTCGATGCACGACCAGGCGGCGACGGTGGTGAACTCGGCCGCGAGCGCGTACAAGGCACGGCGTACACGTTCGCCGGCGTTCCGCTGCTGAAGCTCCAGCACCTTGGCGCGAGCTTCGAGGGCTGCGGTAGCCAGGGAGGCGTGCCCGCCTTGGCGGTCGTCGGCCTCCACGAGCCGGTTCATGCCGGCCGATGCTCGGGCCACGTCCGTCATGCCCACCGACCGACGTTGCTTGACCACGGGAACGACTGCGGCTGCCGTCCCGGTGGTGGAAGCGATGAAGTCGCGACGCCGCACGGAGCCCTCCGGGGGATGTTGCATGGAGCTGGGTGCGCTGAACCCTAAGTCCGCCACGGGGCAGCCGAACACACGCTCAAGTGCGGCGCAAGTGCGTCCGATTGGGCGTCGGCTTGATCCGTTGAGCAGGTTGCGCACCGTCCGGGAGGAAAAATCGCCGGGCCGACCGGTGATCCCGTGCAGCGCGGCGTTCAGGCGCTCCGCCAACTCCTCCTGTGTCAGACCGAGTTGATCAAGTCGGGCCTGAAGAACGAGATTTCCTCCCATGCGCCGAACGTAGCTCCACCGTCACGCTGGTACCTAGAGCTCGGGTAAGGGAAACGCAAAGTCTTCCGGTTGGTGGACGTGCACGAATCCGGGACTCTTCCTGTTGCGCTGCGCTCGTCGCTCGTTGACTGGTCATCGGTCGCCAAGCCGAGTTCGGTGCGGCGGCACGGAGGAAAGCCCGGTCCTGCCTTGCTTGTCCGGACCGGGAACCCCAGCCGGAGGGAAAGACCTCGTGACCATGACCGTCGCTCAACCGAATGCGATCGACTCCCCGGGTTACGCCGCAGAAGTGCCCTGCGTACGTCAGTCCGTGAGCCTCGCCCGCGCTTTCGTCTCCCGGGTGCTGGCGGTCTGGGGCATGGACGACGACGTGACCGGCTGGGGAAAGACCATCGTCACCGAACTGCTGGCCAACGCCGTCGAGCACACCGAGACCCCGGTGTCGCGCATCCACATCGAGCGTCCGAGCAACGGTGCCGTCCGCATCGGAGTCTCCGACCGCTCGCACGACGTTCCCCACCTGAGGACGGCCGACCTGACAGCTGAGAGCGGCCGGGGTCTGAGTCTGGTCGCGGCGATGAGTTCCTGGTGGGGCTACGAAACGCACCCGTGGGGCAAGGTCACCTGGGCTGTGATCGAGACCTCGGTGGGGAGAGAGCGGTGAGCACCGCAGTGGCTCCGAAACCTCCAGCCCGGAAGTGGACGCCACCGCTCGACGCGGACGGTTTACGGCTCGTGCTGGAGCGGTTCCGGGCGTGGGAACCCCTCGACATCGAGGAGGTCTTCGACGACCTCGACGCGGCGATCGGCAGTCAGCCGCCACCTGTCGCAACGGCTGTCGCCCTGCTCGGCCGCCTCCGCAGACACCTGAAGCGGCTCAGCGACATCACGGTGGCTGACGACAGCTTCCCGCCCAGTGCCGAGATGACCCGCCTGGTCGAGCGAGGAGTTCCTCTGCTGGAGGAGCCCACTCCGGCTGGCTATCGGCAGGCCGTCGGACTCGCCCGCCGTCTCGCCTTCGTGACCGTTGACCTGATCGAAGCTGATCGAGGCCCGCTGCATCAAGGGGATCGAGTGACGCACGCCCCAACCCACCCGCGAACCACCCAGCGGGCTGGTCGACACGAACCGGCCCGCCGGGCAGCCCTCCGCGGGCGTGAGCCTCCCCCAACTTGCCGTCCAGCGCATGGCCCCGTCGATGCGCCGACGAGAACGGAGCACGTTCGCCCCCGGTTTGCCCGGCCCATCCGGCACACGATGCCGGCCTGCATCCCCCAACACGTACGACCGAAGGAAGTCCATGACGAACACGACCGTCGAGCCCGACGAAGCAACCCGTCTCCGGAACAAGGTGGTGGACGAACTGCGCGCGGGCGGCAGTATCTCCTCCCCGGAGATCGAAGCCGTGATGCGCAAGGTGCCCCGGCACGCGTTCATTCCCGACACCCCGCTGGACAAGGCGTACGACACGTACGCGGCGGTGATCACCAAGACGGACGAACACGGTGTGCAGCTCAGCTCCGTCTCCGCCCCGCAGATCCAGGCGATGATGCTGGAACAGGCCCAGGTGAAGCCCGGTATGCGCGTGTTGGAGATCGGTTCGGGCGGGCTGAACGCCGCCTACCTCGCCGAGCTCGTGGGTGAGGACGGCGAGGTCGTCACCGTGGACATCGACCCTGTCGTCACCGAACGGGCGCACCGGCTCCTGAACGAGCACGGCTACGACCGGGTGCGTGTCGTCACCGCCGACGCCGCCGAGCCCATTCCGGAGCTCGGCGAGGTCGACGTCGTCATGGTGACCGCTGGAGCCTGGGACATCGCCCCGGCGTGGACCGCGCAGCTCAAGCAGGGCGGTCGACTTGTGGTGCCGCTGCGGATGCGTGGCCTGACCCGGTCGGTCGCCTTCACGCAGATCACGGGCGAACACGGCCCGTACCTGGAGAGCGTGTCGGCGCTCATCTGCGGCTTCGTCCCGATGCAGGGCTCGACAGCCCACCGGGAAGAACTTCTTCTCGTCAACGGCACACCGGAGATCGGGCTGAAGTTCGACGACGGGCTACCGGCCGACCCACACCGACTGGACAACGCGGTCACGTTCCCGCGCCACGAGCTGTGGACAGGCGTCGTCATCGGCCTCTCGGAACTCATCGACACCCTCCAGATGGCCATGGCCATCAGCCTGCCCGGCTTCTGCACGATGGCCGTCGACGAGAACCTGGACACGGGCCTGGTCACCCCCGTGAACAAGCGGTTCGCCCTCGCCGCCGTCGAGGACGACACCTTCGCCTACCTCGTCACCCGCCGCACCGAGGACAACAAGCACATCGAGTACGGCGTGCACACCCTCGGCCCGAACGCGAAGCAGTTCGCCGACCAGGTCGCCGACGTGCTCCGTGACTGGGAGGCCAGTCGGCGCGGCGGCCCCAGCCCGGTCATCCGGGTCTATCCGGCCAACACCTCTGATGACCAGATCCCGGCCGACCGGGTCATCGACAAGGTGCACAGCCGGGTCTCGCTCTCCTGGCCCTCGGCGTAACGCGGGAAGCCAGGTTGTTCCACCCCATCCGGACACCAAGAGGAAAGGCACGAACATGACGAGCGCCACTCTGGCCCCTCCCGCCCCGCTGGCGGGCCTGGACGACGACTTCGCACCCCTGGACGTGAAGGTCGTCATCGCCGAGCACGCGTACGGCAAGCTCATGTGCTCCACGGGCGACGGCTGCGGCACCACCTGCGCGACCGGCGCCTCCGCCTGCGGCTCCTTCACGGAGGACCCGGCCTGATCCAGGCCGTTCCCTCCCGGTGGGCCGAGCGAAGTGCTCCGCCCGGCCCACCGGCCCCTCACCCGCCCCGTCAGACGGAGGGCCCATGGTTTCCCGAGCAGTCGCCGACCACCGATGGCAGGGTGCCGCCATGCTGCGCGCCACCACCAGCACCGGACCGGCAGACCTCCCCCGTACTCTCGACCTGGACAACGTGGCCGCCACTCGCGGGTGGCTGAACCGCGTCTGGGAATGCGATGGCTTCCGCGACGCGCTGGAGCTGGCCACCCCCGTCCTGTCCGACGCCATCGGGGCAGTCGTCCAAGGCCGACAGACCGATCCCCGTCATGTCCGCCGCACCGCGGTATCGACGGTCTCCTACCTCCTGCGGTGGCAGCACCGGCCGACCCCGCTGGGCCTGTTCGCCGGAACCGCTCCGGTGACGGTCGGCCCCAGGGCAAGCGCGCGGTGGGGCGACAAACACCGCGTGCTCATCCGGCCGGATTCCGAATGGGTCACCGACATGGTCCGTCGGCTTCAACGCACCCTCGCGTTACTGAAGCGGCTCCCGCTCGTCGCCAACAACGCCGCCCACACGCGGGGCGATCGGCTCGTGGCGCCGGGCCCGCCCTCCGACGGCCACGCCGTCCTGCTGGCCCCGGTCGAGATATCCGTCCGCAATGCCCGGCCGGTGGCCGCCGTCATGGACGCCGCCCGCTCGCCCATCCCCTACGGCGCCTTGTACGGCCACCTGCGCGACAGCTTCCCGCAGGCCACACCGGAGCAGATCGACGCGCTTCTCACCGTCCTGGTCGAGCAGCGGTTCCTCATCACCAGCCTGTGGGCACCCATGACCACCGTGGACCCCCTCCAGCACCTGTGCCACGAACTGGAACAGCACGACGCGGACAGCATCCCTGACGTGCGGGACCTGGTCCACGAGCTGTACGCACTACGCGACGAGGTATCCGCCCACCAGCCGACGCTCTCCGACATCAGCGTGAGCGCCCTCGCCACACGAATGCGCGCCCTCACCGCCGTCACGCCCACACCGTTGCTCATTGATACCGCCCTCGACTGCGAGACCCAGCTCCCGCAGGCCGTGATCGCGGAAGCGCAGGCAGCCGTGTCGGCCCTCTACCGGACCACCCCCCAGCCCTACGGCTATCAGCACTGGCGCGACTACCACCGCCGGTTCCGGGCCCAGTACGGCGTCGGCGCCCTGGTGCCGGTGATGAACCTGGTTGCCGACAGCGGCCTCGGGCTGCCCGCCGGATACATCGGCTCCGAACGCGGAGCCTCCCTGAAGGTGCGCACCGACCGCGACGAACTGCTGCTCGCGCTGATGCAGCAAGTCCTCCTCGACGGCCGCGACGAACTGCGGCTGACGGACGACATGGTCCATGCCCTGGAGAAGGCCGCCGGAACGGACGAGCGGCTGTTCGTGCCCCGAGTGGAGGCCGCCTTCGAGATCCACGCCCCCAGCACCCGGGCGCTGTCCAGCGGCACGTTCGAACTCCTGCTCACGGCGGCGCCCCGCCCCGGCAGCAGCATGGCCGGTCGGTTCGCCCACGTCCTGCCGCCCGAGCACCAAGACGCCCTCGCCACCAGCTATCGCGAAGCACCGGACCGCCTCACCGCGCAGCTCGTGTTCCCGCCGCGTCGGCACCGCAACGAGAACGTCACCCGCACATCGCGACTGCTGCCGCACGTCATCGAGCTGTCCGGCCACCAGGAGCGCGACGAGACGACGATCCGGCTCGCCGACATCGCCGTCACCGCCGACCCGCGCAGCTTCCATCTCGTCCAGCTCTCCACCGGCCGGCACATCGACGTGCGGGTCCTGCACGCCCTGGAAGGCGGAACCCAGACCCCACCACTGGCCCGGTTCCTGGCCGAGGTGGCCAACGGACGGTACGCCGCCTACAAGCCGTTCGACTTCGGCGCCGGTTCTCGGCTCCCGTACCTCCCCCGGGTCCGCTACCGCCGTACCATCCTCACGCAGGCCCGATGGCTGCTGATGGCGGCAGACCTGCCCGGCCGCAAAGCCCCGAGGCAGGAGTGGGCGGACGCCTTCGCCGCCTGGCGGGACCGGCAGCGGGTCCCGATGCAGGTCGCCGTCATCGAGTACGACCAGCGCCTCCCGCTCGACCTGTCCCACCCGGTCCACCTCCGGGTCCTGCGCGCCCACCTCGACAACGCCCGGCGCGTGGAGCTGCGCGAGGTACCGGACGCAGACGCCCACGGCTGGATCGGACGGGCACACGAGATCTGGCTCTCGCTGGGCCGTTCCGAGCCGGACACCCCGTACGTGCCCCGGCCGCACCCCACTACGTCGCCGGGCGCCGAGCGGCATCTGCCGGGCGGCGGCGACGCTCTTCACGCACAGCTCCACGCCCATCCGCGCCGCTACGACGAGATCCTGAGCCACCACCTCCCCCACCTGCTCGCCGCATTCGGGGAGGAGCCGCCGACTTGGTGGTTCACCCGCCACCGGGAGATGGCCCGGCCGGACGCCGACCAGCACCTCGACTTCACCCTGCTCCTGTCGCCGGACTCGTACGAAGTCGGCGCACGGCACGTCCGCGCGTGGGCCGACAGCCTGCACACGATGGGGCTCGCGTCCGGACTCGCCCTGGCCCCATACCAGCCGCAGACCGGACGCTTCGGCCACGGGCCGGCCATGGACGCCGCGCACCAGGTGTTCGCCGCGGACTCTGCCGCCGCCCTTGCACAGATCCAGCTCGCCGAGCACACCGATGCCTTCGCACCGCAAGCCCTCGCATCCGCCAGCGCCCTGCACCTCGTCACGCGCCTGGCACCGGACACTGTGGCGGCCGAAGAGTGGCTGGTGGGCAACCTCCCCCAAGGCACAGGACGGTTGGACCGAACCCTACGCAGCCAAGTGCTCGAACTCACCAGGCCGAACGGTGCCTCTGCGCTCGCGACCCTCCCCAGGGGCCCGCAGGTCACCGAAGCGTGGCGGGCCCGCGCCGCCTCCGTGGACGCCTACCGGACGGCCTTGGTCGGTGAGCGTGATCCGCTCGACGTCGCCCGGTCGCTGCTGCACCAACACCACGTCCGAGCTCTCGGCGTCGATCCGCGCACCGAGGAGACCACGATCCGACTCGTGCGTACAGCGGCCCTCCAGCACCGGATGACGGCCCGATGACCACACTGAAAACCACCGCCGAGACGATCTTGAAGCAGTACACCGCCGATCTGGCTGAACCGGCTCCCCCGCCCCCGGAGGAGCCCTGGGCGGTGCAGTCGCTCGCCGACGGCGCTGCCGGAATCAGTCTGCTGCACATCGAGATGGCCAGCCGGTACGACGGCTCCTGGCGTTCCGCCCACCGATGGATCACGAGTGCGGCCTCAGGACCCATCAGCGCGGCCGACCAGACGGGGCTGTTCCTCGGCGCCCCGGCCGTCGGCTTCGTCCTCGCCACCGTTCCTCCGGCCTACCAGCATCTGTACGCCTCGGCGCGCACGACCCTGCACCAGCACATCACCGACCTCGCCCACCGCCGCGTGGACGCCGCGCTCGCCCGCATCGGCAGGGGAGAACTGCCGACCTTCGCGGAGTACGACCTCTTCTACGGCCTCACGGGGATCGGCGCCTACCTCCTGCGCGCCGAGCCCGAGGGCCCAGCCCTGGAGAGAATCTTGCAGTACCTCGTCGCCCTGACCCGGCCGCTCACCGTTGACGGGCGCGGGCTGCCCGGCTGGTGGGTCCGCCATGACCCGGCGCGCGGCGAGTCGCCTCACTTCCCGGGCGGGCACAGCAACTTCGGGGCAGCCCACGGCATCACCGGCCCGCTCCTCCTCCTGGCCCAGGCCCTGCGGCGCGGCATCACCGTCCGTGGTCACCAGGACGCCATGTTCACCATCTGCGCCCACCTCGACGCCTGGTGCCAGCACGGCGATTCCGGCCCGTGGTGGCCGGAGCACATCTCCCGGCGCGACCACGACCGCGGCCAACCTCATCACGACGCCCCCGCCCGTCCGAGCTGGTGCTACGGCACAACGGGCATCGCACGGGCAGGGCAACTCGCGGGGATCGCCCTGCGCTCACCCACACTCCAGAACTTCTACGAGGACGCCCTGTACCGGGCCTTGTCCGATCCCGCGCAACTCGCCCTGGTCACAGACAGCGGCCTCTGCCACGGATGGGCAGGCATCTACCAGACCGCTCACCGCGCAGCCGTAGACGCGCTCGATCCGGGGCTGCACACCCTCGCGGAACGCCTTGGTGATGCCCTCATCACATCCGGCCAGCCCTGCTCCTCATCGGCTCCCGGCCTGATCAACGGCGCGGCCGGCACCGCACTCGCCCTCACCACATTCGCCTCGCAGCAGGCACCGAGCACTGGATGGGACGCATGTCTCTTGATCAACTGACTCAGCAACCCAAGCCGAGTCCGACGCAGCACGCCGTCCTCGCCGTCCTGGCCGGCCTGCCGCTCGCCGACGCGGCGCGGCAGTACCGGATGGACCCCGTGGTCCTCTCCGACGCAGTCGCGGTCTACGACCAGGCCGGCCGGGAAGCCCTGGTCCACCACGAGGCCACCACCGACTGGTGGCAGGCGTACCTCCACTTCACGGGCCGGTCCAACGCCGACAGCACCTTCGCCGCGCATGTCCTGCCCATCCTGCGCGAGGCGGACGCCGCCGACGCGATCGACGGCTGGTGGTACACCAGAAAGCACCCCTGCTGGCGGCTGCGTCTCCGGGTCCAGCCCGTGAGCGGTGCCAAGCTGACGGTCCGGGACGGCTTCGACCGCCTCGTCTCCGACGGACACCTTCAGCGCTGGTGGCCCGGCATCTACGAGCCGGAGACGACAGCGTTCGGCGGAAAGACCAGCATGACGGCCGCACACGCCCTGTTCGTCACCGACAGCCGAGAGATCCAGCAGCTGCGCCTGCGCGACGATCTCACCATCGGGCCCAGGGAGTTGTCCGTCCTGCTGTGCACCATCATGATGCGCGCCGCACGGTTGGAGTGGTACGAGCAGGGGGACGTCTGGGACCGCGTCATCACGACGGAGCACCGCTCGGCCGTCAGCGACGTGCCGCCGGAACGGCTCAACGCCCGAGCCCAGGAGATCCGCCCCCTGCTTCTCGCCGACATCGACGCACTGCTGCGTCCCGGAGGTCCGCTGGAGCCCATCGCCGAGTGGGCCGACGCCTTCCGCAGCACCGGCCACGCGCTCGCCTACGGCGTGCAGGACGGAACACTCGACCGCGGGCTGCGGCAGGTGCTCAGCTACCACGTGATCTTCCACTGGAACCGGCTCGGACTGTCCATGCGTGGGCAGAGCATCCTGGCCTGGGCAGCCCGAGCGGCAATTCTGCAGGGGGAGGAGCCCCAGTAGAGGCAGGGCAGGGCACGTGAAGATGCCGACTGGACGCCTACAGAGGAAGGCTCCCTCCGCCCCTCAGGGCAGCTTCAGCCGGATCGGGCCGCAGCCGATGCGTTCCGCCTCCGCCTCCACGTACGCGGGCAGCAGCGCCCGGACCAGGTTCGGCTCCTTGCCCTTGTCCTCGCCCTTGCTGATGACGGACTTCACCTCCTCGACCACGAAGGCCACGTCACCGCTCTGGCACTGCGCCATGTACACCCCGCGCATCACGTTGACCGAGCCCCACCCGGGGGTGCCGCCCTTCGGGCCGCGCAATGACGTGCCGTCGTGGGTCGCGTCCTCGGCGAACACCCGGGCCACACCCGGTTCCACGACGGTCGTCAGGCGCAGGTCGCCCGACGGGGAGTTGCGGGTGGCCTCGCAGGTACGGGCGGGGCCGCTGCCACCGCCCGCCCGTACGCGGTTCAGCGCGTCGCGGTAGGCGGCAGGCAGGCGGAGCCCCTTGATCCCGCAGAAGGCGTCCGGATCCGTGTCCTGCCAGCCGACGAGGTCGCCGAGCTTCTCCGGAGCGGGAGCCGTGTACGTACCGGAGCAGCCCAGCTCCCGCAGGACACCGTTGGTCACCGCCACCACCGCGTCGGAGAGGGCGGCCCGGTCCTTGGGGGCGCGCCGCGGGGCGATGTCGCCGTCGGTCACATCGCCCATGGCCAGGTCCACCACGGTCCGCGTCGACAGGATGTCCGGTTCTCCGGTGCAGCTCTCCGGCAGCGCCAGCCAGGCCCGGGACGGCGACACCATGCCGGGCAGCCCCTCTCCGAGCGGAACCATGTCCGACGCCAGGAACTCGCCGGGCCACACCCTGCTGTCCCTGGCCCCGTGCCGGGAGAGCGTGTGGACCTGGACGGTGAGCTGACGTGCGGCCCGCCCCTTCTCCCCGTCCTCGTAGCCGGTGATACGGCACTGCCCGTACGAGGCGACCCGGCTGTTGGGGTCGGTCCGGAGCCGCTGGGTCTCGGCGACGGTTTCGCGGTCGCCGAACACCCGCGTGACCAGGTCGCTGTCGAAGGTGTCCCAGCAGGGGTCGGGGGAGAGCAGCGGGAGGGTGTCCGTACGCCAGGCGACCGTACCGGCGCCGAGCAGTACGCCGACGAGCCCGGCCGCCGTGACGGCCTGGGCGACCCGGCTGCGGACCAGCCGCCGCAGGAGCAACGAGGCCCGCTCGCGCGGGGTGTACGCCACGGGGGCCGGAGGCCCTGCCGTCACCGGAGCACCTGTCGTCTCTGGAGCGCCCGTCGTCTCCAGAGCCCCTGCCGTCTCCGGAGCGCCCGTCGTCACCGGAGCACCTGTCGCCTCCCGAGCGCCCGTCGTCTCCCGCGCCTGAGCCCCGTCCCCGGCCTTGGTGTTGTCCGTCATCCTGCCGCCCCCTCAGTAGTTCCCTCGGTCTCTTCGGTCCCCTTCGCGGGCTCGCATCCGATGCGCTGGCCCACGGCTGCGGTGAAGGCCTCGAAGACGCGCCGGTCCTTCTTCCCTCCGGCGTCCCCGAGCCCGGTGCCGATGTGGGCGTAGAACACCGTGCTCCGCCCGTCGCAGGTGGTGCGTACGAGACCGTGTTCGGCGCCCTCGGGAAGTCCGGCGAACACCGCGGCCGTACGAGGCGATCCGGCCATCACGAACTGGGCCGCCGGCTCGTCCGGGGCGCCGCGCTTCGTCCAGACCACCGAGCAGGTCTGGAGCCGGTCGCCGACCACCCCCACCCGCACGTCGCTGTTCCGGCCGCCCTTCTCCAGCGGGAACTCCACCCCGGGGATACGGCAGATGGGGCGACCGGCCCCCGAACCCGTGCGCTCGGCCAGCCGCACCAGCGGCGAGGACATCCGCAGCGGCTTCTCCGGGGCGCAGCCCGCCTTCCGCATCCCGGTGTCCGCCGCGTCCAGCAGCATCGTGGAGACATCGGACTCGGAGCCGAGGGACAGCGACATCGCGACCTTGCCCAGATGGCCGTCGCCCCAGCCCTCCGCCCACAGGGTCACCGCCGACGGCCGGCCGTCCACATCGCACGCCTCGGGCAGGATCAGCATCCCCCGGTCGTCGGCGACGAGCCCGTCCAGCCCGTCCGGCAGGGGCGAGGCCGTACCGTTGAAGTAGCGGTCGATCCACGCGCGCCGCTCGCCCGGGGCCTCGGGCACCGGCCCGTAGCTGAGCGTCACCTTGTCCTCGAAGCGCGTCGGCTCCTCGGAGTGGCTGTCGGAAAGGGCGGACGTCACGGTGAGCGTGCAGGTCGCCGTCGCCCCGTCGGAGCCGGGTGTTCCCGATTCGGCGGAGGCCCGTCGGGCATCGGCGAGGGCGATCCCCTTCTCACCGAGGAAGCGCGGTCCGCTGTCCTGCTTCCAGGCGCCCCAGCAGTAGCTGTCCTTGAGGGGCCAGCTGTCCGTAGCCCAGAGTCCGACGCCGGATATGAGCACCGTCCCCGCCAGCGCCGCGCCGAGGACCGCCCACCTCCTCCGTCGTCGCCTGCCACCGTCTTCCACGTCATTCCCCCTTGCGAACCGCGACGACCACTGCAAACGCGTCGATGCTAGCCCGCACCCCGCCGAGCCCCGCCGCTCACCTCACGTGCTCGGCGATCGTCCGCGCGCAGACCAGCGACTCGGTACGGGTGGTGTCGACCTCCAGGTCGTAGACCACGCCCCGGTGGACGGTCTCCGCCTGGGCCGCGGCCATCCCCACGACCCGGTCGCCCCGGGCCACCTCCCGCCCCGCCGCGACCTCGCCCTCGCACCGGACGCCGACCCACAACACCCCCAGCCCGCCCAGCCGTTCGCTCCACCGTTGCCGGCCCGCCGCCCCGCTGAGGAACACCTCGTCGACGATGATCCGGGCGCCCGCGCGGGCCATCGCGGCGACCCCCTCGGTCCAGGCGTCCTCCAGCGCCCGGAACTCCGGCCCGATGCTCACCCCGCCGTCCGGGCCGAACGCGATCCCCGCGTCCGAGGCCCGGAGGGCGGCGGGCATCGCGTCGACCATCGTGTCGGTCCCCAACGCGAGCCAGGGGTCCGGCAGGACCGCCTGGAGACACCGGACGATCCCGGACTTGCCGGAGCTGGAACCACCGTTGAGGACGATCACTTGAGTCTTCACCCGCGTCACCGTACAAGCGCCCGAAAGCACGGGAAACGCATTTCAGCGGCCTCCGTCCAGCCCCTCCGCGATCACCTCTGCCAGATGCCGCGCCCGGCGCCCGGCGAGCTGGTCCAGTTGCGTACGGCAGGAGAAGCCGTCGGCGAGGAGTTCGGCGTCCGGCTCCGATTCCCGTACGGAGGGCAGCAGTTGCTCCTCCGCACACGCAACGGACACCTCCCAGTGCCCCTTCTCGAAGCCGAAGTTTCCGGCCAGTCCGCAGCAGCCGCCGCTCAGTTCACCGGTCAGCCCCATCCGCTCCCGCAGCCGCCGCTCCGCCGCGTCCCCGAGGACCGCGTGTTGGTGGCAGTGGGTCTGGCCGACGACCGGACGGTCCAGGCGGGGCGGGGTCCAGTCAGGGGCGTACTCCTCCAGGTACTGGGCGAACGTCCGTACGGAAGAGGCCAGTTCGGCGGCGCGCGGGTCGTCGGGGAGGAGTTCGGGCAGGTCGGTACGGAGGGTGGCGGCGCAGCTCGGTTCGAGGACGACGACCGGGTGGCCGGAGAGCGGGCCGACCCGGTCCAGGGTGCGGCGCATCACGCGGCGGGCCGCGTCGAGCTGGCCCGTCGATACGTACGTGAGCCCGCAGCACACCCCGCCCGGGGGCGGCGGCAGCACCGTACGCCCCGTCGCCTCCTCCAGGACCCGGACCGCCGCCCGCCCCACCTGCGGGGACAGGTACTCGGTGAAGGTGTCCGCCCAGAGGTGCACCACCTTGCCGGAGGAGAGGACGTGCGTCCCCGTGCCGTGGCGGCGGCGCAGCCAGCGGCTGTACGTCTCCGTCGCCAGCACCGGGATCGTCCGCTCGGGCGCGATCCCGGCCAGCCGTTTCGCGAGCGCGGCCAACGGGCCGAGCCGGGCGAGGGAGTTGAGGGGGCGGGCGAGGGGCCCGACCAGGCGCAGCCACTGCGGGAGGCGGCCCAGCGCGTAGTGGGCGGCGGGGCGGAGGCGGCCCCGGTAGTGGTGGTGCAGGAACTCCGCCTTGTACGTGGCCATGTCGACACCCACCGGGCAGTCGCTGCGGCACCCCTTGCAGGAGAGGCAGAGGTCGAGCGCGTCCCGTACCTCCGTACTCCGCCAGCCGTCCGTGATCACCTCCCCCGCCAGCATCTCGTGCAGCAGCCGGGCCCTCCCCCGGGTGGAGTGCGCCTCCTCGCCGGTCACCCGGAAGGACGGGCACATGACGGATGCGCCCGGAGCCTGTTCCGTACGGCACTTGGCGACGCCGACGCACCGCCGTACCGCGCCCGCGAAGTCGCCGCCGTCCTGCGGGTAGCCGAACTCCACGTCCACCGGGCGGCGGGGCAGCACCTCGAAGCGGAGGTGTGCGTCAAGGGGGGCCGGGCGGGCGAGGATGCCGGGGTTCAGGCCGCCGTCCGGGTCCCACAGGTCCTTGAACGCGCCGAAGAGGCTGACGAGTTCGTCCCCGTACATCCGGGGCAGCAGCTCCGCGCGCGCCTGGCCGTCGCCGTGCTCGCCGCTGAGGGAGCCGCCGTGCGCGACGACGAGGTCGGCCAGCTCCTCCGAGAAGCGGCGGAACCTCGACACGCCTGCCGGGGTGAGCAGGTCGAAGTCGATGCGGACGTGGATGCAGCCGTCGCCGAAGTGGCCGTACGGGGTTCCGCGCAGGCCGTGCCGGGCGAGCAGGGCCCGGAAGTCGCGGAGGTAGGGGCCGAGCCGGGCGGGCGGCACCGCGCAGTCCTCCCAGCCGGGCCAGGCCTCGCTGCCGTCGGGCATCCTCGTCGCGGTCCCGGCGGCGTCCTCGCGGATGCGCCACAGGGCCCGCTGCCCGGCCGGGTCGGTGACCACCGCCCCGTCCACCGCGTCGGCTCCGCGCAGGATGCGCTCGGCGTGCGCCTTCGCCTCGGCCGGGGTGGCGCCTCCCGTCTCGACGAAGAGCCAGGCGGCCCCGCGCGGCAGCCCGGCCGGTTCGCGTACGAGGTCGGCGGCCATGCCCTCGACGGTGAGCGGGCGGTACGGGAGGAGGCCGGGGGCGGCTTCGGCGGCCGCCGCCTCGTCGGCGTACCCGAGGACGGCCAGGGCGCGGGCGCGCGGGGCCTCGACCAGGCGGACGGTCGCCTCGGTGACCACGGCGAGGGTGCCTTCGCTGCCGCAGAACGCCCGTACGGGGTCGGGGCCGCCGGGGTGCTCGGGGAGCAGGGCGTCCAGCGCGTAGCCGGAGATGCGGCGCGGGAGGTCGGGGTAGCCGGTGCGGAGGAGGGCGAGGTGGGCGCGGATGAGTTCGCGTACGCCTTCGGGGCCGATGGTCCTCCCCGCGCGTACGCCTTCGGGGCCGATGGTCCTCCCTGTGCGTACGCCATGGGGTCCCGCACTCGCGCCCGCCCCCTGTTCCAGGCGCAGCGCCTCACCCCCGTACCGCACCACCGACAGCCCCCGCACGTTGTCCGCCGTCGTGCCCCAGGCCACCGAGTGCGCGCCACAGGAGTTGTTGCCGATCATGCCGCCGAGGGTGCAGCGGCTGTGCGTGGACGGGTCGGGGCCGAAGGTCAGGCCGTGCGGGGCGGCGGCGGCCCGCAGGTCGTCCAGGATCACGCCGGGCTGGACGGTGGCGGTGCGGGCGGCCGGGTCCAGGTCGACGATCGCGCGCAGATGGCGGGTGAGGTCGAGCACCAGACCGGTGCCGGTGGCCTGGCCCGCGATGGACGTGCCGCCGCCGCGCGGAACGACGGGGACCCCGTACTCCTGGCAGACCGTCAGCGCCGCCGCGATGTCGTCGGCGTCGCGCGGGGCGAGGACCCCGAGCGGGACGCGGCGGTAGTTGGAGGCGTCCATCGTCATCAGGGACCGGGCGGTGGCCCCGAAATCGCTCTCGCCGCGCACGGCGGAACGGAGGGCCGCGACGAAAGCGGGGGACGGCCCGGTATGCGGGCGATGCTGTTCGGCCATGGCTTCAGGATGCCGCCGAACCAGATGAACTCTTGGGATGCGGCCGGATGAAAGCCCACAAGGTGCACAAAAAAGCCCACAAGAACTTCCCAAACAGAACGTCAATTCTCCTATAGTGACCAAGACTTGAGCAGGAACTGTCGGCTCCAGTTGTAACGAACACCCATTCCCGTGATGAACTGTCCGGATTCGACCTGTCGTTCCTTCTCCTGTTCCGCCCTGTTGTTCCGTTTGATCTGCTTGCTCCGTTTGATCCGTTGCTCCGCTTGTTCCGTCCCGCCGTCCCGCACCGTCCGCCACCGAGGACTCCGATTGCGCCCCTCACACCGGCCCACCGCACTCGCCCTGCTGATATCGGCAGCCGTCACCGGCACGCTGACTCTGTGGGCCGTGGCCGCGGCCCCCGATTCGGTACGGACCCCGCTGGCCTGGGGCGCGGGAGCGGCCGCCGTGCTGCTGAGCGTCTGCGTGGCCGTCACCGTCCACACCCTGGGGACCGCGCGTACGCTGCGCGCCCTGCGGGCCGCCGACAGCCAGCGGTTCACCTCCGAGACCTCGCGCCTGGTCTCCGCCTCCGCCGCCGAGGCCCAGCGCTTCACCGCGGAGACCGCCCGGACCAAGGCCGCCGCCTCCGCCGAGACCGCCCGGGTCGCCGCCGAGGCCCGCGCCGAGAACGAGCGGATCGTGGCGGAGGCCGCCGACCAGCAGTCGCGCCTCAACCTCTCCATCGAGCGGCTCACCGCACGCGCCACCCGCGCCGAGACCGAGCGCTCCGCCGCCGTCGCGGCCTGCGCCAACGCGGCCGGGCGGATGCAGGCCCTGGCCACCAGCATGCTGGCCGACCTGCGGGAGATGGAGCACCGGCACACGGACGAGTCCGTGCTCGGGGACCTGCTCCACCTGGACCACCGCACCGCCCAGGCGGGGCGGCTCGCGGACTCCATCGCCGTACTGACCGGGGCGCGTTCCGGGCGGCGGTGGGCGAAGCCGATCGTCATGGAGTCGATCCTGCGCGGCGCGATGGGCCGCATCGGCAGCTACCAGCGCGTCCGCCTCCACTCCACCAGCGATGTCGCCATCGCCGGGCACGCGGCCGAGGGCGTCATGCACGCGCTCGCCGAGCTCCTCGACAACGCGGCCAACTTCTCGCCGCCCACCGCCGAGGTGCATGTGTACGTGGAGGAGGTCCCGGCGGGCATCGTCATCACCGTCGAGGACAGCGGGCTGGTCATGAGCGAGGTGCAGCTGCGCCGCGCCGAGCGGGCCGTCTCCGCCGATCACCAGGACCTGACCAACCTCTCCGGCACCCGGCTCGGTCTGGCCGTCGTCGGCCGGCTGGCCCGTAAACACGGCCTGACCGTCTCCTTCCGGCCCTCCGCGCGGGGCGGTACCGGTGCGCTGATGATGCTCCCGCAGGACCTCATCTCCCGTACGACCGCCCCGGCCCCGGGCCCGGCCTCCGCCCTGCCGACCGCCGCACCCCTGCCGGCCGCCTCCGGCCTCCCGGACACGGCTGCCCTCCCGACCGCTGCCACCCTCCCGGACACGGCCGCGACCCCCGCCGCCCCGGCCTCCTCCTCCGCCGCCCCCGTCGAGCCGGAGCCGTCCCACGCCTCCGCCGAAGGCGCGGACGCGGACACGGACCCGTCCGGCACCGTCCCCACGGCCCGGACCGCCCCCGCCCCGGCCCCGGCCCCGGCCCCCGAAGACGCCTCCGCCCCGGCCACCCCGGCGGCGGAGTCGGAGTCGGAATCCACCGGCACCGTGCCCGCGTTCGGCGAGAGCGGCCTGCCCAAGCGCCGCCGCGGCCGGACCCTGGCCGCCGCCGAAGCCCGTACCGGCCACGCCACCCCCGGCGGAGCCGACACCCCCCGGGCCCGTACCACCACCGACCCGAAGGTCCAGGCCGCGCGCTTCAGCACCTTCAGCCGGGCGGTACGTGCCAACTCCCCGCACCCGGAAGGCAACACCCGATGACCGCGACCACCGACGAGAAGCTCAACTGGCTGCTGGAGGGGCTGCTCGACCGCACCCCCGGTACCCGCCACGCCCTCGTCCTGTCCCGCGACGGCCTCAAGCTGTGCCGCACCCCCGAGCTCTCCGTCGACCAGGCCGACCAGCTGGCCGCGATCTCCGCCGGGATCCAGAGCCTCTCGCACGGCGCGTCCATCGAGTTCGGTGACGGCACCGGCGGCGTACGGTCCGCGATGGCCGAGTTCTACGGCGGCGTGCTGTTCATCGTCGAGGCGGGCGCGGGCGCCCACCTCGCCGTCGTCGCCGACGAGGACTCCGACGTGGGCCTCGTCGGCCACAACATGAGCGAGCTCGTCGAGCAGCTCGGCGAACACCTGGTCGCCCCGCCGCGCTCGCCCGCGGCCGAGAGCGCGGCCGTATGACGACGGCGCCCCGCCCCCGGCCGGGCCGCGACGACGACCCGGACCGGCTGTACACCCTCACCGGGGGCCGCAGCCGTTCCGACTCGGCCGCCTTCGACCTGGTGACCCTGGTCGTCGCCGAGTGCGACCCGTCCCCCGGCATGCAGTCGGAGCACGTCGCGATCCTGCGGATGTGCCAGGGCCCGACCGCCGTCGTCGAGATCGCCGCGAGCCTGAACCTGCCGGTCAGCATCGTCCGCATCATGCTGTGCGACCTGCTGGACACCGGCCGGATCAGCGCCCGCCACCCCCGTACCGCCCGTGTCGCGGACCGGCTCCCCGACCCCGACATCCTGGAACAGGTGCTCGTTGGACTCCGCAACCTCTGACCGCGCCGCCCTGAGCGACACCGCCGACAACGGACTCAAGATCGTTGTCGTCGGCGGCTTCGGCGTCGGCAAGACCACCATGGTCCGATCCGTGAGCGAGATCCGCCCGCTCAACACGGAGGAGACGATGACCCGCGCGGGCGAGGCCGTCGACCACCTCGACGGCGTACGGGCCAAGACGTCCACCACCGTGGCGTTCGACTTCGGCCGCATCACGCTCGACGAACGCTCGGTGCTGTACCTCTTCGGCGCGCCCGGACAGGAGCGGTTCTGGTTCCTGTGGGACCGGCTGTTCTCCGGCACGCTCGGCGCGGTCGTCCTCGTCGACACCCGCCGACTCGCCGACTCCTGGTACGCCATCGACCGCCTGGAGCACCACGGCACGCCGTTCATCGTGGCGTGCAACGACTTCGGCGGCCCGCTCCACAGCGAGCAGCAGATCCGCGAGGCCCTGGACCTCTCGGAGGACGTACCGCTGGTGGAGTGCGACGCCCGCGACCGGTCCTCCAGCAAGTACGTGCTCATCACGCTCGTCGAGCACCTCGCCGCGCTCTCCGCCGCCCGTCTGCGCGCCCCCGAGGCGGCGCTGGCGGCGGCCGGCCCGACCCCGGAGCCCGCCCCGTGACCACCACCTCCGGCCCCTCCGGAACCACTGGAACCACCGGCCTCTCTGGAACCACCGGCACCGTCGGCCTCTCCGGAACCACCGGCACTTCCGGCGCCACCGGCCTCTCCGGAACCACCGGCACTTCCGGCACCATCGGCCCCTCCGGCACCACCGGACCGACCGGGCCGACCGGAACCACCACCTCCGGCTGCCCCGTCACCCACGGCTCCGTCCCCCTCTCCGGCCCCCGCTTCCAGAGCGACCCCGTCCAGCTCTACCGGGACATGCGGCGCGACCACGGCGCCGTCGCCCCGGTCGTCCTGGACGGGGACGTGCCCGCCTGGCTCGTCCTCGGCTACCGCGAGCTGCACCAGGTCACCGGCGACCCGGTCCTCTTCAGCCGGGACTCCGAGCTGTGGAACCAGTGGGACCGCATCCCGGACGACTGGCCGCTGCTGCCGATGATCGGGCGCAGGCAGCCCTCGATCCTCTACACGGTCGGCGAGCGCCACAGCGTCCGCGCGATGATGATCAGCAACGCGCTGGAGGGCGTCGACCCGTTCTCCCTGAAGCGGTACGCGGAGGAGTTCGCGGACGAGTTGATCGACCGGTTCTGCACCAAGGGCTCGGTCGACATCATCGCGGAGTACGCCAAGCTGCTCCCCGCCCTCGTCCTGGCCAGGATCTACGGCTTCTCCGACGCGGAGGCGTACCCCCTGGTCGGCGCGATCAACGACATGATCGACGGCCGGGAGCGGGCGCTCGCCGGACAGCAGCACCTGGCCACCTCGATGTTCCGGCTGCTGGCCGACAAGCACGCCGCGCCCGGTGACGACGTGGCCAGCCGGATGATCGAGGACGCGGGCGGCTTCACCGACGAGGAGGTCGCCCAGGACCTCATGGTGATGATGGCGGCCGGTCACCAGCCGACCGCCGACTGGATGGGCAACTCGCTGCGCCTGATGCTCACCGACGACCGGTTCGCCGCCTCGCTCTCGGGCGGCCGGCACAGCGTCGCGGAGGCCATGAACGAGGTCCTCTGGGAGGACACCCCGACGCAGAACGTGGCGGGCCGCTGGGCCTCCCGGGACACCCACCTCGGCGGCCGCCACGTCCGCGCCGGGGATCTGCTGCTGCTCGGCCTGGCCGCCGCCAACGGGGACCCGCAGGTACGGACCCACGGCTCGGCGCTGACCGGCGGCAACAACGCCTTCCTCTCCTTCGGCCACGGCGAGCACCGCTGCCCGTTCCCGGCCCAGGAGACCGCCGAGGTCATCGCCCGTACCGGTATCGAGGTCCTGCTCGACCGGCTGCCGGACGTGGACCTCGCCGTCCCCGCCGCACAGCTCACCCGCCGCCCGTCGCCATGGCTTCGCGGCCTCACCGACCTGCCGGTGCTCTTCACTCCCACCCCCGCCCTCGGCAGACCCGGAAGCTTCGGAGGCTCCGCATGACCCGCATCGCGCTCGACCCGTTCGTCACCGACCTGGACGCCGAGAGCGCCGCGCTGCGGGCCGCCGGGCCGCTGGCGGAGGTGGAGCTGCCGGGCGGTGTACACGTGTACGCGGTCACCCGCCACGCGGAGGCCCGCGCGCTGCTCACCGACAGCCGGGTGGTCAAGGACATCAACGTGTGGGGCGCCTGGCAGCGCGGCGAGATACCGATGGACTGGCCGCTGATCGGCCTGGCCAACCCGGGCCGCTCGATGCTGACGGTCGACGGGGCCGACCACCGCCGTCTCCGTACGCTGGTGGCGCAGGCGCTCACCGTGCGCCGGGTGGAGCGGCTGCGGGCGGGCATCGAGGCGCTGACGAACGCGAGCCTGGAGAAGCTGGCCGCGCTCCCGGCCGGGCAGCCGGTCGACCTCAAGGCGGAGTTCGCGTACCCCCTCCCCATGAACGTGATCAGCGAGCTGATGGGCGTGGACGCGGCGGACCACCCGCGCCTCAAGGAGCTGTTCGAGAAGTTCTTCTCGACGCAGACCCCGCCGGAGGAGGTCCCGCAGATGATGGCGGACCTCGGAGCCCTCTTCACGAAGATCGTCGACTCCAAACGGGCGAACCCGGGCGACGACCTGACCAGCGCCCTGATCGCGGCCTCCGAGGACGGTGACCACCTCACCGACGAGGAGATCGTCAACACGCTGCAACTCATCATCGCCGCCGGACATGAGACCACCATCAGCCTGATCGTCAACGTGGTCGAGGCGCTCCAGACCCACCCCGAGCAGCGCAAGAAGGTCCTCGACGGGGAGATCCCGTGGGAGGGCGTGATCGAGGAGACGCTGCGCTGGAACACCCCCACCTCGCACGTCCTGATCCGGTTCGCCACGGAGGACATCGAGGTCGGCGACAAGGTCCTGCCCAAGGGCGAGGGCCTGATCATCTCGTTCGGCGCGCTGGGCCGGGACGAGGAGCAGTACGGGCCGACGGCGGGCGAGTTCGACGCCACCCGCACCCCGAACCGCCACATCGCCTTCGGCCACGGCCCGCACGTCTGCCCGGGTGCGGCGCTGTCCCGCCTGGAGGCGGGGATCGCCCTGCCCGCCCTCTACGAGCGGTTCCCGGAGCTGGACCTGGCGGTCCCGGCCGCCGAGCTGCGCAACAAGCCGATCGTGACGCAGAACGACCTGTACGAGCTGCCGGTGGAGCTGGGCTGCCCGTTCGGCCACGACGCGTAACCCCCCTTCCGTACGGGGTCCACGGGCCGGAGCGCACGTCTCATCGAACGGACACGGTTACGGAGCCGCGCCGCCGAGGGACTACGCTCCGTCCCGTGGCCGACATCCAGATTCCCGCTGACATCAAGCCCGCAGACGGACGCTTCGGCGCCGGTCCTTCCAAGGTGCGGACGGAGGCGCTCGACGCGCTGGCCGCCACCGGCACCTCTCTCCTCGGTACGTCCCACCGCCAGGCCCCGGTCAAGAACCTGGTCGGCGAGGTACGGGACGGCGTGCGCGCCCTCTTCTCCCTCCCCGAGGGTTACGAGGTCATCCTCGGCAACGGCGGCTCCACCGCCTTCTGGGACATCGCGACGCACGGTCTGATCGAGACGAAGTCCCAGCACCTGAACTTCGGTGAGTTCTCCTCCAAGTTCGCCAAGGCCGCCAAGCTCGCGCCCTGGCTGTCCGACCCCACCGTCATCGCCTCCGACCCGGGCACCCACCCGGACCCGCGGGCCGAGGCGGGCGTGGACGTCTACGCCTTCACCCACAACGAGACCTCGACGGGTGTCGCGGCCCCGGTCAAGCGCGTCGCGGGCGCCGACGAGGGCGCGCTCGTCCTGGTGGACGCCACCTCCGGCGCGGGCGGCCTGCCGGTCGACATCACCGAGTCCGACGTCTACTACTTCGCCCCGCAGAAGTCCTTCGCCTCCGACGGCGGCCTGTGGATCGGCGTCTTCTCCCCGGCCGCCCTGGAGCGCGCGGCCCGCGTCCACGCCTCGGGCCGGCACATCCCGGAGTTCTTCTCGCTGCCGACGGCGATCGACAACTCGCTGAAGAACCAGACGTACAACACCCCGGCGCTGTCCACCCTCTTCCTGCTGAACGAGCAGCTGAAGTGGATGAACACCCAGGGTGGCCTGGACTTCACGACGGGCCGCACGGCCGCGTCCTCGGGCCACCTCTACGCCTGGGCCGACGAGTCCAAGTACGCGACCCCGTTCGTCACGGACCCGGCGAAGCGCTCGCAGGTCATCGGCACGATCGACTTCGCGGACGAGATCGACGCGGCGGCCGTCGCCAAGGTGCTGCGCGCCAACGGCATCGTGGACACCGAGCCGTACCGCAAGCTGGGCCGCAACCAGCTGCGCGTGGCGATGTTCCCGGCGATCGACCCGGCGGACGTGCAGGCGCTGACGGCGTGCATCGACTACGTGATCGAGAAGCTGTAGCAGTCGGCTTCTTCCGCTGTACGGAGACGGCCCGGCACCCGGTGTGGTGTGCCGGGCCGTCTTCAGCACCAAGCCCTCCGCAGGAGACCCGCAATGTCCCCAGCAGCAGTAGAGCCCCTGTGTGGCGATGAGCCGGAACCGCTGCTCGAAACGGCGAATCGGCTCATGGACCGGCTTCCCGGGTATCGCGTCGAGATCATCGACAGCATGATCACCGTGGCACCGCTCCGGGACGGACCCCATGCCGAAGCGCTGACCACGGCCATGGTCCGCCTCTTTGCCGCCGGGCTCGACGACGGCGAGACCGCAGTCCTCCAGGGCATCGGCCTCTGGCTCCCCAGCGGCCCCGAGGACTACGCGATCCCCGACCTGTCGATCGTCGACGCCGACCTCGACGAACACCTGATCGGGAACAACTGCTACGACCCCGCCTGCTTCCGGCTGGTCCTGGAGGTCACGTCGGGGAACTACCGGAACGACCTGCGTCACAAGGTCACCGCCTACGCCCAGGCCGAAGTCCCCGTCTACGTCATCCTCAACCGCAAGCACGGCCGGGTCCACGTGCTGACCGAACCCCTTCCCGGCGGCTACGACCGCCACGAGGTGTACGCCCCCGGGCAGGAGGCCCCACTGCCTGCCTCCATCGGTGCCGAGGTCTCCCTCGACGTCGCCGAACTACTGCGCGCGGGCCGCACGAAACGCTGAGGACGGGACCGGGGGCGGGCCACCAGAGTGCGCCCATGAGTCCCCCCGTGCCCTCTGTGACCCGTGTCCCCCAAGTCCCGTACACCGGAGGCGACGGGCACCGCGTGGGACGGCCGGGTCATGTCGATGCGGTGGGTGCTCATCCACATGGTGGAGGACACGGTGCGGCACGCCGGGCACATGGACATCGTGCGGGAGCTGATCGACGGCGCGGTGGGCAGCTACCCGGGCGCCGGCTGACCCGAGCCCCGCCCTCACTCCCCCGGGGCCGCCGCCAGCACCGCGCGCAAGGCGGCTATCCCCGCCAGCCACTCCGCCTCCGCCCCGGCCTCGGCCCACAGGTCCAGCGGCTCCGCGTTCTTCGCGGTGAGGCGGTCCAGGGCGCGGACGGCCAGGGGGCGCAGGTCGGCGGGGAGCGGCGGGATCGGGTCCTTGGGGCCGTACGCGGTGGTGACGGGCTCACCGCCGGGGCACTGGGCGGCGACCAGCGCGGCGGCCGCCACCGCTTCCTCGCCCTCGTCCAGATAGTCCTGCGGGGCGGTGTCGGCGGCGGCCGTCAGGACCGCCCGGAGCACATCCGCCTTCTTCTCCGGCGCCGCGTCGTCCACCGCCCCGCCGAAGTCGGCGGCGGTGTCGTTGTCGAAGTGGCCGATGTCCCAGGCGCCCATGGCGTCCCCCTCAGTTCTTGTGCTCAGCGGTTCTTGTCTCAGCAGTTCTTGCGCTCAGCCCGCTGTGATCAATCCGCTGTACCGATGTCCCCATCCTCACAGCCACCACTGACAATCGGCCTGCGCGCCAGGACGAACCCCTGCGGCGTCCGCTCCGGGAACGGCCCGTCCGTCTCCCGCTCCCGCCACACCACGGACCGGACCTCCAGGCCCGCCGCCCGCAGCAGTTCGGCCACGCGCTCCGGCTGCCGGCGGTGGAAGACGAGCGAGACCTCCCGGCCCCACGCCTCCGTCAGGCGCAACGGCTCGTCGCCGACCTGGAAGCCGAGCTGTACGGGGGCTCCCGGGGCCAGCACGCGGCGGAACTCCGCGAAGACGCGCGGCAGTTCCTCGTCCGGTACGTGGATGGTCGAGTACCAGGCGAGGATCCCGCCCAGCGACGCGTCCGGCAGGCTGAGGCCGAGCATGGAGCCCTCCTCGAAGCGCAGCCCGGGGTGATCCTTCCGGGCCTCGGCCAGCATCTGCGGGGAAAGGTCAATGCCGAACACGTGGAGGCCGAGGCCGAGTCCGTGCAGATGGGCGGTGACCCGGCCCGTTCCGCAGCCGACGTCGGCCACCGGGAGCCCGCCGCCGTCCGCTGCCGCGAGTTCGGCAAAGGCGGCGAGGAGCGCGCGTTCCAGGGGTTTGGACGCGAGCTCGTCGCGGGTCCATTCCGCGTATCCGGCGGCCATGGTGTCGTACGAAGTCCGGGTGGTGCGCAGGAAGTCGGCGTCGGGTTCGGCGTCGGGTTCGGTGTCGGGTTCGGTGTCGAAGTCGGCGTCGGGTTCGGTCATGGACAAGAACCTACGGCAGGGTCCGAGGAACGCCCGGCGCGTGCGTGTCGGCGGTCCACCGCAGCTCCCCGTCCTCCTCCCGCCGCTCCCCGGTCGGTTCGAGGCCCGCCGCCACCGCGACCGCGGCCGACGCGGCGTGATCCGGGTGGATGTGGGCAACGAGCGTACGGATGCCCCCGGCCGCCACCAGGTGCGCCACAAGGCCCTTCGCCGCCTCGGCCGCGTAACCCCGGCCCTGCCACGGCACCCCGACCACCCAGGCGATCTCCGCGCTCGGGCCCCGTACGGTCGCCTGGATGTACCCGGCGAGGCGGCCGTCCGCGCGGAGCCGCAGCACCCAGTTCCACCACCGCTCCCCCGGGTCCGGCGAACCGGCGGCCTGGCGTTCGTACCGGGCCCGCAGCGCGTCCGGGTCCGGCGGGCCGCCCCCGGTGAACACGTACAGCGCCGGGTCCGCGAGTACGGCGGCCATCTCGTCGGCGTACGCCGGATCGAGGGGGAGCGCGTCGAGGCGAGCAGTGGTGAAGGGGCGGGGCCCGTCGGTCGTCGGCACGGTCCCCGACCCTACGCGCCCCGCCGCCACCCCCGCCCGCCCCTCAGCTACTCACCGGCTCAGCAGCTGCTCACCGGCTCAGCAGCCTGAACCGCCGCACCGCCAGCGGCAGGAAGACCAGCGTGATCACCACCGGCCACACCATGGCCATCAGCAGGGCGTTCTCCTCCACCCAGGTACCGCCGCCGGCAACCGGGTTGCCGAACAGTTCGCGGGTGGCCGTCGCGGTCGAGGAGACCGGGTTCCAGGCGGCGACCGTGCCCAGCCAGCCCGGCATCAGGGACGGGGCGACGAAGGCGCTGGAGACCATCGTGACGGGGAAGGCGACCACGTACAGCCCGCCCGCCGCCTCCGGGGTGGGGAGCAGCAGGCCGAGCCAGATGCCCACCCAGATCAGGCTGAACCGCAGCAGCAGGAGCAGCCCGAACGCCCCGAGGGCCGCCATCACCCCGCCGCCCGCGCGCCAGCCGATCAGCAGCGCGGTGGCGACCAGGATGGCCAGTTCGGCGGCGGCCACCACCAGGTCGGCGACTCCGCGCCCGGAGGCGAAGGCGGAGGGGGCCATCGGCATGGACCGGAACCGGTCGACCACCCCCCGACCGGCGTCGGTGGCGACGGCAATGGCGGTGTTCATGAACCCCATGGTCATGGTCATCGCGAACATGCCGGGCATCAGGAACTCCCGGCGGTAGTCGCCGCCTCCGGGCACCTCCATGGCGCTGCCGAAGATGTACCCGTACAGCAGGACGGAGAGGATCGGGAAGCCGAGCTGCCAGACGACGGCGGAGGGGTGGCGCTGGTAGTGGGTGAGGGTGCGGCGGGTGAGGTTCCAGCAGTCGGAGACGGCCCAGTAGGCGAGCCCGTGGTCCCGGCCCGCCCGGGGCGTCGCCGCGGGCTCCTGTGCCACAGGCTTCTGTTCGAGCGTGGTCATGCTGCCGCCGCCTCTCGTGCGTCGTGGTTCTCGGGGTCTTGGGCGGTGTCGCGCCCCGTCAGCCGCAGGAACACATCGTCCAGGCTCGGCCGGCGCAGCCCGATGTCCTCCACCGCGATCCCGTCGTCCTGGAGGCTCCGGGCCACCTCGGTCAGCGCGGCCACCCGGTCCGCGACCTGGGCGTGCACCCGGCGGCCGGTGGTGTCGGTGACGACGAGCCCGCCCCCGGCCACCCGGTCGACGGCCCGCGCGACCGCCGCCAGGTCGTCCTCGTCCGCGGCGACGACCTCGATCCGGTCGCCGCCGACGCGGTTCTTCAGCGCGTCCGGGGTGTCGTCGGCGATGGCCCGCCCCCGGTCGATGACGGTGATGTGCGAGGCGAGCCGGTCCGCCTCGTCCAGGTACTGCGTGGTGAGCAGCACCGTCGTACCGCCCGCGACCAGCGCCCGGACCGCGTCCCAGACCTCACCCCGGCCGCGCGGATCGAGCCCGGTCGTCGGCTCGTCCAGGAAGAGCACGTCGGGCGAGAGGATCATCGAGGAGGCGAGGTCGAGCCGGCGCCGCATGCCGCCGCTGTACTCCTTGGCGCCCTTGTCGGCCGCCTCGACCAGGTCGAACTGCTCCAGCAGCTCCCCGGCGCGCTGCCGGGCCCCTCGGTTGCCGAGGTGGAAGAGGCGCCCGAACATCTCCAGGTTCTGCCGCCCGGTGAGGCCTTCGTCGACGGCGGCGTACTGACCGGCGAGCCCGATCCTGCTCCGTACGCGGCGGGGTTCGCGCCCCACGTCGAGCCCGGCGACCTCGGCCCGGCCCCCGTCGTACCGCAGGAGGGTCGCGAGGACCCGTACGGCGGTGGTCTTCCCGGCCCCGTTCGGGCCGAGCAGGCCGTGGACGGTGCCGGGGCGGACGGCGAGGTCGAACCCGTCCAGCGCCCGCTTCTCCTCCCCGCCCTTCCCCCGCGCCCGGTACCGCTTGACGACCCCCTCGGCGAGCACCGCGTACCCGGACGCGGACCTCGCCCCGGTTTCGGACATGAACGTGGATGTGGGCATGGACATAGGCATGGCACAACCCCCTGCTTCTCCGGTCGACCCGAAAGCGAATTGAGTACACCGTACCTGATTATGAGTACGGTGTACTCCAATACGAGTACGCCGTACCCAAACGCTCTCCGGCGCATTACGCTGGCCCCATGGCAAAAGACGGATCGACAGCGGCGACACCAGCGGCGGCGGCGACAGATGGCACGGCGACGGACGGCACGGCGGCCGGGAGCGGCGACGTGGCCCGCAGCCTGGAACTCCTGTGGGGCACCGGGGAACGCCCCAGCCGGGGCCCCAAACCGGGCCTCACGCTGGACCGGATCGTCACGGCCGCCATCACCGTCGCGGACGCGGAAGGGCTGTCCGCCGTCTCCATGCGCCGGATCTCCACCGAGCTCGGCACGGGCACGATGTCGCTCTACCGGTACGTCCCCGGCAAGGCCGAACTCCTGGACCTGATGCTCGACCGGGTGCTGGGCGAGCCCCTGTCGTCCACCGGCCCCGACGAGGGTGGAAGCGGCGCTCCTGCGGACTGGCGGGTGGCGATCGACACCATGGCCCGCACCTACCGGGAGACCCTGCGCCGCCACCCCTGGCTGCTGAAGATCAACCAGGCCCGTACGGTGCTCGGTCCCAGCGCCCTGCGGGGCCTGGAACTCTCGCTCACCGCGCTGCGGTCCATGGGGCTGCGCGACGCCGAGCTGATCAGCGTGATCATCACGGTCAACAGCTTCGTGGAGGGCATCGCCCGCACCCAGGGCGACGCGGCGGAGGCGCGGGCGCAGACCGGACTGAGCGACGAGCAGTTCTGGGAGAGCCAGCACCCCTACCTGGAGCGGGCCATGCACAGCGGCGCGTACCCGACGATGGCGGGGCTGGCCGAGGACGCCTTCAGCAACAGGTTCGACCACTTCACGTTCGGGCTCCAGCGGCTGATCGCCGGTTTCGAGGCCCTGGTCGAGGAGCGGACCGCAACCCGGAAATGACAGCGCGCCCGGCCCGCGCCCCCATGGACATAATGGATATATGGATGCCAGCCGGGAACTCGCTCCTTTCGTGAAGCAGTACGCCGTCCTGCTGAGCACCCACCGCCAGGACGGCACCTCCGTCGGCACACCGGTCAACATCGCCGTCGAGGGCGATCACGCGTTCATCCGCACGTTCTCCTCCGCCTGGAAGGTCGACCGGCTGCGCAACCACCCCAGGGTGGAGCTCGCCCCGTGCACGATCCGGGGCAGACCAACGGGCCCGGAGATCAGCGCCCACGCGCGGCTGCTGCGCCCGGGCACGAAGGAGAACACGCACGCGGCGCGGATGCTGTCACGGAGGTACCCGATCGTGCAGGGCGTGCTCGTGCCGCTGCTGCACCGGCTCAAGCGGGACAGGACGCTGCATTACGTGGTGTGGCCGGTGACGAACGGCAACTGACGGGACCACCGGGGCGAGGCAGGGCGGACCCACCCCTGCCCGGGACCGCCGGGAACGGGCTCCCCTACCCCCGCCGCCGCTTCAGCGCGAACCAGAGGGCCCCCACACCGACGATGATCACCGCCCCGAGTCCCACGCTGCCCTTGCCGTCCCCGTCCCCGTCCTTCTCCTCACCACCCACTGAGGCACCGCCCCCCTCAGCGGAACCACCACTCCCCGAGGGCTTCCCCTTCTCCGCACTCTCCCCACTCTCCGCGCCCCCCTCCACCTCCACGCGCACCACCCCACTGCGCACCCCTTCCGTACCGAACATCAGGGCCGAGCCGTCCGCCGTGTACGTCACCGACTCCGCCTGCCGCTGGAACGGCGCGGCGACCGCCCGGCTCTCCCCGAGGCGGCCGCCCTCGAAGTCGTACACACGGGCGCTGAAGTACGAGCGCAGCACCAGCGAGCCACCGTCGGGCGAGAAGGCCCCGTCCGTCACCCACGGCACCTCCCCCACCCGCCGGAAGACGTTCACGGCCCCGGTGGTGAGCTTGTCGGGGCCTTCGTAGAGCCCGCCGCCGCCCTCGTTCTTCGAGGCGATGTAGACACGGCCGGTCTTCGGGTGGACCATCAGCGATTCGGCGTTGCGGGCCCCGTCGGCGTACTTCACGTCGTACTGGGTGGCCGTGACCGTGGCGTCCCGGAGCACCTTGGGCTCGGGAAAGCGATAGATCCAGACATGGCTCCAGGTGCCATCCAGGTTGTCCCCGATGTCACCGACGTAAATATCACCGTCCGGCCCGATGGAGATGCCCTCGACATCCCTCGGCTCCCCCACCCCCCGCATGGTGACGGTCGCGACGGTCTTCCCGGTGCGGGAGTCGACGGCGAAGACGTAGGGGCCGTCGTCGCTGTCGTTGTGCGTCCAGTAGATGCCCGGGTGCAGGCGGCTGGCGGCGAGGCCGCTGGACTCGGTGATGCGGGGGTCCTCGATCGTGAAGTCACGGTCGGGTTCGCCGTCGGCGGCGACGGCGGGGCAGGCGGCCCCCAGAAGCAGCAGAAGGGCCGCGGCGGGAACGGCGAGACCTGCCGGACGGCTCGGATACGAACGCATGGCCCAAGTGTCCACGGTTACGCCCCCGTCCACCGCAGGACCGGCCCCCGCCCACCCCCACCGTGTCCATCGTCACGTCGCAGGCCCCAGCGGTGATCGGCCATGATGACGCCATGCGTTTTCTCCCGGTCGGCGACTCCATGACCATCGGCGCCACCGGCGACTTCACCTGGCGCTACCGCCTGTGGCAGCACCTGGAGGCGGTCGGCCCGGCCCCGTACGAGATCGTCGGCCCGCGCACGACGCTGTACGACCCCGCAACGGACACCGGGCTCTCCGACGCGTACGCCGACCCGTCCTTCCCGCCCGCCGCGCGCAGGCACCTGGCGGGCTGGGGCGAGGGGTGGCTGCACATGGCCCCGGTGATCGCGAACGCGGTGCGCGAGGCGGAGGCGGACGTGCTGCTGGTCTCGCTGGGCCTGATAGACCTCGGGTTCTACACGGACGCCGAGCAGACGGCGGCGAACGCCCGCACGTTCGTCAAGGCGGCCCGCACAGCGAATCCGCACATCCGGATGGTGCTGCTCCCGGTGATACCCAACATCCGGGCCGAGACGGACGCCCCCTTCGCCGCCTCCTGCGCCCGCTTCAACGAACTCCTCGCGAAGGCCGTGGCCGACCTGGACACCCCGCCCTCCCCGCTCCTCCTGGCCTCGCACCCGCCGGGCTACGACATCCACACGGACACGTACGACGGCACCCACCCCGGCCCGACGGGCGAACACCTCCTCGCCGCCACCTTCGCCGACGCGATGCACCAAGCGTGGGGGCTGGGCGGCCCGTACGCACGGCAGCCGGCGCTGATCGGCGGCGGCCCGGTCACCGCGGAGACGGGCTGACCCGCCTCCCCGGCAGGAACGACCTTCGTGTCGTCCCCGCAGCCTCCAGCGGACGGCGCCGGGGCCGATAGCGCGCCTCGGCCCCGGAGTCCCCGGCCCCGATCCCCGTATCGAAGAGAGGCCGCCCGCGCTCATACTCGACGAGGTGGGCGAGAACCTTGGGACTGATCCCGCCGGTCAGCTCAACGCCGCCTCCATGGCGTCGAAGATGTCGACGTCGGTCTCCTGCTGCCAGGCGGGCAGGTCGGCCCAGTCCGCCACGTAACCCGGCGGGGTCTCGTCCCACGGAGTCACGTAACCGGCCTTCGGCTCACCGGGAAAGTGCCGACGAACTCCCGCGATCCAGGCTTCCCGGAACAGTCGTGCACCCTCGATCTCGGTCTGCGACATGTCATCCCCTTCCCTTCTCGTCCCGTCACGGCGTACTCGGCGTGGCGATCTCCGCCCCCAGCTCTGCCACGCGGTGGTCACGGCTCATGGGTCCGAACTCGTCGCACAGACCTCGGAATCTACGGGCGACATACCCCGATCCTGAGGCACGAGCCAGGCTGATCGCCTCCTTGCCGTACACGACGACCTGCTCTGCATCGCGCCGCTTCGCCCCGATCGCTGCCAGGTCCGTCAGCACCGCACCCCGTCGGCGGTAGGACTGTCCCGGCGCCAAAAGCGCGCATGCCCACAGGTCGTACGCCTGGGCATCCTTGCTGACCGAGGCCGCGAGCGCGTACGAAGCCGAGGCATCGGCATACCGATTCCCGTCGAACGCCACCTCACCGGCCGGCTGGAACAGATCGGCCGCCGCGTTCAACAGCGGGCGATGGCTTCCACGATGACCAGCCAAGGCATCAAGGCATCATTGAGCGTGGCCGGTTGGTCGCGTACGACCGGATAGACGGCTCCCTTGGAACGGGACAGTTGGTAGACCTGCCACAGATGGCTGTCAGGGTCTCCCGCGTTCGGGGGCTCGCCGGACTGGTCCTCACCGGTTTCCCGGGCCGCGCTTCGCGGTGGGCCGAGGAGCGCGTCCAGTTCTTCGAGGCTGACTTGAAGGACGGCAGCCATGCCTCGCCGCTGGACGTGGCGCAGGAGGCACGGCAGAAGGCCCAGGGCGGCTGCGTCGACAGGGCCGTGCAGTGCCAGTTGTCCGCCCACGAGGACGACGAGCACTACGGCCTCCTGGCCGAACTCGCCACGTACGGCACCACCCTCTGGCTCCGCCGGCGCGGAACCGGAACGGACCTGATCGCGCTGCCCGACTGCCCGGCGACCGGGCCAGGGCCGGACGAGGAGGGGTGCTGCCTGTTCGCCGACCACACCATGCAGCGGCGGTCGGCGTTCGGGCGGTACGGACGACTCAGGTTGGCGGTACGGGAGACTCAGGTCATGGACGGTATCTTTCGGCTGCGGCGTCAGACGGACCGCTGGGCGCGTTTCGCCGAGGTCAGCGTACGTGTGGTCCCGGCGGCGAGTACCGGGGTCGTGGTTCGTGCGGACGTACTCCGCTGGGGTCACCCGGCCGCCGTCGACGGTGCGGGGGATGCGGGTGCTCTGGCGGAAGCACGAGCCGGAGCTTGGTACGCGTTGAGGGAACTGCCCGTCGACGTTCGCAGCTGGCTGGTGGAGGTCACGGAGATCGCCGTCGCGCCTGCGGATTCCGGTCCGGGCGATGTGAAGTTCGCTGCCGCTCATGCCGTCTGGCAAGCGTTGGGGCACCTGCCGTCCCGCCCGCCGTTCACGGGCGAGGACGGAAACCCGGTGTTTCCGGCGGAGGAGACTCCTGGTCAGGATCTGTGATGATCCCGGCGTGAGGCTTTGCTGCCGTGCCGTGACCCACAGGCGTCGGCGGCCCCTCACCCCACCCGCTGCGACCCCAGCATCGTCAGGGCCAGTTCCGTCAGCTCGCGGGAGACCTCCTCCGGGCGGGCCCGGCGGCAGCGGCGGGTGTGGTGGGCCATCAGTTCGTGGACCGTGCCGACCATCACCATGACGTCGACCCGGTGGTCCCGGTCCTCCGCCTCGCCCCGCTCCACCGCCCGCTCGGCCTCCCCCGTGAGGAACTCCGTCCACAGGGCCCGCCAGAGCTTGCAGTGCTCGTCCACCACCGCGCTCACGCCCAGCACCTCGACGAAGGTCACCCGGGCCTCGCGCGGATCGCGGGTGACGGCCCCCACGTACGCGTCGAAGAGGCGCCGGACCCGCTCCGCGATCGAGCACTCGTCGATCCCCTCGGTGAGCAGTTCGGCTTCCATGGCCCGCAGGCCGATGGTGGTGACCCGGTTGTGCAGGGCGACGAGCAGCCCCTCGCGGGTTCCGTACTCCTGCCGGAGCACCTCGGGCGTGACCCCGGCCGCCTCGCACAGGTCCGTCTCGGAGGTCTCCCGGTAGCCGACGACGCCGTACAGCTCCCGTGCGGCGTCCAGCAGTTGTTCCCTCGCCTGTGTACGGGCCTGGTCACCGGGCCCCGTCCGCTGAACCGCCCAGCCGTCCGCCACCGGTCCTCCTTCAGCGCAAGGTGCGGGAGAGGGCCTCGGCACCTCTGCACGAACCGCCGCCCCATTGTGCTCGCCCCGGAGGCGCTGAAGGGCCGCGCCACACCCGTATGGGGGATCGCCGTCACGCCGAAACGCTTCTTCTCCCGACCTTCTCCCATGCCTTCTCCTCTACCTCCTCCCGAGTTCTCCCGGGACCCCATGTTGAACGCGTTCAAATGACTCTGACACGATGACCTCAGCGACCTCCCCGCAGGGCGGCCGCGTGCGTCGCCCTGTCGCGAGGAGGACTGAGTGGTGGAGAAAAAGCGGAACTTCGGGCTGGCATTGCTGCTCTCGATGCTGGTCCTGGCCCTGGAGGGCGCGCTCGCACTCGTCGTGACCGTCATCTACAGCCAGACGCAGCCGTCGAAGCCGGGAGAAGGCGGGGTCGCCCTGTTCGTGATCGTCTTCCCCCTGCTCGCCACCGCCGCGGCTGCGGCGGCCGCCGCGCTGTCGGTGGCCTTCGTGCTGCCCACGGCGTGGCTGAGCGGGGTGCTGGGGCGCCGGTTCGGCGGGCGTGAGGCGTGGTGGTGGGTGCTGCCGGTGGCGGCCGCCGCCGCCCTTGTGCTCGTCGGCGCGGCCACCGCCCTGTCCGGTGGTGGGCAGCCCGCTGCCGTCGCCGGGTGGTGGCTGCTGCTCACGGCCGCGTTCGCGGTCGCGGCCCGGCTCACCCGGTCGCGGCGGCAGCGGATCTTCGGGCCGGTGACGCTGTGGGGGGCATCGGCCGTGGTCGTCACCGCCGTCCTGGGCGGGGTCGCCCTGTCCACGGGCGTCCTCCGGCAGTACGAACCACCGGAGGTCACCCCGGCCGATCTCCTCGGCAGCTGGTCCAACGGCAAGGGCGGAACGCTGACCCTCACGGCGGGCGGCCTGGCCACGGTGACCGCCGTCGGCGACGAGGCCGACGGCAGTGACGGCGGCCGCAGCGACAGCTGTACGGGGCAGGGGACCTGGCGGTTCACCCCCGGGGAGAACACCTGGAAGCAGGAGGTGGACGTCCACGTGGAGGCCTGCCCGTTCGCCCCCTGGACCGTCGGCGGCACCGCGAGCAGGCTCACCCTCTACCAGTACGTCGGCGACCCGGACGCCGGAGAGGTGTACGAGCTGAGGCGGACCGGCGGGGGCTCCTGACACCCTCGCCCTGTACCTGATACCCAGCACCTACGCCTGGCGGAAAACCACCGCCGCCCCCAGCGCCTCCGCAGCCGGTACGAAAACGTCACCGGAAGCCGTGGAGGCCGCCCGGCGCACGCCGAAGCCGTTCTTCTCCAGCAGCTCACGGGTGGCCGTCAGATCGCGTACGGCAACGGTGTACGCGACCAACGCCGGGAGTACGGGCGCCCGTTCGCCCGGGAGCACCGCGGGCAGTCCCGAGGCGGGGACGAGCGTCACGCTGCCGCCGTCCGCCCCCAGGCCGAAGACCCGGGCCGGGCCCACCTCCCGGTCCGGGCGGCCGAGGCGGGCCCCGTACCGCTGCTGCCAGGCTTCCAGCTCCTCGTCCGCCACGCACAGCACCGCGTCGACGAGCCCCACCGCCCCGTTCGGGTGGCCGAGCACCCGCGTGGCCTGGATCTCCGGGTCCAGCTCCGCGACGACGCCGACCCGCCCCTCCGCGACCCTGCCCCGCGCCCCGGGCCCCTCGCCGTCCAGCTCCAGGTAGCGGACCGTCTCCGTGACCGTGCCGCCCTCCCCCGTACGCACCGGGCGCCGCACGGTGTTGACCCCGCCGTGGAACTGGCCGCCCGCCGTGAGCCGGGATGCGGCCGCGTCGATGTCGGGCGCCGCAAGCATGAGGATGTGCACCCCCTCGAAGCGGTCCAGCAGCGCGCCCAGCGCCGTACTGGTCTCACCGATGCGCCGCACCAGTTGCGGCAGCACCTCCGGCGGCGCCTCCAGTGGTACGAGGCGGGCGTCGGGCGGCAGTGAGCCGCCACCGGGGCGCACGACCGTCGCCAGCTCCACGAATCCCCGCGCGAAGTCGGCGTGCGTGTTCGCCGCCCCGAACGGCTCGGGGGCCTCGCCCTCCCGGCGAGCCAGCGCGGGCACACCCGGCGGCGGCAGCGTGAAGCCGAGCCGCCGGTACAGCTCCAGCGCCCGCCCCAGGTCCGCCACGACATGCCCCACGTGATGCAGCCCGGAGACACCGCCCCGACCAGCCGCCTCGCCGGAGACACCGCCCTGCCCTGCCGTCTCGCCGGAAACGCCGTCCCGCCCCGCCGTCTCGCCGGAAACGCCGTCCCGCCCGGCCGCCCCGTTCACGTACGCGCTCCCGCTCCCGCTCCCGTTCCCCATGACCGCAACCGTATCGATCAACTCCCCACCCAACAGGCCGCTTTCGGTCACGCACCCCCGCCCTGCGGCGGCTCCACCTTCGCCAGCCACGCCGTCAGCAGCCGCTCCAACTCCTCCGCCTCCTGCGGCTCCAGGGCGTCCAGCAGGCTTCGCTCGTTGCGCATGTGCTCGGTGAACGCCCGGTCGATCAGGGACCGGCCCGCCGGGGTCAGCGCGACCACCCGACCCCGGCCGTCCGCCGCCGAGCGGCGCCGCGCCACCAGGCCGGCGCGCTGGAGCCGGTCGATCCGCTTGGTCATCGCCCCCGTGGTGACCATGGTGTGCGCGGCCAGCTCGCCCGGCGCCCGCTCGAAGGGCGCACCGGCCCGGCGCAGCGCGGCCAGGACGTCGAACTCGCCCTCGGAGAGGCCGTGGGCCGCGAAGACGACATCGAGGCGCGCGGTCAGCAGGCGCCCCAGCCGGTGCAGCCGGCCGATCACCGCCTGCGGGGACACGTCCACGTCCGGACGCTCCCGCGCCCACTCGGCCTGGATGCGGGCCACCTGGTCGGGACCCACACGCTCCGGCCCCTCGTGCGAGCCGTCCGGGAAATTACCTTCCATGGAAGGCATACTAGCTTCCATGGAAGGTAACCTGAAATGGTCGCTGGTCACGGCGGTGGCCCCCGTGGCCTGGGGCACGACCTACTTCGTCACGCGGGAGTATCTGCCCGAGAGCCACCCCCTGTACGGCGCCGCCTTCCGCGCGGTCCCCGCCGGGCTCCTCCTCCTGGCCGTGTGCCGGAAGCTGCCGCATGGAAGCTGGTGGTGGAAGTCCCTGGTGCTCGGCGCCCTGAACATGAGCGGCTTCTTCGCCCTCGTCTACGTGGCCGCCCAGCGCCTTCCCACCAGCCTGGCGTCGATCATCATGGCCCTCGCGCCCCTGTTCATGATGATGATCGCCTGGCCGCTGGTCGGCGAGCGGCCGGGGTGGAAGCACCTCACCGGGGCCATGACCGGCGTCGCGGGTGTCTGCCTGATGGTGTTCACGGCGACCGGGGCCGTGGACACGATCGGGGTGCTCGCCTCCGTCGGGGCCATGGCGATGTCCTCGTACGGGTATGTGCTGGCCAAGCGGTGGAGCGATGAGGTTGACGTACTCGCCGCCACCAGTTGGCAGTTGCTCGGCGGCGGGCTGCTGCTCCTGCCGTGCGCGGCCCTTGTCGAGGGGGCGCCGCCCGCGCTCGACGGCCCCGCGCTCATCGGGTTCGGCTACCTCGCCGTGGTGGCCACGGCGCTCGCCTTCGCCGCCTGGTTCCTCGGGCTGAAGCACCTGCCTGCGGGGACGGTCGGGCTGCTGGGGCTGCTCAACCCCGTGACGGGCGTGCTGCTGGGGCTGCTGCTCGCGGGGGAGAGCCTTTCGGGGCGGCAGGTCGTCGGCCTCGTGCTCACGTTGTGCGGGGTGGTGCTGGGGCAGCGCGCCTCGCGGACACCCGCACCACCGCCCGAGGTCCCCGAACCCTCCGAGCCGCCCGAGCGCCCCGAACCCTCCGGCTCAGCCGAGCCCTCCGAGCGCTCCGAGCCCTCCAGGTCAGCCGAGCCCTCCGAGCCGTCCAACCTTTCCGAGCTCTCCAAACCCTCCGAGCGCTCCAAACCCTCCGGCTCAGCCGAGCCCGCCGAGCGACCGTCCCGGATCAACCCTCCACCTTCACCGTGAACTCCCCCCGCAACAGCGCCTCGTCGCGCGACGACGGCCCCACCAGCAGCTCGAAGCGCCCCGGCTCCACCACACGCCGCCCCCGCGCGTCCACCAACGTGCAGTCCGAGACCGGGAGTTCGATCACCACCTGCCGCGAATCGCCCGGCTCCAGCGCCACCTGCTCGTACGCCTTCAGCTCCTTCTCCGCCCAGGTCACCGACGTCACCGTGTCGCTCACATACACCTGAAGGGTCTCCAGCGCGGGCCGGGAACCGGTGTTGGTGAGCGTCACCCGGGCCCGTACGGTCTCATGCGGTTCGACGACGGCCGTCAGCAGTTCCAGGTCCGCGTACGTGACCGTCGTGTAGCTCAGCCCCTCCCCGAACGCGAACGCCGGGCTCTGCGTGAGGTCCGCGTACCGCGAACCGTGCTGGCCACGCACCTGGTTGTAGTACGTCGGCTGCTGTCCCGCGTGCCGGGCGAAGGAGAGCGGGAGCCGGCCGGTCGGCTCGATCAGGCCGAGGAGCAGCTCCGCCACCGCCGTACCGCCGAGCATCCCCGGGTTGGCCGCGTACACGATCGCCGCCGCACCGAGCGCGGACGGCGGCAGCACCAGCGGCTTGGAGCTGATGACCACGACGACCAGCGGCGTGCCCGTCGCCGCCAGCGCGTCCAGCAACGCCACCTGGTCGCCGACGAGTTCAAGGGTGGCCGTCGACTTGCCCTCACCGATCAGCTCGATCCGGTCCCCGACGACGGCGACCGCGTAGTCGGCTCCCTCGGCGGCGGCGACCGCCTCACCGATCAGCGCCGGGTCGGGCGCGGCCGGGACGACGACCTCGGGGCGGGGCTGCCCGTCCGGGAAGAACGCACCCTCCGGGTCGGGCCCGACGTCCAGGATGCGGGCGCCGGGCGCGTACGTCACGGTCCAGTCGGCGGGGACGCGGTCGCGGAAGCCGTCGAGCACGGTACGGATCATCGCGCGCGGCTGCCCGTCCGGGAGCCAGTCCGCCTGGCCGGAGGAGCCCGCCCAGTCGCCCAACTGGGTCTGTGCGTCATCGGCGTTGGGGCCGACGACGGCAACCGTACGGGGGCCGGGCCCCGTGGGCAGACCTTCCCCGTCCCCGGCCGCCTCCAGGCCGCCCGCCAGCGGCAGCGTGCCGTCGTTGGTCAGGAGGACGAGGGAGCGGCGGGCCGCCTCCAGGTTGAGGGCGGCGTGCGCGGTGCCGCCGATGAACTCGGCCTGGAGGGCGGTGTCCGGGTGGCGGGGGTTCTCGAACAGGCCGAGCTCGAACTTGAGCGTCAGGATGCGGCGTACGGCGGCGTCGATCTCCGCCTCCGTGAGCGCGCCCTCCGCCACCGCCTCCTGGGCGCCCTCGAAGAACTTCGACGTCGTCATCACCATGTCGTTGCCCGCGCGGACCGCCGCCGCCGACGCCTGCGCGTAATCGGCGTAGATCTTCTGCTCCCACACCATGCGGCCGACGTTGTCCCAGTCGGTGACCAACGTGCCGGTGTAGCCCCACTCGCCGCGCAGCACCTCGCCCAGCAGCCAGTCGTTGACCGTGACCGGCACGCCGTCCATGGACTGGTAGCCGAGCATGAACGTCCGGCACCCCTCCTTCGCGACCCGCTCGAACGGCGGCAGGAACCACGAGCGCAGCTTGCGCCGGGAGATGTCCGCCTCGCTGGCGTCCCGGCCGCCCTGGGTCTCCGAGTACCCGGCGAAGTGCTTGGCACAGGCCAGGATCGCGGTCGGGTCGGTGAGCCCGTCGCCCTGGTAGCCACGCACCATCGCTGAGGCCAACTCACCTATGAGGTACGGGTCTTCGCCGAACGTCTCGCTCACCCGGCCCCACCGCAGATCCCGGGTGACGCACAGGACCGGCGAGAACGTCCAGTGCACGCCGGTCGCCGCGACCTCCACCGCCGTGGCCCGCGCGATCCGCTCCACCAGCCCGGCGTCCCAGGTGGCCGCCATGCCGAGCTGCGTCGGGTAGATCGTCGCGCCCTCCCAGAAGGAGTGGCCGTGGATGCAGTCCTCCGCGACGAGCAGCGGGATGCGCAGCCGGGTCTCGGCGGTGAGCGCGGCGGCCTCCAGCACCCGCTCGGGCGAGGCGTGCAGGATCGACCCCGCGTGCAGGTCCTCCACGAGGTGCCGCACCCCCTCCTTGGCGTTGAGCTGGAGCATCTGGCCGACCTTCTCGGGCAGCGTCATACGGCCCAGGAGGTCGGTGACCCGGTCCGCGACGGGGAGCGCGGGGTCGAGGTACGGCGGCAGGAGGCCCACAGGAGTTCCTTTCACGACGGCACTCCGCAGTACCGTACGCTCAATACCGACCGCTTGGTAAGTATTCACCCCTGCGAGAATCTGGGGCGAAACGAGAGAGGCGTCCGATGACAGCGGGTGAATGCGCGTGACCACCGGGACCCGGCGCGGCTACGCCAAGGGCCGGGCCAAGCGGATCGAGATCCTCGACCAGGCGATGGCCCTGTTCGGCGAGGCGGGCTACCGGGGCGCCTCGCTCCGGGTCATCGCCACCCGCTGCGGCATCTCCCACCCGGGCCTCCTGCACCACTTCCCGACGAAGGAGGCCCTGCTCCTCGCGGTGCTCCAGCGGCGGGACGACGTGGACGACGAGTGGCTGGCGCTCGGCGTCACCCGGGGCGTCGACCATCTGCGCCGACTGGTGGACCTCGCGGAGCTGAACGCCAAGCGGCGCGGGATCGTCGAGCTGTTCTCGGTGGTCGCGGCGGAGGCCACCGCCCCCGACCACCCGGCGCACGCGTACTTCGAGGCCCGCTACCGTACGTCGGTCGCCAACACCGAACTGGCCTACCACCAGGCCCAGGAGACGGGAGAACTGCGCGACGGCATCGAACCGGCAGCCGCCGCCCAGCAGTTGATCGCCCTCATGGACGGCCTCCAGATCCAGTGGCTGATCAGCGACTGCACGACGGACATGGCGGGCGTCCTGCGGGCCCATGTCCAGGCACAGTTGACCGTACGGTTCTGAGCTGCGGGCCCCCGAGAGGTGACCTGCGGGGGCACCAGGAAGGTGACCTGTGGGGGAGCACCAGGAAGGTGACCTGTGGGGGAGCACCAGGAAGGTGACCTGCCCGGGGGGCTACCAGGAAGGTGACCTGCCCCGGGGGCCAGCAGAAGGTGACCTGCGAGGCCCACCCGGAAGGCTCGCCCTCTACAGCCTCTCCAGCGTCCACCGCCCCCAGGTCGAGACGGCGAGGAAGCCCTTGCCCGGCACGGCGACCTCGCCTCGGATGGCGCCCTGCTCACTGATCTCCCGGGCCGTCCCCCCGCTCGCCGAGGTGAATCGCAGCTGACCGCTCTCGAAGCGGCCCCTCCACACGAACGAGCAGCGTGCGGGACCGTCGAAGAACACCACATCGTCGTTCCGGCCGGACAGAGTGTCCGTCAGCACGGAGAGCTCGGACACATCGAGGCTTCGCAGCCGCCAGCGGGCGAATCCCGAACCGGTGTTCGACCCCGGGCTGACCCGGCCGACCTCCACGCGGTTGTAGCCGCCGGGCAGCATCGCCCTGCGGGCCCTGGGCCCGTACGAGCCCAGAAACTGCTCACCGTACGACTTGTGCGTGTCCGATCTACGCATCGCCCGCACGGTGAACGACGTGGTCAGACCGCCCTTGAGCTCCAGCACAACCGGCCCCGCGGCCCTGACGGAATCCGGTATCCCGACCTCCCGCCCGCGCCACCCGCTCGCCCGGAACCGCCCCTTGTCCGTCATGGAATTCCCCTCCGCTCCCGAGTCCGGGCTCATGGCTCATGGCTCATGGCTCATGGCTCATGGTGTCGCCCCCATCCAATCTCATCCGGCCAAGGCCCCGACAGCGGCCACGGCCTCATCCGCCCAGGAACTCCGCACACCGCAGCGGCCCCAGCGCGGGCCCCTCCCCCGGCCGTACGGTCACCTCGACGTCGTCCGCCCGGACCGCCGCCTCGCGGACGGACTGGAAGCTCGCCAGCGTGCACACCAGCTGCCCGGTGGCCTGATCGCGTTCCAAGGCCCAGTACGGGCCCTCCAGCCGCACCGTGACGCGGGGCCCGTCGCCGGTCACCGCGTAACCGCCGACGCCCTGGATCAGCGTGGTCAGCCCCTCGCGCCGCTCGGCGGCCGACGGCCCCTGGGCCAGCAGCTTCATCACGGCGGCGAGATCGTCGACGTCCTTGTCGATCAGGGGGACCGCGCGCAGCCCGCTGCCGGACGCGAAGTACAGCCGTGCCCCGCGCGTCAGCCCCGACGCGGGCTCGCCCGCTTCTATCACCCCGGTCGGCCGGACCCCGACCCCGCACCCGACGAGGACGGCCCCCAGCACAACGGCCACGGCCCCTCGCTGAACCCTCATCCGGACTCCTCCCCCTCCTCCGTACGCCGCAGAGGCAGCCGCAACGTGAACACCGCCCCGCCCTCGGGATGTTGGCCCACCTCGATCGTGCCGCCGTGCAGCCGCGCGTTCTCCAGCGCGATGGCCATGCCGAGGCCGCTGCCCCGACCACTGCCGTCCTCGGTGACGGTGCTGCTCCGCGTACGGGCCGCGTCCGCCTTGTAGAACCGGTCGAAGACCCGCTCCCGGGCCTCGGGCGCCAGCCCGGGACCGCGATCCGCGACCTCCAGCACCACCCACTCCCCCACCCCGTCGTCCACCGCGAGCGTCACCGTCACCGTCACCGGCGGCGCCCCGTGCCGCAGCGCGTTGCCCACCAGGTTCGCGACGATCACGTCGACGCGCCGCCGGTCGACCACCGCCCGTACGCCGTCCGGGAGTTCGGCCGTCACCCGGTCCGTCCAGCCGCGCAGGGCGAGCGACGCCCGTACGGTGTCGGCGAGGTCCGTCACGGACGCGTTGAGGCGGACCGCCCCGGCGTCGAAGCGGGAGATCTCCATCAGGTCGTCGACGAGCCGGGAGAGCCGGGCCGTCTCCGCGCCGACGGTACGGGCGGCGCGCGCCGCGTCCGGCGGCAACTGGTCGGCGTCCTCCTCCAGTACGGTCGCCACCATCGTCATCGCCGCGAGGGGCGTACGGAGTTCGTGCGACACGTCCGCCACGAACCGGCGCGCCTTCGCCTCCTGCGCCCTCAACTCCGCGTCGGACGCCTGGAGTGCGTCGGCCGTCTCGTTGAACGTACGGGCCAGATCGGCGAGTTCGTCGTGGCCGCGGACGGCGACCCGGCTGCTACCGAGGTCCCCGGTGGCGAGCTCACGGGTGGCCCGCCCCAGCTTCCGTACCGGCCGCAGGACCGTCCCCGCCGCCAGCAGCGCGAGCGCGGCGGCCAGCACCACCACCGGCACGATCCCCTCCCGTACGGAGTCGAGCAGAGCGGCGGTGTCGTCGCGCTCGGCCCGCAGGTCGGTGATGGCGAAGACCTCCAGGCCCGAGGTGCGCCGGTCCCCGTCCGCGTACGCCACGGGCACGCCGACGACCAGGTACGGCTCACCCCGCCACTCCACCCGCTGGAACCGGGCCCCGTCCCCGGCCCGTACGGCCGCCCGCAGCTCGGCGGTGATCCGGCTCTCCGTGTCCGCGAGCACGTCGGAGGTGGCCGACAGGTCCTGGTAGCGGGCGACGACGAGCCGGGCGCCGATCCCCTCGGAGACCTTCGAGGCGAACCGGGCCAGGCCGCGCTGGTCGGGCGGCATGTCGAAGCCCGCGGCGACCGTGCCGACCCGCTCGCGGAGGTCGTTCACGGCGGTGTTCTGGGTGCGCTGGAGGACGGCGGTGCGGGCGTCCCGGTAGGCGAGGGCGGTGGCCGTCACCGCGCTGAGGAGGGCGACGACCACGAAGGTGACGACGAGCCGGACGCGCAACCCGCCGACGAGCCGCCGGGAGCCGTGCCCGAGAGAGCGCGACCGGGAGCCGTGTCCGAGAGAGCGCGACCGGGAGCCGCGGCTGGAGGTACGCCACCGGGAGCGGCCACCGGACTCCTTGAGGGTCACAGCGGCCCGAACCGATACCCGAAGCCCCGTACCGTCTGCACATACCGAGGCCGCGCCGGCACCTCCTCGATCTTCGCCCGCAGCCGCCCCACCGCCGCGTCCACCAGCCGCGAGTCCCCCAGGAACGTGTGGTCCCACACCGAGGCGAGGAGCTGCTCCCGGGTGAAGACCCGCCCCGGCGAGGCCGACAGCTCCAGGAGCAGCCGCAGTTCGGTAGGCGGCAGCGGGACCGGCGTACCGTCCCTGGTCACGGTCAGCCCGGCCCGGTCGATCGCCAGCCCGGCGAGATCCGCGTCGGCCGCCCGTCGCAGGGCCGGCTCCGCGCGCCGCAGCGCGGCGCGGATGCGGGCCTCCAGGACGGGCGCGGTCACCGGTTTGACCACGTAGTCGTCGGCGCCCGCCTCCAGCCCGGTCACGATGTCGTGGTCGTCGCCGCGCGCGGTCAGCATGATGACGGGCAGGGCCGCCGAGCGGGCCCGGATGCGGCGGCACACCTCGAAGCCGTCCATGCCGGGCAGCATGAGGTCCAGCACGGCCAGCTCGACGCGCGCGCCGTGCTCCCCGGCCAGCAGCGCGAGGGCCTGCTCACCCGTGGCGGCGGTGTCGACTCCGTACCCGTGCCGGCGCAGCACGAGCTCCATCCCGTCCCGTACGGACGTGTCGTCCTCGATGAGCAGCACATGCGGCATGGGGCCGATTATGGGCATGGGCGGGCCGCGTGCGCCTACTCGCCGAGCGGCGCGGAGGTGCAGGTCGGGGCATTGTTACGTTCCCATCATGTGGCCATGGACGGGCCATCATGTGGGGCGCCGAGCGTGAGCCCATGAGCTTCCACTCCTCTTCTTCCGCCACCGCCACCCGGCTCCGCCTGGCCGCCTTCGTGGCCGTGCCCGTACTCGCCCTCTCCGTCGCCTGTGCCGGGGGCGACGGCACGTCCGGGACCAAGGGCCACGAGGCGATCGCCGACGTACCGGCCACGAAGGACACATCCGCCGCGCCCGCCGCCTCCGAGAGCACCAAGGGCACCCCCAGCACCGGGCCCGGCAAGAGCGCCTTCTACGACGCCCAGATGACCTTCGTCCGGTGCATGCGCGCCAAGGGCGGCTACAAGGACTACCCGGACCCCAAGCTCAGCGGCCACATCGACTGGACGAAGGTCAGCGAGATCGGCTCCCAGCCCGGCCGCAACGAGGGCATCAAGGCCGGAAAGGACAACGTCTGCGCCGATGAGCTCCAGGCGGTCATGGCGGCCGAGCCCAAGCGCGACCAGCAGAAGGCGTACGAGTCGATGCTCGCGCACGCCCAGTGCATGCGGGACAACGGCCTCACCGGGTTCACCAACCCGGTGATGTCCGGCGGCAACGTGACGCCCGGCGGCGACCCGAACCCGGGCTCCCCCTCCTTCGACCCGTCCTCGCCCGCGTACAAGAAGGCCCGCGAGGCCTGCAAGTCGAAGCTGCTCGACGGTCTGGACGGCATGCAGTGAAGCGTTCCACCACCGCCCTCCTCACGCTGGGCGCGGTGACCGCCGCCGCCACCGGGGGCGTCCTGTTCCTCGGTGCCGGAGGCGGGGCGGGGGCCTCGGGCAAGGAGGGCGGGACCGGCCTTCCACCCGCCACCGCCACCGTCGTACGCACCGATCTCGTCCAGTCCAGGACCGTGGACGGCAGACTCGACTTCGCCCAGCGCCGCGTCGTCAAGGCGGCGGTCGAGGGCACGGTCACGGTCGCGGCCCCCGAGGGCGAGACCGTGACCAGGGGGCAGGCGCTGTACGAGCTGAACGACAAGCCGGTCACCCTCCTCTACGGGCCGGTTCCGATGTTCCGCGAGATGAAGGCGGGCGACCGGGGCAGCGACGTACTCCAACTGGAGCGGAATCTGAGGGACTTGGGTTACGGGGCCGGGCTGTACGTCGACACGGAGTACGGCAGGGACACCGAGGCGGCGGTCAAGCAGTGGCAGAAGCACCTGAACCGCGAGCCCACCGGCAGGGTCGGCAAGGGCGATGTGGTCTTCCAGCCCGCTGAGGTCAAGGTGGTCTCCGCAGAAGCGGCCCTCGCCGACCAGGTCGGCCCGGACGGCCCGGTCCTGACGATCGCCTCGACGAAACCCGTCGTACGGGCCGACCTCGACCAGACCGACGGCGCCCTCACCGCACCCGGCACCGAGGTCGAAGTCGCCCTGCCCAGCGGGAAGACGGCGAAGGGGAAGGTCGCCGGGACGGTCCGCCCCGAGGAGACCGGCACCGAGGGCGGCGGCCAGGACGGCATCACCGTGGAGGTCGTCCTCGACGGCGGCCCCGGCGCCGCGTCCGGCGAGGACGCCAAGGAGACGGCGAGCGTGACGTTCGTCAGCGAGGCCCGCGAGGGGGTCCTCGCGGTGCCGGTGGAGGCGGTGGTCGCACTGCGCGGCGAGGACGGGGGTTACGGGCTCCAGATCGTACGGGGCTCCGCGTCGACGATGGTCCGGGTGGAGACGGGCATGACGGCGGACGGGCAGATCGAGGTCAGCGGGGCGGAGCTGCGGGAGGGCATGAGGGTGGGGGTGGCGAAGCCATGAGTTCCGGACCCGGTGAAGGTACGGGCTCCGGACCCGGCGGAGGCACAGGCCCCGGCCCCGGCCCCGGCCCCGGCGAAGCCATGCCCCTCGGTCCCGGTGAAGCCCTGAAGCCGCACTCCACAGCATCACCCCCTGTCATCGAACTCCGCGACGCCACCAAGTCCTACCCCGGCGGAGTCCACGCCCTCCGCGCCGTGAGCCTCACCGTCCGTGAGGGCGAACTCCTCGCCGTCGTAGGCCCGTCCGGCTCCGGCAAGTCCACGATGCTCAACGTGATGGGCACCCTGGACAAGCCCACGACCGGCACCGTCCGGGTCGCCGGGTACGACGTGTCCGCGCTCTCCGACTCCCGGCTCTCCGCCCTGCGCGCCCGCCACATCGGCTTCGTCTTCCAGCACTTCCACCTGGCGGCGGGCCGCGACGCGGTGGACAACGTGGCCGACGGGCTGCTGTACGCGGGCGTCCCCCTGAAGGAGCGCCGGAAGCGGGCGCGGGAGGCGCTGGCCCAGGTGCGCCTGGACCACCGTGCGTCCCACACCCCCAACCAGCTCTCCGGCGGCGAGAAACAACGCGTCGCCATCGCCCGCGCCCTGGTCGGCGCCCCCCGCCTCCTCCTGGCGGACGAGCCGACCGGGGCCCTGGACACCGCGTCCGGCGCGATCGTCATGGAGCTGCTGCACGAGCTGAACGCCTCCGGCACCACCGTCTGTGTGATCACCCACGACAACGAGATCGCGGACGCGCTGCCGCGCCGGGTCCGCTTCAAGGACGGCGAGATCGTGTCGGACACGCGCGCCACCACGCCCACGACGCCGACCACGCCCACCACACCCGCGACGCCCATCGCGCCCACCGCACCCACGGAAGAGGTCACCGCATGAAGCAGGACCTCAAGAGGCGGGGCCTCAAACCCGCCCGCCTCTCCCCCCGGGACATCCTCCGCGTCGGCGCGGTCGGCCTGCGGGCCCGCCGGGCCCGGGTCGTGCTCTCCGCGCTCGGGATCGCCATCGGGATCGCGACCATGGTGGCGGTCGTCGGCCTCTCCGAGTCGAGCCGGGCCGACCTCATGGCCCGGCTCGACCGCCTCGGCACCAACCTCCTCACCGCCGAGGCGGGCGAGGACGCCACGGGCCGGCCGGTCAAGCTGCCGAAGAACGCGGTCGCGATGGTCGAGCGGGTCGGCCCGGTCCAGCACGCCACGGCGACGGCCGACGTGGACGCCCGCATCCGCCGCAGCGACCTGGTCCCCGAGGAGCGCACGGCCGGGGTCACCACCCAGGCGGCCCGCACCGACCTGCTCTCCGCGCTCGGCGGCGAGGTCGCCCAAGGCACCTGGCTGACCCCGGCCGGGGAGCACCTGCCGACGGCCGTCCTCGGGGCGGTGGCGGCGGACCGCCTCGGCATCACCCGTACCGGCGAGACGATCATGATGAACGACACCCGCGTGGTCGTCGTCGGCATCCTCAGGCCGATCGAGCTCGTCCCGACCCTGGACCGGGTGGCCATGGTCGGATTCCCGGCGGCCGAACGGTACTTCGGGTTCGACGGCCACCCCACCACCATCTTCGAGCGCTCCACGGACGCCTCGGTGGAGGACGTACGGGCGGTCCTGGCCCGCACGATCAGCCCCGGCGACGAGGCGAGCGTGAAGGTCTCCCGCCCCTCGGACGCCCTGGCCGCCAAGGCCGCAACCGACGAGGGGCTGACGACCCTGATGCTCGGCCTGGGGGCGGTGGCGCTGCTGGTCGGCGGGGTGGGGGTGGCCAACACGATGGTCATCTCCGTACTGGAGCGCCGCCCGGAGATCGGCCTGCGCCGCTCCCTGGGCGCGACCCGCAACGCGATCCGGCTCCAGTTCCTGACCGAGTCGCTGCTGCTGTCCGCGCTGGGCGGGGCGGTGGGGGCGCTGCTGGGGGCGGGCGCGACGTACGGCTTCGCGCGGGTGCAGGGGTGGACGGCGGTCGTCCCGCCCTGGTCTCTGGCGGGCGGGATGGCCGCCACGCTGCTGATCGGCGTGGTGGCGGGGCTCTACCCGGCGATCCGCGCGTCCCGCCTGCACCCGACGGTGGCACTCAACGCACCGTGAATCACCCCGTGTTCAGAGGCTCACCCGCTCGACGCCCCGCCGGTCCGCGAGCCGGGCGATGACCAGGCAGTAGAGCGGAGCGAAGACGAATTCGAGAACCATGGCCTGCCAGGGCGCGTCGGCCGCCGTCTCGGTGGAGGCGAGTTCGCCGAAGCCCGCCGCGAGCCCGAGGGCCAGCAGGTTGTTGGCGACGTGCAGGGTGATCACGGCCTCCAGTCCTCCGGTACGGATCACCAGCCAGCCCCACCACAGCGCCGAGTAGAACAGCAGGATGAACCCGGAGAGTTCACCGAACCCGTGGGCCAGGGCGAACAGGAGCGACGCGAGCACGACGGCGGGCCACGGGGACCGGACGACCCGCCCGATCACCTGGACCAGCCAGCCCCGGAACACGTACTCCTCCGCCGCCGCCTGGAACGGGACCAGCGCCCCCAGCAGGGCGAGGGTCAGAAGGAAGGAGGTCCAGCCGGGGAAGCCGTCCCCTGCCGGTCCGCCCCCCTCGTCCCCCCAGGTCCACGCGAGCAGCGCCCCGAACTGAAGAATGATGAGAGGTACGGCCACGGCGGCGCACAGGCCGAGCCAGCGCCAGCGCAACCGGCCGAGGACCGAGGAGACGGTGCCTGCCGGGCGCTTGCCCAGATAGCGGGCGCCCCACAGGACGACGGGTATGCAGACCGCGATGCCTGCGAGCTGGAAAGCCATGTCGGCGACCGGGTTCTCGAAGAACACCTCGCTGTCCGCCGATGCGGGCCCCGCGTCCAGCACCGCCGCGAGGATGCCCGCGATGACGGAGACGACGACGATGCTCACCACGATCAGGAGCAGGACGAGCGAGAGCTCCCCGAGCCACCCGAACCTGCCGCCCTGCCCGTTGCGCCCCTGCTCGTCGTAACGGGCCCCGGCTTCGGCCCGTACGGGACCGGGCGGGGGGCCGTAGCCGGGGGGAGGGGTGCCGTAGCCCTGGGGTCCCGGCGCGGTGCCGTATCCCTGAGGGCCGGAGGGATCGGAGGGAGGGGCGTACCCGTACGGACCGGGCGGGGGCGCACCGTACCCCGGCGGAGACGACTCCCCGCTCTGCCGGGCCGGTTCATTCGTGTCGCCAGGAGGGGCCCACGGCGGGGGCACGTCAGGATTCACAGCGGTCGCCTTCGGTCGAAAACATCAGCATGCCGGTTCCGTCCGGTCACGCCTCTCCTCATCCTTCACACCTGCCCCGCCACGTCAAAGGTTCCCGTTGATCGATGCCAGGAACGTGACACCGATCCACATCACCGCGAAGATCCAGTCGAAGCCGGACGCCCAGCGGCGCAGCACAGTCCGGGTGATGACGATGGTGGCGGCGATGCCTACTCCCCCCGCCCAGTGCAGGACACGACCGATTTCGGCCAGGGAGTCGTCATCACGGAAGTCCGCGACGAGCAGAAGCAGGCGGCCGACCACGGTCACGAGAAGGGACAGGCCGATCACGGTCTCGGTGCGGTTCCCGGGTGACGGCCCGCCCGCCGCGTCGCGATGGACGGGCTGAGAAGAGTTCATGGGGGTTCCCCTGCCTTTCGGACCTGGTCATGTTCGAAGGAGATGTGGCCGCTTCCACATCCGCCCCCACACCCACCCCGTCAAGACCGCGAAATCCCGATCCGGGTTGCCTGGACCCGCAGGTCACAGCGATTTCAGGCCAGATCGAGCACGGCCGAAAATCCCCACCCCAGCCGAGCGACGGCACCCCCGTACCAGAAATCCACCCCCCACGGTGACATTTTAGGTAAGCCTCACCTAATATGACGACGTCGTCTTCGGGTCCCCACACTCCAAGAAGCCGGTACCCCCTGTTCTCCGTTCGTCCAGGGCACGGTTCCGCCCAGCGGGTGTGCCATGCCCCCTTCCCCGAAGGAGACATGCAGCGCATGTCCACGCCCCGCCGCAGCCACCTGGCCGCACTCGCCGCACTGACCGTCGTCTCCGTGGGCGCCGGCGTCCTCGCCGTCCCGGCCGTCGCCGCCCCGGTCTCCATAGCCGCCGCACAGGCCGAGAACGCCTCCGGAACCACCACGGCCGCCGCCCCGATCCTCGTGTCCGGCACGACGTCCTGGAACTTCAAGGCGTCCTGGGTCAGCTACGTGACCAACATGGGCGGCTCGGTGCAGGTGGCCGGCGGCGCCACCAAGAGCGGTGCCGGGCTGATCGCCTACCCCGTCAAGCACGGTGCGGTGGACCCCGCCAAGCGCAACGCCGACGTCCGCTTCGGCGGCTCGGTCACCTACGCGGTACCCAGCCACGGCATCACCGCCATCACCCTCGCCAACCCCCGGGTCGTCCTCAAGAACGGCGTGGGCTCGCTCTTCGTGGACCTGACCACGGACCTGGAGGAGGGCAAGGCCCCGGTCACCACGGCCGGAGTGGAGCTCGCCACGCTTCAGGCGTCGGCCGGCGCCCTGAACGGTGCCGCGATCAACTGGACCGGGATCACGTCGAAGCTCACCGCCAAGGGCGCGGAGGTCTTCGCCTACCAGGGCCGTCCCATGTACGAGCCCGGCACCGCGCTGGACCCCGTCGCCATCGCCGGTACCACCAGCGTCCCCACCCTGACCGTCAGCCAGGTCAAGGGACTCGGCGAGGAGACCCAGGTCACGGTCGAGGGCAAGGGCTACCAGCCCGGCCGCGGCGTCTACCTGGCCCAGTCCGTCGCCCTGAACGGCACCACGTACCCCAGCGTCTACGGCAACGCCGCCTGGATCCGCCAGGTCGGCGCCGACGGCACCTTCACCGTGACGGCGAAGCTCACCGAGACGTTCACGTCCAGCGGCACCACCGTCGACTGCCGTACGACCGCCTGCTTCCTCACCACCTTCAACTCGCACGACGGCACCGACCCGACCTGGATGCCCTCGCGCGCCCAGGACGTCGCCCAGCCGCTCAAGTTCGGCCCGGCCGCCCCCGCCGCCGAGGTGACGCAGCAGCCCACGTCGCGCAGTGCCCGCTCGGGCGCCAACGCCGTCTTCACCGCCGCCGCGACCGGCTACGAGTCGGTCAGCTGGGAGCGCAGCACCGACGCCGGCAAGAACTGGACTCCCGTCGCCGGGGCCACCTCCACCACCCTGACGGTGAAGGCGAGCGCCGCGCTCAACACCAACCGCTACCGCGCGGTGTTCCTCAACGCGGACGGAGAGCCGACGATCACCTCGGCCGCCACCCTCACGGTGACCGCCGTCCCCGCCCGGATCATCTCCTTCAACGCCTCCCCCGAGCCGGTCGCCAAGGGCGGCAAGCTGAAGACGGCCGGTACGCTCCAGACCGCAGGCGCCACGAACAACACCTGGGCCCCGCTGGCCAAGACGTCGGTCCTGATCGAGTTCCAGGCGAAGGGCAGCAAGACCTGGAGCCGGGCCGCCACGGTCAAGACCAACGCCAAGGGCGCCTTCGCACCCAAGATCACGGTCAAGAAGGACGGCACCTGGCGCGCCCGTTACGCGGGCACCGCCGACCGCGCCGCGGCCACCAGCTCCACGGACTACGTGGACGTCAAGCTCAAGACCTCCATCTCCGGCTTCAACGCCTCCCCGGAGCCGGTCCGCAAGGGCCGCACCATCACGGTCAAGGGCACGCTGAACAGCCTGGACGGCAAGTGGAAGAAGACCTCCGGCCAGTCCGTGAACATCCTGTTCCAGGCCAAGGGCTCCAAGAAGTGGACCAAGCTGGCCACCGTGCGCACGAACAGCAAGGGCGTCTTCACCAAGGGCTTCACCGCCAAGAAGGACGGCACCTGGAAGGCCCAGTTCAAGGCCACGTCGGCCCGCCTGGGCAGCACGAGCGTCGGCGACTACGTCGACGTACGCTGACCGCTGACACTGCCCCGTACGGACTCCGAAGCCGCCCAGGCCAGGTAACCCGTAGCCCGTAGCTCTCCCCGACCGGCCGGTCACCGCAGGCACTCCGCCCGCAGGTGCCCGGCCGTTCGGCGCTTGACGGTTCATCCGCTCCGCCCCGTCACTCGTACCGGTACTTCAGCGAATCGGCCTCCAGCCGCTCGATGTCGGCGATCGTCAGCTCCGGCCTCCGCAGCTGGGCCAGCGTGACCTCGGCCGAGGTCGGCTGGGCGTCCACCGGCAGCCACTGCTCCGGCTTCCAGGCCGAGCTGCGCAGCAGGGACTTGGGGCAGTGCGGGTAGACCTCCTCGATCCCCACCACCAGCGCACTGGCAGGCGGCTTTCCCACGGCGGTCAGCTGAGACAACAGCTCCGGCCGGGTGGAGACGCAGGCCCGGCCGTTCACCCTGAGCGTCGTGGTGCGCCCCGGGATGACGAACAGCAGCCCGGCCCGTCCGGTGGCGATGACGTTCTGCCAGGTGTCCAGCCGCTTGTTACCGGTCGCGTCCGGTATCACCACCGTCCGCGCGTCCAGGACAGCGACGAACCCGGCGGGGCCGCCGCGCGGGGAGACGTCACAGTTGCCTTCGGCGTCCACGCTGGCGATCAGGACGAGCGAGGAGCAGCCGATCAACTGGCGCGTACGGTCGGTGAGTTCGGTCATCTGCTTGCGCACGGCCGCATCGCTGGGAAGCCCGTAGGCGCGGCGCAGCCCCTCCAGGTCGGAGACGGCGTCGAGACGGAGCGAGTCGAAGGCACTGCTGTCCAGGGATGTAGTCATGACTCCGACCCTATGGCGCCGACCTGCAATCAACCTCGGTTAAGCCCCCGTCTCCCAAACCTCCCGAACCTCCCCCACCCCCCGCGCCTCCGGCGCCCTCCACGCCCTCCACGCCCTCCGCGAAGGCGGCGAAGCGCTCACGCCACGGCGGGGTCGGGGGCGCCGCCTCACCCCGGGCCTGCACATCGGCCCAGTAGGCACGCTGCTCCTCCTGATGACAGGGCCCACAGGTGGTGGCCCAGGGAACGTTGGGCCGGAACACATGCTCCTCACCCGGACCGGCACAGGTGATCAGCGCGGGAGGCGGCGGTACGGGCTCCGGCTCCGGCTCCAGCTCCGGTGCACGCTCAAGGGAGGCGGGCAGCTTCTCCCGGAGCCGGTGCCCCAGGAAGTGCACCGCAGACCGCACCCCGCCCGACGGCAACCCGCTGCTCAGAACCTTCCGCAGATCACCGACGGCGACACCCCGCCGCAACCACTCGGCAGCGAGCCCGGCGATGGAGCGGGCTTCGGACACACCAAGGTGAAGATCACGCCGCTCATGCCGCAACGAGAGCAACACCCGCTCGGCAAGATCGACTTCAGGCCCACCGCCAGATTCACCCCCCACATCACCATCACCATCACCACCGCAGCCAAGATCGCTGTCGCCACCACCGTCGCCTTCGGTGGGTGGGTGGGAATAGTTCTCCCCCTGTTCTTCGTCTGCGGGTAATTGACCACCGGCCACCCGACCACTCGGACCACCGACCGTCGGAAAGTGCACACTCGGAACGGCCCCAGCACTCAGCCCGCCCAGCCCGCTCTGCCCGCCCAGCCCGCTCAGCACCTCGTACCCATCAGCCGGAACCCCGGCCCGCAGCCGCGCGGCCTGATCATCCGTCAGCGGGCAGTTGGAGAAGACCTGTACGGTCCGCCACCGCCCACCGGCGATGGTCTCGCGCTTCTCGTGCACGTACCCGCACGCCACCAACTCGGCTTTGGCCTTCTGGTACCGGCGCCCGGTGATCCGAAGAGCACGAGCGTGCTCGCTCAGAGCCTTGTCGCGATCGCCTTCGGGCAGCCCTTGAATGTAGATGACCAGGATCTTCGCGTCACTGTCGAGGCGCTTGTGGCGCACCAGGTCATGGGCACTCTTCGTATAGCCCCAGGGGGGCGGGATAACATGCGCAAGCATCGCAGGTGGACTCCTTGTATCCACTAGTGGTGAAGGTCCCCGGGCCGGTGCGACAACACCTCCGGGGACCGCTCCACATGCACACACGTACAACCTGCGCACACGAAGCGTGATGTCACGATTACGGTACCGCAGAAGACGGCAAGCCCTTCGCCGAACAGCTCACGCCCCACGCACGACGCGACCTCCTACCGCACCCCCCTGACACACGTCGGCACGCACCGCACCGATCACTCCTCCACCGCACACCCCGTCCGCAGCCAGGCCATCTCCTGAAGCAGCACGGCATCCACGAACGGACTCTCCGCAGTCGGCCGCGACCGCCAGTCCAGCGGCCAGGTCAGCCCGTCCAACGCAGGCACCCCCACGAACGCGGCGCCCCGCGCACCCCCGCTCATCACCTCCACCCCGGGCGGCCAGTGCAACGCGGCGGCGATTCCGGGCATCAGCAGGAAGTACATGCTGCGTTCACCGATGCCGGAACGAACGATGGGCCCGGCCCGGAAGTCGGTGAACTGCATGACCTCGTACGCGATTTCCTCGCCGAGCATGCCGATGGCCCGTACGGCGTCGAAGTGGACGCCCACGTGCCGGAGGGCGTGACCGGAGGCGGGAATCCAGGACGGCACCGGATCAAGTGAATTTCGGGGTTCCATGCGCTAAGCGTCGCGGCGCGCACGTACCGTGACCAGGGTCACAAGCAGGTTGTGAACAGTGGTGTACAGACGAGGTGACCCCGTGCACTCCAGTGATCAGGCCGAGACCGCCGCCGAGATGTTCGGCCTGCTGCTCAGACACTTCCGCGAGCGGGCGGGCCTGTCGCAGGAGCAACTGGGCAAGCGGATCGGCTACTCCAAGTCCCAAGTGGCGATGGTGGAACGGGGCGCGCGACCGCCGAAGGGCGTCTTCGTGCAGCGGGCGGATGAGGTGCTGGGTGCACAAGGTGCACTGATCGTCGCGGCACCGAAGCCGCCGAAGCAGACGGAGCAGCGCAGGCCGCTTCCGGACTGGTTCACGCCGTTCGCGGACGAGGAGGAGAAGGCGTGGGCTCGGCATGAGTACGAGAACCACGTCATGCCTGGACTACTCCAGACGGAGGCGTACGCACGGGCCGTCCTTACGGGGCAGTACCCAACCTTCGACGACGACGAGATCGAGGCGAAGGTCGCCGCACGGCTCGAACGGCAGAAGCTGCTGTCCCGCAGGCCGCTGCCCGACATCAGCTTCGTGCTGGAGATGGTCGTGCTGACCCGGCCTATCGGTGGGAGCCGCGTGATGAAGGCCCAGCTCCACCACCTCGCCGAGGTGGCGCGACTCCGGCACGTACGTATCCAGCTGATGGACCCGTACCGCGAGGATCATGCGGCGCTGGACGGCCCCTTCGTCCTGCTGGAGACCGACAAACGCCAGCAGCTCGCCTATATCGAGGGGCAGGGCGGCAGCTTCTTCATCACCGAACATCCGGAGCTGGGGAACCTGTTCGGCAAGTATGGCGTCACCCGGGCCCAGGCATACACTCCGGAGAGGACGCTGGAAACGATCGAAAAGATGGCAGAGGAACTATGAGCACCGACCTCCACTGGTTCAAGTCCAGCTACAGCGGCAACCAGGGCGGCAACTGCGTAGAGGTCGCGCTCACCTGGTCCAAGTCCAGTTACAGCGGCAGCCAGGGCGGCGACTGCATCGAGGTCGCCACCTGCCCCCACACCGTCCACATCCGCGACTCCAAGGACCTCACCACCCCCGCCCTCGCCGTCTCCCCCACCACCTGGACGTCCTTCGTGGAGTTCGCCGCCTCCTGAAGTGAGGGCCCGGCAACTCTCTCCGGGCGGATCCGCAGGCCGCCGAACCCGCGTGGTCACGCCACCCGTAGGCGGTCCATCAGATCAGCGACGCCGTCGACCTCGCGATAGTGCTGGAAAGCCGGGGCGAGTTCACGGACCAGGGTGACACACCGCTCGGCGCCGATGCGGGTGGCCAGGTCCAGGGATTCGGTGGTGACTGCGACGGCCTGTTCTACGTCCTTGGCCTGCAGGAACCCCTTGGCCTGATAGGTCAGGAAGATCCCGCGCGTCTTGTCCCTGGACTTGGGCAACAGGGCCAGCCCCTCGGCCATCTCGGCGTGCGCCTCACGAACCCGGCCCAGGTCGAGCAGGCACTGCCCGGAATCCACCGCCAGATCCGCCGGGCTCATCCACACGCACCAACTCGGCGCGGGATCGACTGCCCGGGCCGACAGGGCGGCTTCGGCCTCGGACAGGTCCTGGTAGCAGGCGGAGCGCTCACCGAGGGCCGCGTGGGCCCTGGCCCTGCGGAGCAGCAGCAGGGATCGGGCGGTGGGGTGTTCGGTGCCCGAGATGGCGTGACCGAGTTGGTGCACGGAGGCGTCCGGCTTGCCGAGCCAGTTCGACTGGTACGCGAAGTCGGAGAGCACTCCGGCACCGAAGTCCCGGTCACCTGCGGCATGGGAGGAGTGCAGCGCCGCGGTCCAGAGTTTGCCCGCCGCATAGTGCCTCCCCTGATCGAAGCGGTACCAGCCGCAGGTGGTGGACAGTGAGGCGGCCAGAGTGTGCAGGCGCCTGCCGGTCCGCTCGCTGTGCTCACCGCCGTCGATCAGGTCGGTGACCGTGGCAAGGTGGGCGTCCATCAGCTTGATGGTGTGCTGGCGCTGCTCGGTCGGCAGGGCCGTCAGTCTCGCGCTGGTCTCCTCCAGCCAGTCGACGAGTTCGGCGTCGACGGCTGTCCGCCCGCTGAGCGCGGAGGTGAGCCGGTCCGGCTCGGTCGTGGCCCACTGGGCGGCGAGGCCTGCCAGCGCGGACGCGCTGTAGGTCATGAAGCTGCGACGGTCCATGGCGGCTTTCTGTGCGTCTCGGAGTGCGTGAACGGTGTACGCCGACCCCAGAGGCATCGGGAGGTCCCGGCCGGGCAGCCAATCGGGCCAGCCGTGCGACTCCAGTTCGGTGACGGGGATGTCGAACGCCTCGGCGATCAGGATCTGGGAGTCGAGGCTCGGCTGCTTGCGCCCGTTCTCCCACCGGCTGACGGCCGACTTGTCGGCACCGGAACGCAGCCCGTGCCTGCGGGCGGCCCGGTCGAGGTGCGCGACCAGGTCGCTCTGTGACCAGCCGCGCTGTTCACGGGCGTAGGCGAGGAGGTGCCGGATCAGGTCGTCCACGTACTGATTCCATCATCGACAGTGACCATGAGCGTACTGCGAGCGACAGCGGGACAACCCCGGGACTACAGGCAAAACCTGTCTGCGCACTGCTCGTTGAGCTGTACTCGTCATGCATCGACGCGTTCCCCCATGAAGCGGAAGGAGCCTGTCCATGAAGAGACGAGCCGCAGTCATCGGCCTGGGCCACCAAGCACGCGAGGACCACCTGCCGGGCCTGCTCGCCGCCGGACGAGCCGAGCTGGTCGCGCTCTGCGACAGCGACCCGGTCGCCCTGGGCGCCCAACAGGACGTCCACCGGGTACCAGGCTTCACGGACACCACAGAGCTACTGGACTCGATCGCTCCGGACTTCGTGATCGTCGCCGTCCCCCACCACGCGGGCCGGGCCGTGGTCGAGGAGTGCGCGGCCAGAGGCATCCACATCCTCAAGGAGAAGCCGTTCGCCACCTCCCTCTCCGAGGCCCGCGAACTCGCTGCGATCTGCGCGGCGGGCCGGGTGGAGCTGATGGTCACCCTCCAACGGCGCTTCAACCCGATCTACACGTCTGTGGGCCAGTTCCTGGACCAGATCGGCACGCCGTTCCTGCTCGACGGCCAGTACACGTTTCACACCGACGACCCCGGTGCCGGCTGGCGGGGAAACGTCAGCCAGGCCGGCGGCGGTTGCATCATCGACATGGGCTACCACGTGGTCGACCTGCTGCTGTGGTACTTCGGGATGCCCAGCCGGATCATCGCCGAGTTCTCCACCGCCGCTCTGCCCGAGGCGGGATATGACGCGGAGGACACCGCAGTCATCCAGATCGGCTACGACTCCGGCCTCTACGGGTCGGTCCTTCTGTCCCGCTGGATCGCGCCGAAGACCGAAGAGCTGTCCGTGGTCGGCACCAAGGGCTCCGTCCTGCTGACGAGGGGGCAGGTCCGGCGGATCGCCCTGGACGGCAGCGTGGTGGAGGAGCTGACCCGCTCGCAGGCACCCGTCAGTGCGGCCGCCGCCCAGATCGACCACTTCTGCCGTGTCCTGGACGGCGAGCGCACCAACGCTTCCGGCCCCGCCCAGCATCTCGCGCACGCTGCCTTCGTCGCCGCCTGCTACGAGTCGAAGAAGGCCGGGTGCTACATCGACCCCAAGGAGCTGCTGTGACGACCACGACCACCCTTGCCCTGCTCGGCGGCGAGCCGACCGTCACCGCCGACGGACCGCACTTCGAGTGGCCCCCGATGGACGACGCCACCGAGCAGAAGGTCCTCGCCCAGCTTCGTACCGCAATCTCCGTCCCGGACCGCTCGGGCATCGTCGCCGAGTTCGAGGACGCCCTGCAGGACTACTTCCACGTTCGGCACGCCGTCACCTTCAGCTCCGGCACCTCGGCCCTGCATGCCGCCTACTTCGGCGCGGGCATCGTGCCCGGTGATGAAGTGATCGTCCCCGCCTGGACGTTCCACGCCACCGCCTCCCCCATGTTCCACCTGGGCGCGGTACCGGTGCTCTGCGAGACGGGCCCGGACGGCAACATCGACCCGGCCCGGGTCGAGGAGCTGATCACCCCGCGCACACGGGCCCTGATGGTGACCCACCTGTGGGGCAGACCGGCGGCCATGCCCACGCTGCGGCGTATCACCGACACACATGGCATGGCGCTGCTGGAGGACGGCTCCCACGCCCACGGTGCGACCCACAGCGGGAGGAAAGTCGGCACGTTCGGTCTCGCGGGGGCCTTCTCCCTCAACGGTCCCAAGCCGCTGTCCGGGGGTGAGGGCGGCTTCGTACTGACCGATGACGACACCACGTACTACCGGCTGCTGACTTTCGCCCACTACAACAGGCGGGCGAAGTCGGAGATCCCCGAGAGCCATCCGCTCGCCCTCTACACGACCACCGGCGCAGGCCTCAAACTCCGCATTCACCCCCTCGCCGCCGCCCTCGCCCACGACCAGCTCGGGCACCTCGACGCGCGCCTTGCGGGCCGTGCCGAGATCGCCAGGTACCTGATGGCCGAGTTCGCCGACATTCCGGGCCTCGATGTCATACCGATGCCCGATGGAGTGATTCCTTCCTGGTACGGATTGACGCTCGCCTACCGCCCGGACGAGCTCGGTGGCCTGAACATCGAACGCTTCCACCAGGCGCTCCTGGCCGAAGGCGCAACCGAGTTCGACCGGCCCGGCTCCACCTGCCCCATGAACCTGCTTCCCCTGTACCAGAATCCGACCCTGCTCTTTCCTGGCAACTCGTACGGCCGGAGCCACTACCAGACAGGGGACTTCCCTGTCGCCGAGCTGGCCCACGCCCATACGATCAAGCTTCCGGTCTGGCATCGTGAGCAGGATCTTCCTCTGGCCGCTGGTTACGTTCGCGCGGCCGCCAAAGTGAGTGCCCACCACAAGGAGCTGCTGACGTGACCTCCCTCCTTCCCGTCCTCCTCGCCGAGACCCTTCTCGCCGACGCCCGCAGGGACGCCATCGGGAAGTACGTCGTCGGCGCGCTGGTCACCGATGAGAAGGGCCGGGTACTGCTGCTCAAGCGGCGGGCCGATGACTTCCTCGGGGGCCTGTGGGAGCTGCCGAGCGGTGGGGTCGAGCCCGGTGAGCGGCTTGAGGATGCCTTGCGCCGGGAGGTTCTGGAGGAGACCGGGCTCACCGTCACGGGCGTCACCGGGCATGCGGGCAGCTTCGACTACGCCTCCCGGAGCGGCCGCAGGACCCGGCAGTTCACCTTCACCGTCACCGTGGAGGCCACCTCGCCGGTCGCCCTGACCGAGCACGACGACTTCACCTGGGCCGACCGGAACAACGAGCTGCCGGCCGTAAGCGACGAGACACGCGCCCTGCTGACGGGACAGGGATAGCCGGGCGCCCGACGGTGGTGGTCCCGCCTCCGACCCCGGCTGCGGGCCACGTGCCGCCGTCGCACCGTCGGCCCGCCACAGGTCAGGGCGAGGGGGTGGGGCCAGGCACCGAGGTCTCGGCCGACCAGAAGTCGGAGCGGACGTTGGGAGTGGGGATCTCACTTTGGTACGTCCGACCGTTCGCCACCTTCGTGGGCTCGGCCACCTTGGACTTGTCCACGCAGGGGCTGGTGACTTCGAAGAACGCCTGTCCCTTGTAGCCGAAGAGGACGGTGATACCAAAGCCGTCCTTGGACGTAGCGTAGATCGCTGGCAGGTCCTTGCTCGGATTCACCGTGTCGATCCGGTATCCGCTCGCCTTCCAGAAACGCTCAACCACGCCGAGGAAGTTGCCCCGGCGCTGTTCGGAGACAACCGTCATCACGGTCCAGTAGCGCGTCACGTCACAACTGCCGGTGGTCGTGGCGTCGTGAACCCATTCGATCTCCGGCTTGATCGCCCCGACCGTCGCGTACAGCATCGCGTCGGCACGCTCAGCCGCGCCCTGCATGTCCATGCCTACCAATGCCCCGTTTCCGTTCTTGGCGCCGCCCAACAGCCCGCATCCGGCAAGCAGCAAGCCGGCCACAGCCGCCGCACAGATCAGTCGAAGGGTCCGCGTGATGTGCCTCATCGATGCTTCTCCCTCACGATGGCATCAGGTCGTCCTGCGACGATGTTGGCGATGTTGTCCGCCGACACCCGGTCCTTTTGGGGAGTGAAGTACTGAGAGTGGGCGTCAAAGAGTCCCATGTCGCGGATCATCCTGGGTCCGTCATCGACCTCGAAGCGCTGTGCTCCGAACGCCGCGCTCGCCGGGTCCTTGCCGAAGTACAGGTCGTCGTTACCGATGTCATAGAGGTCCCGTCCCACCCTGAGCCCCACCGGGCCGCCGGTGATCCAGCCGAGCGCCACCTCGCCCTTCGTGGGCAAGTGGGTGACCGGATCGTTGTCGGCGGCGCCGACGAACACATGGTCCTTGCCCACGCCGAGTTCCGTCGCCTTCTGCGCGTCCACGCCGGGGCTCCCGAGCAGGATCACGTCATCGACGCCCGGGATGCCGTCGGACTCCTTGGCGGCCGTGCCCACGGTGAGTGAGCCGTAGGAATGGCCGATCGCCGTCACATGCGGGTCCGCGTTCTCGTTCGTCGCCGAGATGCCCGCCATGAACTCGTTGTACGCCGGGGCACCCCGTTGCGCATCGCCCCTCGACATCACGTCCACGTTCTGCGGGGCGTCATAGCCCAGCCAGATGATCGAGGCACTGGACGGGTCCACCCGCCGGGCTCCCCTGGCCGTGTCCTGAGCCCGCTTCATCGTGTCCTCGACGAACTCGCCGTCGAGCTTGGTGCCGAGACCGGGAACGTACGCCGAGACGTTCCGGGACGTGTCCGGGTCCCCGTACGAGACGATCGCGCGTCCGTTGCCCTCGCCGCCGATGCCCAGAAGGAACATGGGCGGGTGGCTCGACTTGTCCAGTTTTTCCTGGATCATGCGGAGGGCATCAAGCTTGGTCTTCGCGTCGTCGCCGCCTCGGCGCTCCAGCTCGTCGATGAGGACCGGAAGGTAGTTGCGGTTCGCCTCATCGCGGACGGCCGCCGGGATGCCGTCCAGGCTGCCGATCAGGTCAGGGGCAACCTTCAGGTACTCCTGCCGCTGTTCTTCGGTCAGGCCGTCCCACCACTTCTTGCGCTCGGCGGGGCTCTTGTCCTCCGGGATGCCCTCGCCGAGGTGCATACCGGCGGCGGAGCGGACGTCGGCGGTGTCGCGGGCGACGTCCTTCAGGGTGGCCGCGGTGACGTTGAGGCCCTTCTCCGCCCTCAGGCCGTTGAGGGTCCTCGTGTACCGGGCGTCGATCTCCTGCGCGGACCGTACGGCCCGGGCGATACGGTCGGCCACGTCCTGCGCCTTCGCCGCGTTCGGGTTCAGCGGCTTGAAGCCCGCGTAGCCGGGGGCCAGCGGCAACTGCCCCTGCGGGCCGAGGCCGGGCGGTTCCAGTGGGAGGCGGGAGCTGCCCTGGGTCTTGCTGCCCGGGGCCTCCTGCTTCGCCCCGGTCGCGTCCTCGACCTCGACGGCCGGGTAGCTGACGGAACCGTCCGCCTGGACGGTGAAGTTCAGGGCGGCGGCGTCCGCGAGGGCCCGCTTCAACTGGTTCTGGGGCTCGGCGAGATCGCCCGCGAGTCCGTTGAGCGCGGTACGGACGAGCCCGCACTCGGTGTGCACGTACTGGAAGTTGCGGCTCAGGCGCCGGAGCCTGCCGAGGGCCGCCTCCGCCGCATCGCTCTCCTGGGTCTCGCGGAGCTTCGCGGACATCGCTCGGTCGACCCGTACCCGATCGGAGGCTGAGCGACCCGAGACCTCGTGCCACTTTTCGCTTGCCTCTGTGAACTCGGAGGTCTTGAGGTCACGCAGGAGCTGCCAGGTGAGGGTTCCGTTCATCGCTTCGCCGCCACCTTGCCGCTGGTGTCGACGCCCTTGAGGGACTTGTCGACCGCGGCCTCCGTCTCCCCCATCTCCTTGGCGACCGACAGCAGGGTCCCCTTGAGCTGCTCGCACTCGTCCCGCACCGCCTGAAGGCGTTCCTCCCAGGACGTCAGCACACTCTTGAGGGCCGCAACGGAGCTGAGACCGGCGGCTCCCACCTCGATGCCCTCGTGGCCAGGCCGAAGCGCTGACCTGCTCTTCTCCGTCCTGGTACGCAGATCCCCGGCAGTTCCGGAGGCGCTGGTCCAAGGGCCCTTGCTGTGCTTGAGCTTTCCGGTTCCGCCCGTGCCGGTCCCGGGGCCGGAGGCCGCCGAGGCGAGCCTCATCTCGGGCCCCTCGTCGGCTGGTCCGAACATCTCCTGCCAGCGCTCCGAATGCGACACGGCTCCCCCGTCCATCTGCGTTCCGCTTCCGCGCCCAGAGAGACTAGCGCAAGGCATGCACGTGTACGCGATCGGGAACAAGTCTCGAACAGGAGGGCGGCGGTAACCGGTCAGGCCACCGCCCCCAGCCCGCCCCCGGCCCGCTCCCGGCTTCTGTCGGGCAGACTGGCAACAGGCGTGTTGGGGAGGGGGCACAGGTGCTGAAGAATCGCCAGGGGCACGGGAGCAGTAGAAGACAACGGCGCGATGAGGCAGTCCACTTGGACGAGAAGATCACTGCCTTCGGAGAACTCCTCACCGCCCATACATTCGTCCCCGGGCAGCCCGGTGCCGACGCGGACGCGGTCGCCGATTACCGGCGGGCCCTGGACGCCTATGAGCAGGCGGCGCGGAGTCTCGGGGCGGGGCGGCGGCGTTCCGGCGCAGGGTGGTGGCTTCTGCCCTCGTCCGGGCGCCCGGACAGCCTGGGTGCGCTCCGCGCGCTGGACGAAGGGCGGCACGCCCTGGCCTGTCTGGACGCGCGACTGTCCGGGAAGCCCCTGCCCAGGCGGCTTCCGCTCTGCTTCTTCGATCCTCGCCACGGCCCCTCCGTCAGCGAGCACCAGTGGGCGCCGGGCGGTGGCGCGGTGCGGCTGATCGCGGTGTGCGCGGCGGACGCGGTACGCCTCTCCGAGGGTGGTGGGCCTGTCGCCGGAGCCCCGGCCCACGGCTCCGGCGTACCCCCGTCGATGCGTACGCCGACCGCCGGAAGCAGCCCCCTACCGCAGAAGCGGGCCAGCGGCAGCAGGCCCGTACCACGGAAGCAGCTGGCGCCTGTCGCAGCCGCTCCCCTGCGCGACGCCCCCGTGTCCGGCCGAAAGCCGCGGCTGCGGGAGCGGTACACCAGCAAGCAGCTCGCGGTCAGGGGCGCACTCGTGCTGTTCGCCGTCCACGGGGTCGCGCTCTACTGGGTGGGCGGTATGGACGGCGAATGGGGTAACCCGTTCGAACGGTTCATGAGCGTCCTGCTCGTCTCCTTTACCGCCTGCGCCATGGGTGCTGTCGCCTTTGTCATGGGAGCCGCCGCCTCCAGGCAGCTATCGCTCCTGTGGCGGACTGCGCGTCGAGGCGAGCGCGTACGAGCCCGGTTCGTACGCAAGGAGACCAGCAAGAGCGGGGGGCACTATCACGTGTTCGCCGTCACCGATGTGACGGGCCGTCGACACGAATACCGGCGTTCGGCGGGCGGTCCGGCGGTGGTTCCCCTTCCGTACCGCAAGGTCTGGTACGTCCAGGGGGTCGCGGACAGCGACAACCCGCTCGGAGTCCTGGCGCCCCTGTGGATAGCCATCACAGCCTGCGTGTGCGCGGCGCTGTCGCTGCCGCTTGCCTTTGGCGCGCTCTACATCATCCCGGGGACGCTTGTCCGCGCTCTCTTCTGACCTCCGTACGCCGCCGGACGTCAGCCGCGCCTCACCGACAGCAATGTCATCGCCCGTGCCAGCACCCTGAACCCGAACACCAGGACGCCCAGCGCACTCGCACAAGGGAATGGCTTACATCCTTGTGCGGCCGGTCAGACCCCGCTCCGCATGCCAGTTCTCCACGATCACCTGGCGGTCGTCGTAGACCCAGAAGGCCGTGGCGGGCGGGACCCTGAGCGACGCGGACAGCGGAATGATCCCCAGCTCCACCGTGTCCAGGCCGATGGCTCCTGAGGGACGATCGAGTTGGGCCGCGAGCACCGTCGGCGGGCAGACCAAGGCATGCAGCGCGGCCTCCCACATGATGAGGTGGAAGCGCTTCGAGGAGTCGTAGAGCTCCTGTTGGCGCTTCATACGGGACCGTACGGCCTCCTCCTCCGTGTCGCGCGGCGACCGTTGCAGATCCGCGTACCAGGTGAAGATCGCCCGGGCGTAATCCGGTGTCTGGAGAATCCCGAAGACCATGGACGGCTCCCAGCCACGAAAGACCGCGGCGTCGGCGTGAGCACTCAGGTGGGTGTCCTGGACCGCCTTGCGCCCTGCCGCCAACTACCTTCGCCACGACCGGATGTGCGGCTCGAAGCCCCGGAGGCGCGCGAGCAGTTCGTCATACGGCGTCGGGCTGGGCGGTTGCCGCCGCCCAGGCGCGCAGGTCGTCGGACGAGGGGGTCTGCCTGCCAACGAAGGCCGCTACAAGCATCACGCGCCATCCATCGAGCGCCGCAGCGACGGCCTGTGCCTGCGCACCGCGGGCTTCCTGACCTCCATCGGCTTCGATATCGACGAGGAGCTGTGGGCGATCGACGGTACGGAGTGCTCGCCGTGCGACAACAAGGTCCCTGGCAGCCACTGAACGACCCCACGCCGGCCCCTGCCCCTCGGCCTCCGAAGGCCGGGGGCCGGCCCCTGCGAAGAGGACCCGCCTTGCCCGCACACCACGACATCGCCACCGAGACGGAGCTGTGGGACACCTACGCAGCTTCCGCCTTCAAGGAGGACGCGGAACCGAGCTTCTGCTGGACCCAGTACGCCGGGCACGGGCCCGGGCCGGAAGTGCTCGGGGATCCTCGTTCCGTGCTGGAGGTCGGCTGCGGGACCGGTCGGGCGCTTGTCCACCTGGCCCGGGGCGGTGTTGCGGTGAGGGGCGTCGACCTGTCGCCCGTCATGGTGAAGAGGACCACCGCCAAGTGGTCCGGGACCGGGGCGGAGTTCGTGTGTGCGGAGGTTCTGGAGCACCTGCGCGACCACGAGGAGACGTACGACGCGGTCTACTCGATCTTCGGGGCAGCCTGGTTCACCGACCCCGGCCGCCTGTTTCCTCTCGTACGCCGACGGCTCGGGCCCGGCGGGGTGTTCGCCTTCTCGCAGCCACCGGCCATCCCGGGCGCGTACGGGCCGCAGGGCATGTACAAGGGCGGCTTCGCGGGCAAGGCGATGTTCACGTACCGCTACAGCTAACGCCCGGCCGTCTGGGAGCGTCTGCTCACCCGGGCGGGGTTCGCCACCGCCTCCGCCGAGGTGCTCGACGCGCCGCACCCCGGGCACATCGGGACGCTCCTCGTCCGTGCGGTCGCCCCCTAACGGAGGCCGCAGGCCCTCACAGTTCTACGAGCCCGCGGCCTCCGCCAGGATGCGGGCGAGGTCGCGGGGGCGGCTGGCCATCGGCCAGTGGCCCGAGTCCAGGTCCACGTACTCCAGGTGGGTGGCGCGGGCGAGGTCGGGGCTCTCTCCCGCGGCGATCCACTCCTTGGCCTGGGCAGGGGTGAACTCGGGGCAGACGACCACCACGGGGACGTCGAAGCGGCGCTCGTCGGTCAGGCGCACGACCCCCCGGGCGACCCCCTCGGGGACAGGGAGCGCGGCGGACGCCAAGCGGTCCCTGGCCTCCTGGTCCAGGTCGGCGGCGTCCGCCCCTTCGAAGGGGCCCCAGCCGGGGAAGGGCATCGCGCCGCCCTCCATCGCGAAGAGATCGGCGTAGGCCTGACCGTCGGCGGCGGGGAAGCCGCCGATCAGCGCGACCTTGGCCACCTTCTCCGGTCGCGCGTCGGCGGCCAGCCAGGCCAGGCTCGCTGCGGCGGAGTGCCCCACCACCAAGGGTCTCCCGGGCGCCGCGTCGACGGCGGCGAGCACGGCCGCCACCTGGTCGTCGAGCGTCGCGTCGGCAGCGCCATCGCCCTGGCCCGGGAGGGTGAGGGGTATGGGGCGGTGCCCCAGCGCAGTGAGTTCGGGTACGACGTCGTCCCACGCGGATCCGTCGAGCCACAGGCCGGCGATGAGCAGGATGTCCACAGCGGTTCTCCAAGGAAGAGAGGCGGATCAGGCGGCTCTCGCACGGTATCGGGAGGTACTGACAACGGGACGGGATCCGGGAGCTGCCCAGCGGGGGATCGAGATCGACCAGCGGGGGGTGATCGACCGGCGGGGGGATCGACCAGCGGGGAACCGGCAGCCTGGGAGTCCGGCGGCTGGGAGTCCGGCGGCTGGGAGTCCGCCGACTGGGAATCCACGGCTGGAATCCGTCGGTGGAGCTCCCGGCGCCGCCCGTGAACCGTGCCGTGCCAGGCCAGGCCAGGCCAGGGACAGCCTCAGCGCTCAGGCCGGTGCCTGCCCCGTCTCGAAACGGCTGATGCTGTCGCCGGTGACCGTGAAGACCCAGCGCGTCCGCATCGTGCCCCAGGTGTCGTTCGTGTAGTCGACGACGAGGGTGCGGCCGTCGTCCGAGGCCTCCACCACCTTCATACGGCCGTTCGCCTTCGGGGAGAAGATCTCCTTCTCCGTCCAGGCGGCCAGGTCCCGCTCGCTGCCGTCGTCCGACATCGTGGCGCCCTCGGTGAGGACGGCGGTGAAGGCCGTCTTGTCGCCCGCGTTGACAGCGGCGACGAACCTCTCCACCACCGGGTCGCTGATCGATGTGGTCATGGTGCTGTTCCTCCTCGGTCGGCCGGGGACGGGCGTCCCCGGAGATCCGATCCGAGTCTCTGTCGGCGGGCTGCCCGCCGCATGTCGGGCGACGGCCCCTTCGGCCGGGGACCGCCCCGGCCCAGGGGCGGCACGCCCTCCGCGGGTGCAGGCACGGAGGCGATGCTGCCCGGACCGGGCCGGGACGGGGTAGGGGGGTGGCGCGTCTGCGCCGGGGGATCACCCGCGGGCGCGACGCCTTCTGGCCCGGCTCGCGGCGACGGCGAGACCGATCCCCAGGGCGACCAGCGCCCCGCCCGCGCCGAGAACCCACTTCGTCGCGGCGCTACTTCCCGTATGGGCAAGCCCTCCGCCCGCCGCGCCGGACGCCGCAGCCTGACCGGCACCGCCGGAGGGGGCGGGGTCGGTCCCGGTGGGCTCCGGGGCGGGCAGGGGGTGCGCGGAGGCAGCGGGGGTGGAGGTGGCGGAGGGATCGGGGGTGGGAGTGGCGGTGGCGGAGGGGTCGGGGTCCGTGGACAGGGTGGGATCAGGGTCCGTGGACGGCTCCGGATCGACGGACGGGTCGGGCCCGGGCCCGGTGGACGGCTCCTGGTCGGGGTCCGTGGACGGCTCCGGCTCCGGGTCTGTGGACGGCTCCGGGCTCGGGTCCGTGGACGGCTCCGGTTCCGGGTCCGTGGACGGCTCCGGGCTCGGGGCATCGCGGTGTACGAGATGCGTGGGCACCCAGTAGTCCACGTCTCCGGTGGAGTGGTCCTCGTCGGGTTGCGGGCCGAGGTACAACTCGACCGACGGCGCGTCGGCGGAGAACTTCATTCTCAGCCGGATGGTGGTCTTTCCCGGCGGCAGCACCATGGGGCCGACGGGGAGAGCCACGTTCACATCCCGCTGTCCCATGTCCTGCAGCCTGGGGTTGACCCATGAACCGCCGAACCGCACCTGGACGCTCATGTGCGACGGGTGGAGGGCCGGATCGGGGGCGATGGTGATCACCTGTATGTCCGCGGTGAAATGGGAGATCTCCCCCTGGGAGATGTTGTCCAGCACCAGGTCGAACTCCTCCCAGGCACCGCCCGCCACGAACGTCTCGGGCACGCCTTTGAGCCTGGTCACCAGACCTTTCTCGACCGCGTCCCGACGGCCGTCGCCCGGTGTCGCGCCCGCCACGCCGCGGACGGAGAGGACCTGCGCGCTCCTTGTCACGGCCAGCGCCGGTGTGCCTCCCAGAAGTACCGGGATGGCCACCGATGCGGCGGCCAGCAGCGCGATGTGTCGATGTTTCATGGAACTACCGATTCCTTCGAGGGGTGCGAGATCACCAGCATCTCGACCCTCCGACGGCCCCGATAGCCACCTTCTTCTTATCAACTCATAAAGGGAACTTTGGGGTGACTCCGGTTCAGTACGTCATATACCTGGTACGTCACATACCGAGTACGTCCGAGTACGTCACATACCGAGTGCGTCATATACCGCCCCTGCCTGCCCCCTCCCCCGCCCGACTGAGGAACACGTCCCGGTCCCGGCACGTCGTGTGCGCCGGCCACAGCGCGTGGACCGGCACGTGGACCGGCGGGTCCAGGTCGATGACGTGGGCCGCGCCGCCCGCCGCCGGGCCCGGGGGTGCCGTGACGAAGGCGATGCGGCCCGTCGCGCTGACGGCGGTGATGGGCGGGGTGCCCTGCACGGGGTTGCGCCGGGTGTCGGGTTCCACGCCCGCCTGGCGGCACAGGCCGATCAGGAGGTCCGTGTACACGGACGAGCCGGACTCGCCCCACACCGTGAGCGGCTCCCCGCTCAGGTCGGCCAGGGCCACCGTGGGCCGGGCGGCGAGCGGGTGGCCGGCGGGGACGGCGATCCGGAGGCGGTGTTCGGCGATCCGGGCGCGGGTGAGGCCCGTGTCGGCGGGCATGGACCGGCTGAGCCCCACATCGCAGGCTCCGGTGAGGAGTTGGTCGCGCAGCTCGTCGGGGAAGAGCTGGCGTACGTGGGCCTGTATGCCCTGCTCCTCCGTACGGGCCCGGGTCAGCAGCTCCACCACCTCCTCCGCGGTGACCGCCGGGGTGTGGCCGATGCGCAGGTGCCCGGCCTGGCCCCGGCCGATGCGCCGGGTGCGCTCCAGGGCGGCGTGGGCCTGGGCCTGGAGCGCACGGGCGTCGTCGATGAGGGCCTGACCGGCGGCAGTGGGGGTGACGTGCTGGTGGCCCCGGTCCAGGAGCTGGACGCCGACGTAACGTTCCAACGTACGGATGGAGGTGCTCAGGGCCTGCTGGCTGAGGTGCAGCCGTTCGGCCGCCCGGGTGAACCCGCCCTCCTCCGCCACGGCGACGAGGTGTTCCAGCTTGTGCAGGTCCAGGGTCACGCGGTCCTCCCCACCTTCCGGCGCTCGCTCAGCGGACCGTGTAGCCGCCGTTCGCGAAGATCGTCTGGCCGGTGATCCAGCCGCCCTCGGTGACCAGGAACTTCACCAGCGGCGCGATGTCCTCGATCTCCGTCAGCCGCCCGCCCATCGCCTGCGACTTGTGGAACTCCACCCGCTCGGGCGTCTCCTGCGGGTAGAAGAACGGCGTGTCCATCGGCCCCGGCGCCACATTGTTCACCGCGATCCCGCGCGGCGCGAACTCCTTGGCCGCCGCCCGGGTGAAGTGCTCCAGCGGGGCCTTGGCGCCCGCGTAGGTGGCGTACCCGTCGGTGAAGGCGGCGAGCAGGGAGGTCACCAGGCTGACGATCCGGCCGCCGTCGTTGAGCCGGGCACCGGCCTCCTGGAGGAAGAAGTACGCGGCCTTGGAGTTGATCGCGAACATGCGGTCGTACTCCTCCTCGGACGTCTCCCCGATCGGCTTACGGAGCACCATGCCGGTCGTGTTCACGGCCACGTCCACCCCGCCGAAGGCGTCGAGCGCCTGGTCGAAGAGGCTGCGTACGCCTTCGACCCGGGTCAGGTCCTCCCGTACGACCAGGGCCTGGGCACCCGTGCCCCGTACCGCTTCGGCCGTCTTCTCGGCATCGGCGGCCGTGTTCTCGCTGTGGTAGTGGACGACGACATTGGCCCCGGCCTCGGCCAGGGTCCGGCTGATGAGGCCACCGAGGTTCTTGGCCCCTCCGGCGACGACGGCGGTCTTGCCGCTCAGCGACTGCTGCTGCTGCTCGCTCATGGTTCCGGTCCTTCTCTCCGGCCGCATCTGATCGATATGCGGCGTTCGTCTGCGTCCGTTGCAGTTTCTTCCTTCCACGCTAGGAGCGCGCGCCCGTCCCGGGGAAACACAAAGATCGCGTCGGCCCACCAGGAAGATGGATCGGTGCAGCTCAGCGGGGGCGCGGTGGGGGCGGGGCGGTGACCGGGAAAGCCATTGACGTACCCGTTCGGGTCACCAAGGATCACCACGTGACGATCAACGAACAGCCTTCGACCACCCTGGAAACGGGTCCGGGAACGGGTCCGGAATCCGCCTCGGCGGCGACCCCGGAACAGGACCCGCAGCCCGCCCGCCCCATCGCCCTGATCACCGGCGTCGGACGCAGCATCGGGATCGGCGCGGGCATCGCCCGGCAGCTCGCCGCCTCCGGGTGGGACATCGCCTTCACCTACTGGACGCCGTACGACCGGCGCATGGAGTGGGGCGCCGAGGACGGTGCCGCCGCGTCCATCGCCCGGGAGCTGGAGGGCGCCGGAGCCCGTACGGCGACGATCGAGGCGGACCTCTCCGACCCCGACGCCCCGGCCCGCATCTTCGACGAGGCGGAGCAGCGCCTCGGCCCGGTCACCGCGCTCGTCCTCTCGCACGCGGAATCGGTGGACTCGGGGCTGCTGGACACCACCGTGGAGGCGTTCGACCGGCACTTCGCCGTGAACAGCCGGGCCAGCTGGCTGCTGATCCGCGAGTACGGGCTCCGCTTCCGCGGCGCGCCCGCCGGGGACGGCGCTCCCGGCGGCACCCCCGGGGCCGGTACCGCCCGGGGTACGGCGACGGGCCGCATCGTCGCCCTCACCAGCGACCACACCGTGGGCAACCTGCCCTACGGCGCGAGCAAGGGCGCCCTGGACCGCATCACCCTGGCCGCCGCCCATGAGCTGGCCCACCTCGGGGTGACAGCCAACGTCGTCAACCCCGGGCCCGTGGACACCGGTTGGATGAACGACGAGCTGCGGTCAGCCCTCGCCCAGGGCACCCCGCTGGGCCGTACCGGCACCCCGCAGGACACCGCGCACCTGGTGGATTTCCTGTGCTCGCCGCAAGGCCAGTGGGTCAACGGACAGTTGCTGAAGAGCAACGGCGGCGCGGCTTCCTAGGCCAGGACGGGAGGCCATTTCCGCTTGTCCTATGCGCTTCTGACGGAACGTCTGCTGTGGCTGAGTCCCTGAGTCCATGTAGTGCACAGCGGGTCGCATGCACAGCGACGACAGGTCCGGGGCGGGGGACGGGGGGCCGCGCCGCCCGCATGTGGTGATCGGGGACCGCCATGGCGAGTACGGGGCGGGCTCACCGCATTACGGAGGGGCCAGCGGCTCACCGACCCGGGAACCGCTCCCCGCACCGGCTGCAGAAGACCGGCGCCGGGTCCTCGGAGAGCCGCCCGCACTCCGCGCAGACCCGGTCCAGCATGCAGGGCCCCTCGCCACCCTCGTACGCCCCGCTCGGCGCCTTGATCGCGAGGCCGGGGCGACGGCGGTGGACGGTGAGGTACGTGAGCCCGTCCGGGCCCGCGACGAGGGAGCGGCGGGAGGTGCGGGGCAACCAGACGACGGTGGAGGGCCCCAGCTCCAGGCCCCCGCCCCCATCTCCGCCCCCGTCTCCGCTCCCGTCCTCGCCCCCCGTATCGGGTCCCCCGCCCCCGCCCCCCGTACGGATGCGTCCACCGCCCGCCAGCACGACCAGCAGCACATCGAGCACGTCCTCCTGATGCTCCCCGACCTCGGCGCCCGCCGGCAGCCGCACCAGATTGGCGTCCAACTCCCGCCCCTGCTCGGCCAGATGCCACAGCGCCCCGCGCTCTTCGGGGGCGGCGGAGGCGAGGAGTTCGTTCAGGACGGCGAGGACCCGGGGAGTCGCGTTCACGCGCCCAGGCTACGCCTCGCCTTCCGCCCCTCCCCTGGCCCGACACCCCCCGTACAATGCCTGGCCGACCAAGAGGGGAACCACGTGCACCGGACGCGGAGCAACGACCTGTACCCGCCGATCGAGCCGTACGAGAGCGGCATGCTGGACGTCGGTGACGGCAACCTCGTGTACTGGGAGGTGTGCGGCGACCCGGCCGGGAAACCGGCTCTCGTGGTCCACGGCGGCCCCGGCTCGGGCTGCACCGAGCGCGCCCGCCGGTACTTCGACCCGGAACGCTACCGCGTCGTCCTCTTCGACCAGCGGGGCTGCGGGCGCTCGACGCCCCACGCGAGCGACCCGGCAACGGAGATGCGGCACAACACCACGCACCACCTGATCGCCGACATGGAGCGCCTGCGGGAACACCTGAGCATCTCCAACTGGCTGCTGTACGGGGGTTCCTGGGGCTCCACGCTGATCCTGGCCTACGCGCAGGCGCACCCGGAACGGGTCACGGAGGCCGTCATCGCCTCGGTCACCACGACCCGCCGCAGCGAGACCGACTGGCTCTACCGGGGCGTTGGCCAACTCTTCCCCGAGGCCTGGCACACCTTCCGCGAGGCCGTCCCCGAGGCCACGGACCCGGCGGACCTGATCACGGCCTACGCCCGCCGCATGGAGAACCCGGACCCGGCGGTACGGGAACGCGCCACGGCCGCCTGGTGCGCCTGGGAGGACGCGGTCCTGTCCCTGGAGCCGCAGACGGGCCCGCCCCCGTACAGCGGCCGCCCGGACCGCGCCCAGCAGGCGTTCGTCCGGATCTGCGCCCACTACTTCTCCCACGACGCCTGGCTGAGGGAAAACCAACTCATCGACGAGGCCCACCGCTTGACCGGCATCCCCGCCGCCCTGATCCACGGCCGCTTCGACCTCGGCAGCCCCCTGATCACGGCTTGGGAACTCGACCGCGCCTGGCCGGAGGCGGAGCTGACCGTCATCGACAACGCGGGCCACCTGGGCGGCCCCGCGACCCGCCGCGCGGTACTGACAGCGCTGGACGGGTTCGCGGCGGGAAACTGAAGGCGCGCGCACTCGGCCAGCGGTACCCATACGCGTGCGGCCGCCGCCCCGCGCGAGGGGCGGCGGCCGCACGTGAGTTCGCCGGAAGCTACCAGGCGAAGGCCTCCGGGGACGGGCCCGGGCCCGGGAAGATCTCGTCGAGGCCGGTGAGTACGGGCTCGGGGAGGTCCAGGTCCAGGGCGCGCAGGGCGCTGTCCAGCTGTTCGGAGGTGCGGGGGCCGACGATGGGGCCCGTGATGCCGGGGCGGGTCAGCAGCCAGGCCAGGGCCGTTTCGCCGGGTTCCAGGCCGTGCTTCTCCAGCAGGTCCTCGTACGCCTGGACCTGGGACCTGACCGTGCTGTTGGCGAGCGCGTCGGCCGAGCGGCCCGAGGCGCGGCGGCCCTCCGTGGCCTCCTTCTTGATGACGCCGCCCAGCAGGCCGCCGTGGAGGGGCGACCAGGGGATGACCCCGAGGCCGTACTCCTGCGCGGCCGGGATGACCTCCATCTCGGCACGGCGCTCGGCGAGGTTGTAGATGCACTGCTCGCTGACCAGGCCGAGCGAACCGCGCCGGGCAGCCTGCTCGTTGGCCTGGGCGATCTTGTAGCCGGGGAAGTTCGAGGAGCCCGCGTACAGGATCTTGCCCTGCTGGACCAGGACGTCGACCGCCTGCCAGATCTCCTCGAACGGGGTGTCCCGGTCCACGTGGTGGAACTGGTAGAGGTCGATGTGGTCCGTCTGGAGCCGCTTGAGCGAGGCCTCGACCGACCGCCGGATGTTCACGGCCGAGAGCTTGTCGTGGTTGGGCCAGGCATCGCCGTCGGGGGCCATGTTCGCGTACATCTTGGTGGCCAGGACCACCTTGTCGCGGCGGCCGCCGCCCTGGGCGAACCAGGTGCCGAGGATCTCCTCGGTGCGCCCCTTGTTCTCGCCCCAGCCGTAGACGTTGGCGGTGTCGAAGAAGTTCAGGCCCGCGCCGAGCGCAGAGTCCATGATCGCGTGGCTGTCCGACTCGTTGGTCTGCGGGCCGAAGTTCATCGTCCCGAGGACGAGCCGACTGACCTTGAGTCCCGTGCGTCCGAGCTGTGTGTACTTCATGGCTCCCCAGCCAACTCCTTCGAGCCCACTCCAGGCAAGCATGCGGCCCGGACGCGCCGGGCCTCACCGGGTCGGACGCGCCGGGTCGGACGCGCCGGGGTATGCCTGGACTCACCGGGCCGTCGGCGGACCATCCGCCACCGACCATCCGTCACCGGCCGTCCTCCAGCGACCGCCCGTCAACGACCGCCCGTCAACGACCGCCCGCCACCAACCATCCGCCACCGGCCGCCCGTCAGCGGCCGCCCTCCAGCGTGACCACCAGCGTCCGCAGCAGCCGGTTCAGCTCCTCGCAGTCCTCCGCGTCCAGATCCGCGAGCATCCTGCGCTCGTTGCGCACATGCCCCTCCACCGTGCTGTCGACGAGCGTCCGGCCGGCCTCGGTGAGCGTGATGTGCAGGCTGCGGCGGTCGCCGGGCACGGCCTCCCGGGCGACCAGGCCCCGGGCGTCGAGGCGGTCGATCCGGTTCGTCAGCGCGGCGGAGCTGACCATGACGTTCGCGGCGAGCTCCTTGGGGGTGAGCGGGCGGTCGCTGCGGCGGAGCGTGGCGAGGACGTCGAACTCCCAGCGCTCCATGCCGTGTTCGGCGAAGTACCGGCCGACCTCCTTGTCCACGAGCCGGGTCAGCCGCAGGAGCCGGCCCACCGCACCCATGGCCTCCAGGTCCAGATCGGACCGCAGCGCGGCCCACTGGTCCAGGAAGTCGTCGACCGAGTCACGCATGTGCGCCCCACCTTGTTCATCGCCCGGCCTCACGCCGGATGCTTCCACGTCGAACTGTTTGACGCCAGCCTACTCCCTGCCCTACTTTTCCGTCCCATGAGAGATAGTTCGACGTCGAATGATTCGGGGGCGGGCGCCGCGGCCGACGGTCTCCGCACCGAACAGCGCCTGGTGCGGATCTCCCTCGTCACCGCCCTCGCCCCGCTCGTCTGGGGCTCCACCTACCTGGTCACCACCGAGTTCCTGCCGCCCGACCGGCCCCTGCTCGCCTCCACCGTGCGCGCCCTGCCCGCCGGGCTGATCCTCCTCCTGATGACCCGCGTACTGCCCCGGGGCATCTGGTGGGTGCGCGCGACCGTGCTCGGCGTCCTGAACATCGGCGCCTTCTTCTACTTCCTCTTCCTCGCCGCCTACCACCTGCCCGGCGGCGTGGCGGCCCTCGTCATGACCGTCCAGCCGATGATCGTGCTGCTCCTCGGCGCCCTCCTGCTCGGCGCCCGCATACGGCTCCTGCACATCGGCGCCTGTCTGCTCGCCGCCGCCGGGGTCGCGCTCCTGGTCCTCCAGCCGCAGGCCGCCCTGGACGGCGTCGGCGTACTCGCCGGGCTCCTGGGGGCCGTGTGCATGGCCTCGGGCATCGTGCTGACCAAGCGCTGGGGGCGCCCCGAAGGGGTCTCGCTGCTGGCGTTCACCGGGTGGCAGCTCACCGTCGGCGGCCTCGTCCTGCTGCCCGTCACCCTGCTCGGCGAACCACTCCCCGACCGCCTGACCTGGGGCAACATCGGCGGCTTCGCCTACCTGAGCATCATCGGGGCGCTGCTGGCGTACGTCGTGTGGTTCAACGGCATAGCCCGGCTGCCGGCGCTCGCCGCCTCGTTCCTGTCGTTCGGCTCGCCCCTGGCCGCCACGGTCCTCGGCTACCTCTTCATGGGGCAGACGCTGGGACCGCTCCAGCTGCTGGGCGCGGCGGGTGTCGTCGGTGCGGTGGTGCTGGCTCAGCGGGGCACGGGGACATCGCCCGGTACGCCGCGCACACCGGCCGCCTCAGCTGCCGAAGGCGGCCGCCACGGCAACGACGAGGAACATCAGCACGAGCACGGCCGCCATGATGCGGTTTCTGGTCTTCGGGTCCACCCTTCGAGCCTAACCGCACCATCCACCGGCCCCGCGCCCAGGCCACCCGTACCACCGCCCGGCCCCGGGCGGAAGTAACGCGGGTCCGGGCGTGTCCGAGGAGCCGGGCCTATCGTTGTACTACGCGGCTGCCCGCACGCCCGTGCGGCAGCGGGGAGGAGCGGCACGATGACCGTCGTAGACACCGACAGGATCGACATGGCCGACATCAGCGACGAGCGCACCCTGGACATGATGTTCGAGTGGCTTGAGCCCACCCCCGAGGGATTCAAGGTCGAGATCGTCGAGGGGAACGTCTACATGTCGCCGCAGCGGGACACTCACTGGGAGATCACCTTCGACATCCTGGAACAGCTGCGCACCACGTACGAACGCCGACAGCTGAAGACCGACGTACGCATCGACTTCCCCGGCCTCCTCAACGGTTTCGCCTCCGACGTCGTCGCCCTCGCCGCCGACGCCACCAAGGGCGAGGACGGCCGCTGGCGCTACCAGGACATCGAGTTCGTCGCCGAAGTGATCTCCCGCAGCACCGGCGCCAACGACTACGGCACCAAGAAGGCTGTCTACGCCACCGCCGAGGTCCCCGTGTACCTCATCGTCGACCCGTACACCGGGACCTGGCACCTGCACACGCTCCCGAAGGGCGACGAGTACCGCAGCGTCCTGAGCCTGGACTTCGGGACCCCGGTCGACCTGAAGTCGACCGTCGTCGGGCTCACCCTCGCGACCGACGCCTTCCCCCGCGACTGACCCGGGCAAAGCAGGAAAGGGGCCTTGCTTCCCGGCCGGGAAGCAAGGCCCCTTTCGCACGCCTCACGCCTCACGCCGCCGTCGCCAGCCGCTCGCGCGGGACGAAGCGGACGTGCGGGTGGCCCGGGCGGAGGTCGACCTTCAGGCGGAGGCCGCCGACGCGGGCGAGGGCGAAGCCGACGGCCAGGGCGGCGATCACCGAGATCGCGCCGCCGGACGCGAAGCCGACGCGGGCGCCGTACGTGTCACTGATCCAGCCGACGATCGGGGCGCCCACCGGCGTACCCCCGGCGAAGACCATCATGTAGAGGCTCATCACCCGGCCCCGCATCTCGGGGTCGGCGGCCATCTGCACGCTCGTGTTCGCGGTGATGTTCGTCGTCAGGCCGAGCATCCCGATCGGGACCAGGAGCAGCGAGAACAGCCAGACCGAGGGGGACAGCGAGGCGGCGATCTCCAGCAGGCCGAACGCCGTGCCCGCCGCCACCAGCATCCGCAGCCGCGTGGAGCGACGGCGGGCCGAGAGCAGCGCGCCGGCCAGCGAACCGGCGGCCATCAGGATGTTGAAGAACGAGTACATCCCGGCACCGCCGTCGAAGACCCCGTCGGCGAAGGCCGTGAGCCAGATCGGGAAGTTGAACCCGAACGTGCCGACGAAGCCGACCAGGACGATCGGCCAGATCAGCTCGGGGCGGCCACGGACGTACGTCAGTCCTTCCCGCAGCTGGCCCTTGGCGCGGGGCACCCGTACCGAGGCGTGCAGCTCGCTCGTGCGCATCATCAGCAGGCCGATGAGCGGGGCCAGGAAGGAGAGGCCGTTGAGCAGGAACGCCCAGCCGCTGCCGACCGTCGTGATCAGGACGCCCGCGACGGCGGGGCCGATGAGCCGGGCGGACTGGAAGTTCGCCGAGTTCAGGCTGACCGCGTTGCGGAGCTGCGCGGGGCCGACCATCTCGGAGACGAACGACTGGCGGGCCGGGTTGTCGACGACCGTCACCATGCCGAGCAGGAACGCGACCAGGTACACGTGCCAGACCTGGACGACCCCGCTCAGGGTCAGGACGGCCAGCGCGATACCGCACAGGCCGAGCATGGCCTGGCTGACGAGCAGGATCTGCCGCTTCGGGAGGCGGTCGGCGATGACACCGCCGTACAGGCCGAACAGCAGCATGGGAAGGAACTGGAGGGCCGTGGTGATACCGACGGCGGTGGCGGAGCCCGTCAGGCTCAGGACGAGCCAGTCCTGCGTGATGCGGGACATCCAGGTACCGGTGTTGGAGATCACGGCGCCCGTGGCGAACAGGCGGTAGTTACGGATCTTCAGCGACGAGAAGGTCCCGCCGGTCTTGCTCTCGTGGGTGGAAGTCGGTGCGGGGGCGGAGTCTGCTCCGGATCCCGTACTCAAAGGGGTTCATCTCCTCGTACGTCTACGGCGTGCGGTCCGACGAGGACGTGACGACGGGCGCTCCGGCGGTGATCGTCCGGGTCCGGCGGTGGGCCGGTCCCGGCTGCGATCGCCCTCCCCCAACCGGCTGCTGTTCCGTCCGGTACGGGGGTGGCGTCACGCCGTCGCGCCCGCGGGGTCACAGGTGGGCGAGCTTCTCCAACACGGGCGCGGCGGCCCGCAGCGTCTCCCACTCGTCCTCGTCCAGACCCTCGGCGAGCTGGGCCAGCCAGGCGTTCCGCTTGGAGCGGCTCTCCGCGAGCATGGCCTCGGCCTGCTCGGTCTGGCTGACGACCTTCTGCCGACGGTCATCGGGGTGCGGTTCCAGCCTGACGAGCCCCTTCGCCTCCAGCAGCGCGACGATGCGGGTCATCGACGGAGGCTGCACGTGCTCCTTGCGGGCCAGCTCACCGGGGGTGGCCGAGCCGCAGCGGGCCAGGGTGCCGAGCACCGACATCTCGGTGGGGCTCAGCGATTCGTCGACGCGTTGGTGCTTCAGGCGCCGGCCCAGCAGCATCACGGCTGAGCGGAGGGAGCTCACGGCGGCGGCACTTTCGCCGTCGTGGATCAGGTCAGGCATGTTTGTTAGCGTAACTCATTACCCAACCTAAATACCACTCGATAGTACGCGCGCGAGAATCCGATCACCCGAACGGGTGAGATGGGAGCGGAAAGTGACGCGAAAAGCGCCCCCGGGCGGCGACCCTGCTCGGTATGGGATCGACAGTGCTCAGCCTGCGGATAGACGGTGAGCTGCTCGACCGGCTCCGGCAGCATGCCGCGAAACGCGGCATGAGCGTCCAGGACTATGTGGTCCGGACGCTCATGCGCGACGACTTCGACGAACGCTTCAAGGCGGCCGTCGACGAGACGGAGAGGTTCTACGGGCCGACGGGCCCGACAGTGACCAGAGACCCGATCACGTAAGGCCCAGCGCCGGCATCGCGTAGTAGAAGACGAACACCGCCGACACCACGTACATCGCGATCGGGACCGTACGGCCCCGGCCCGCCGCCAGCCGCAGCACGCAGAAGGCGATGAAGCCGATGCCGATGCCGTTGGTGATCGAGTACGTGAACGGCATCATCACCATCGCGAGGAACGCCGGGACCGCGAGCGTGTAGTCGCTCCAGTCGATGTCCCGCACCGACCCCGCGATGATCAGGAAGCCGACCGCCAGCAGGGCGGGGGTGGCCGCCTGGGACGGGACCATGGTCGCCAGCGGTGTGAGGAACAGCGCCACCGAGAAGAGCAGACCGGTCACCACGCTCGCCAGTCCGGTGCGGGCGCCCTCTCCGACGCCCGCCGTGGACTCCACGAAACAGGTGGTGGCGGAGGCGGAGGTCGCACCGCCCGAGGCGACCGCGATGCCGTCCACGAACAGCACCTTGTTGATGCCGGGGAAGTTGCCGTTCGCGTCCATCAGCTTGGCCTCGTCGCCGACGCCCAGGATGGTGCCCATCGCGTCGAAGAAGCAGGACAGCAGCACGGTGAAGACGAACAGGATGCCGGTCAGATAGCCGACCTTGGCGAAGCCGCCGAAGAGGCTCACCTCGCCGAGCAGCCCGAAGTCCGGCGCGGAGACCGGGTTCCCCGGCCAGGCGGGCGTCGTCAGGCCCCAGGCCCCCTCGGGCAGGCCGGCCACCGCGTCGATGATCACGGCGAGGCCCGTCATGGCGACGATCGAGATCAGGATCGCGCCGGGCACCTTGCGCACGATCAGCGCGAGCGTGAGCAGCGCGCCCAGGACGAAGACGAGCACCGGCCAGCCGGTGAGGTGGCCGTCGGCGCCGAGCTGGAGCGGCACGCTGGTGTTGGCCTTGTCGGGGACGCGGGAGACGAAGCCCGAGTCGACGAGGCCGATCAGCAGGATGAAGAGGCCGATGCCGATCGCGATGCCCTTGCGGAGCGACTTCGGTACGGCGTTCATCACGCGTTCCCGCAGCCCGGTCGCGACCAGCAGCATCACCACGATGCCCGCGAGGACGACCATGCCCATCGCGTCCGGCCAGCTCATCCGGGGGGCGAGCTGGAGCGCGACGACGGTGTTGACCCCGAGCCCGGCCGCGAGCGCGATCGGCACGTTGCCGATGACGCCCATCAGCAGCGTGGAGAAGGCGGCGGTGAGGACGGTCGCGGTGACCAGCTGACCGTTGTCGAGGAAGTTCTCGTTCACGTCCTGGGCACTGCCCAGGATGATCGGGTTGAGCACGATGATGTACGCCATCGCGAAGAACGTGGCGAACCCGCCGCGGAACTCGCGTGCGACCGTCGACCCCCGCTCGGAGATCTTGAAGAACCGGTCCAGGCCGCCCTTGGGCTGCGGAGCCGAGGGCTGCGGGGAGTCGTCGACCGGAGCGGTGGCCGAGGGGGGCATGGGTGACCTCAGTACGTACGTAGGGGGAGCCGAGAGGAGAGAGCGAAAAGGGCGAAAGGCGATCGAAATTAGATGTTCAGACGAACAAATCGAGCCAGCCCAAAGCAGATTCAGTATGAATACATAAGGCGAAGATCGCTATCTCCGCGCGTAGACCCCTGGGAGCCTTGGGGAGTGACGGCCCCCCGACCTTCCGTGCGGGGTCCCCATACACTGAACGCATGGAGAAGTGGACACCGAAGCACGAGGCGCCCGAGCCCCTGGAGGGCCCCGTCGTCTCCACCGTCGTCGGCGGCACGATCCTCTGGTTCGTCCTCTTCCTCGCCCAGCTCCCCTTCTACGGCTGGTTCGCCGACCGCGGGCACACCTGGTGGGTGTGGACCCCGCTGGCCGGAGCCGGACTCGGGCTGATCGGCATCTGGTACGTCCGCGGGCGCGACGCCGCCCTCAAGCGCCACGCGGCCCGGGCCGAGGCCAAGGACGCCGCCGGGGCCGAGGCGACGGGCGGCTCCTGACGCCGTGGTCATCGGCCACCGCGCGCCGCAGCCGCCGACCCCCTGACGCCGTGGTCATCGGCCGCCGCACTCCGTAGCCGCCGACCCCCTACTCCCGTACGGGAACCTCGCCGTCCCCGTACAACCACAGGACCGACTTGCTCCTCCCCTGGTCGGATCTTCGACCCCCCGGCGGGTGATCCGTCCCGCGCGCCCGTACCTTCTAACCATGACGCAGCGGGCACTCGATTCCTCCGGGGAGCAGACCCCCGGACCCTCCCGGCCGGCCATGATCGACGCGGGGGCGGAACTCGACCCCGTGCATCCCATGGAGCTACCGCCATCCGGCCACCGTGCCACCGGTCTCACGACCGCCGAGGTCGCCGAACGGGTGGCACGGGGTGAGGTCAACGACGTACCCGTGCGGTCCTCACGCTCGGTCACCGAGATCGTTCGGGCCAACGTCTTCACACGGTTCAACCTGATCATCGGCGTGCTCTGGGTGATCATGCTGTTCGTCGCGCCGATCCAGGACAGCCTCTTCGGCTTCGTGATCGTCGCCAACACCGGCATCGGCATCATCCAGGAGTGGCGGGCCAAGAAGACCCTGGACAGCCTCGCGGTGATCGGCGAGGCGAAGCCGACCGTGCGGCGCGACGGGGTCACCGCCGAGATCTCCACCCACGAGATCGTCCTCGGGGACGTCATCGAGCTCGGCCCCGGCGACAAGGTGGTCGTGGACGGCACGGTCGCCGAGGCCGAGAGCCTGGAGATCGACGAGTCGCTGCTGACCGGTGAGGCCGACCCGGTGCTCAAGCGGGCCGGTGACCTGGTGATGTCCGGCAGCTTCGTCGTCGCGGGCGGCGGGGCGTTCACCGCGACCAAGGTGGGCCGTGAGGCGTACGCCGCCCAGCTCGCCGAGGAGGCGTCGCGCTTCACGCTCGTCCACTCGGAGCTGCGCAGCGGCATCAGCACGATCCTGAAGTACGTCACCTGGATGATGGTCCCGACGGCGATCGGCCTGATCATCAGCCAGCTCGTCGTGAAGGACAACAACTTCAAGGACTCCGTCGCCCGGACCGTCGGCGGCATCGTCCCGATGATCCCCGAGGGGCTGGTCCTGCTGACCTCGGTGGCCTTCGCCATCGGCGTCGTACGCCTGGGCCGCAAGCAGTGCCTGGTTCAGGAGCTCCCCGCCATCGAGGGGCTCGCCCGGGTCGACGTGGTCTGCCTGGACAAGACCGGGACCCTCACCGAGGGCGGCATGGACATCACGGAGGTCCGGCCGCTGAACGGGAGCGACGAGGCGTACGTCCACCAGGTGCTGCGCTCCCTCGGCTCCTCCGACCCCCGCCCGAACGCCAGCCTCCAGGCCATCATCGACGCGTACCCGGCGGACAAGGGCGACGGCAAGGGCGCCGGCAAGGGCAGGGCTGACGGTGACGGTGGCGGCGGGAAGGCCGCCTGGACGGTCACCGACGCCATGCCCTTCTCCTCCGCCCGCAAGTACAGCGGCGCGGCGTTCACCGAGGCCGACGGCACCTCCTCCGCCTGGCTGCTCGGCGCCCCCGACGTCCTGCTCCCCGAGGGCGACCCCACCCTCGACGAGATCGAGCACCTCAACGAGCAGGGCCTGCGGGTGCTGCTCCTGGCCCGGGTGCCGAGCGGCGAGCTGGACGCACCGGACGCGGCGGAGGGCGACGTACCCACCGCCCTCGTCGTCCTGGAGCAGCGGCTGCGGCCGGACGCGGCGGAGACCCTGAAGTACTTCGCCCAGCAGAACGTGGCCACCAAGGTCATCTCCGGCGACAACGCGGTCTCGGTCGGCGCGGTCGCCGGGAAGCTGGGCCTCGCGGGCGCCGAGAACACCCTCGACGCCCGCCGGATGCCCACCGACCCGGACGACATGGCCACGGCCATGGAGCAGAACTCGGTCTTCGGCCGGGTCACCCCGCAGCAGAAGCGGGACATGGTGGCCGCCCTCCAGTCGCGCGGTCACACGGTCGCGATGACGGGCGACGGCGTCAACGACGTCCTGGCCCTCAAGGACGCCGACATCGGCGTCTCGATGGGCTCCGGCTCCGAGGCGACGCGGGCGGTCGCGCAGATCGTGCTCCTGAACAACAGCTTCGCGACGCTGCCGTCGGTCGTCGCCGAGGGCCGCCGGGTGATCGGCAACATCACCCGCGTCGCCACCCTCTTCCTCACCAAGACGGTCTACTCCGTGCTGCTGGCGATCCTGGTGGTCTGCACCCAGGTGGAGTACCCGTTCCTGCCGCGCCACCTCACACTGCTGGCCACGCTGACCATCGGCGTCCCCGCGTTCTTCCTGGCCCTCGCGCCGAACAAGGAACGCGCCCAGCCCCACTTCGTACGCCGGGTGATGCGGTACGCGATCCCCTCGGGCGTCATCGCGGCGGCGGCCACCTTCACCACCTACCTGCTGGCCCGCCACCACTACTCCGGTCCCGGCGCGCTGGAGGCCGAGACCAGCGCGGCGACGCTGACGCTGTTCCTGGTCGCGATGTGGGTCCTGGCGATCATCGCCCGCCCGTACACCTGGTGGCGCATCGGCCTGGTGGCGGCGATGGGGCTCGGGTTCCTGATCGTGCTCGTGGTGCCGTGGCTCCAGGAGTTCTTCGCCCTGAAGCTGGTGGGCACGACCATGCCGTGGGCGGCGGTCGCCATCGCGGTGGCGGCGGCGGCCGCGCTGGAGTTCAGCTGGCGCCTGGTGGGCCGGCGCTTCGGAGCGTAGGCGCAGGGCCGTGTGAGCATACGGAAGCCCCCGGGAGGTCGAGCCTCCCGGGGGCTTCCGTATGGTGCTGCTGCCGCTGCTACGACTGCTTCAGAACTACTTCACGTCGAGGTAGTCGGCGGCGGAGACGACGGCCGGGGTGGAGGCCGTACCGGCGAAGCTGTAGCGCCAGTGGCCGTCCACGGTCGCCTTCACCGTGGTCTTCAGGGAGCCGTTCGCGCTCGACTTGATGGTCTTGATGTTCTTGTAGGTCTTCGCGCCCTTCTTCTTGAACTGGAGCTTGACCGACTGCTTGCCGTAACCCTGGTACTTCACGGTCTCCCAGTTGGCGCGCGTGAGCTTGCCGGTGACCGTGATCGTCTTGCCCTTCTTCACGGGCTCCGGGGAAGCGTTCGCGGTCAGCTTGGAGAGGCGCTGCAACTTCACCTTGGCGACGGAGTCACGCTGGAGCTCCTCGCCCTCCATGTTCACCGCCACCACACCGACCTTCCAGGTGGTCGCGTGGGCGTTCAGCAGCTCCTTCGGGTTGGCGGTGATGGTCCCCTTGCAGGTGGTGGTGGTCGCGTTGGCGGCCTTGCAGGAGAACCCCTTCTCGTCGGGGCCGAAGCCGAAGCCGCTGTTCATGTTCTTGCCGACCCAGATGAACGCGGCGGCGCCGCCGATGCCGGAGGGGTCGGAGGCCGTGACGGAGAAGGACACCTTCTTCTTCGCCGAGGTGCCGAGGACGATCGGCTTGCCGCCGTTGACGGTCGCCTTGGTGATCTTGATCTTCGGGGCCTTGGTGGCCTTCGAGGTCTTCGCGGACGTCAAGGCGGTGAAGCCGTGGTCCGCCGACGACGGACGGATGTCATCGGCCTGCGCGGCCGGTACTGCGAGGGCGGAGAAAGCCAGGGCGCCGGAGACGGCGGCCACAGTGGCACGAATACGCATGTGATGTTCCCCACGTGGAGAAGGGGCCCCGGGGCGGCGTTGTCAGCCCGGCGGGGCCCATCTGGTCCAGAGCCTGTTGGCTCGCAAGATCAGACGGGCGACACGCGTGAATGGTTGTACGACTTCATGACTTTCCTGTGAATGGTGTGACGCGGGGGACGCGGGTGGGACGGGGGACGCGGGGGACGCGGGTAGCGTCTGTCGCTGCCCGGCCGGCCCGGGGTGGCCGGGCAGACCGAGCAGCAACCGCGCGTCGGGCTACTTCACATCGAGGTAGTCGGCGGCGGAGACGACGGCCGGGGTGGAGGCCGTACCCGAGAAGCTGTAGCGCCAGTGGCCGTCCACGGTCGCCTTCACCGTGGTCTTCAGAGCACCGGCCGAGCTCGACTTGATGGTCTTGATGTTCTTGTAGGTCTTCGCGCCCTTCTTCTTGAACTGGAGCTTCACGGGCTGCTTGCCGTAACCCTTGTACTTGAAGGTCTCCCAGTCGGCACGCGTCAGCTTGCCGGTGACCGTGATCGTCTTGCCCTTCTTCACGGGCTCCGGGGAAGCGTTCGCGGTCAGCTTGGAGAGGCGCTGGAGCTTGAAGGACTTGGCCTTCTCCTTCCAGATGAAGTCGCCGTCCTTGGCGTTGACCCAGGCGTCGACGTACCACGTACCCGCCCAGCCGTTGTTGTACAGCAGGTCGACCTTCGGGTCCACGACGAACTTCGCCGTGCAGGTGTTGCCCTTGCAGGTGGTGCTCGCCGTCAGGAGCCCGAACGACGGGCCGCGCAGGCTGATGTCGGCATCCTTGATGCCCGAGTTGTCCTTGGCGGTCAGGACGACCGTGAACTTCTTGACGCCCGAGGTCCCGATGACCACGTTCTTGCCGCCGTTGACCGTCACCTTGGTGATGGTGATGTCGCCGTAGCGACCGTCGGCCTGGGCGGCCGGAACGGTGAGGGCGGTGACGGCCAGGGCGCCGGTGGCGACGGCCGCAAACGTACGCATGCGCATGTGTTCCCCGTGGAGAAGGGGCCCTGCCCCCGGGATGCGAACGAGGGCGGGCCGGTCCGAACGGTCTATGGATGGCTGCCGGTTGACACCGGCAGGTCGGTCACTCACTCGCCTGATCAGACCCGCCCGGCCCGTGAATGGTTGTACACATGTATGTGTTTTCCGTGAAGGAGGGTGGCGCCCGCAACGGCGAGCCTGTCCTACGGGCTCGTCAGTCGAACCAGCGGTCCCGCGCCAGCTCCTCCGTACGCGACGGGTCCTCCAGCAGGGCCGCCACCTCGAAGCGGCGCGGCCACTGGCCCGCCGCCCACGCCAGACCGGCCGCCACGCCCTCCAGGGTGGCGGCGTGGACGACGCCGTCCGGGGTTCGGCGCCAGTCCAGTTCGACGCCGCCCGCGCGGAGTTCGGGGTGCTCGATGTACGTGTCCGGGGTGGCGGGACCGAGCAGGACGCGGACGGACTCCGGTACGCGGTGTTCCTCGCCCTCACTCGTCACACCCGCCTCGATCGTCTCGCCGAGCCGCCGCACCTGGAGCAGCTCGGCCAGCTCGGCGGCCCGGGACGGGGCCACAGGGAGCAGGGGCAGCCCCTCCGTCAGCGGCAGCACGTCCGGGGCGTCCGCGATCACGGCGTCCGCCGCGTCGACCACCGTCACCTCCCCGTCCACCACGGCCCGCAGCTCGTCCGGCAACGTCACCTGGTCCGGGTCGAGTTCGGCGAGGGCCGTGTAGAGGGCGTGCAGCTGTACGGGGGTGACGGGCCGGTCCTCGTCGGCGAGCCGCCCCAGCAGCTCGGCCGCACCGCCCGGCTCGTCCAGCAGGGCGGCGACCGAGGTGCGCACCCCGAGGGCCCGCAGCACCTGGGCGTCGTCGAAGCCGGTGGCGTCCACCGCGTCGTACAGCCCGGCCAGGCGCGGGTCACCGCCCGCCGCACGCAGTCCGGCGGGGCGGCGGCCGTCCAGTACGGGGTGGTCGCGCAGCCACCAGGCGGTGTACGGGCGCACGGACTGCGTCGTCCCGTCCGGGAGCAGCACCCGCACCGGCTGGGTCAGCGCGTCCCGCAGCGGCGGCCGGGCCAGCATCGCGAGCGCCTGCGGCCAGGCACCGTCGTCCACCAGGTCCAGATCCCGTACGGCGACGATCTCCGTCGCGACCGGCGGCACCGGGGTCTCCGGCAGCTGGTCGAGCAGGTCCTCGCACCAGACGTCGACGGCGTCGAGCAGCCCGGCGTCGTCGGGTTCGGCGAAGTCGCTGTCGCGGGGCTCCAGTTCGTCCGGGTCCAGGACCACATCGGTGGCCCGTACGAGGGCGAAGGTGGCGAGCACCCCGCAGGCGGTGAGGGGCGCCTCGCCCCAGCGCTCGGCCAATTCCTCGTCAGCGAGGGCGAGTTCACCTTCCCGCATGATCTGCGCGAACGGGCTTCCGGGAAAGACGAGTTCACCTGCCGGGGCGGACTCACCCTCCTCGTCGGGGAGGGCCAGCGCACCGAGCCAGGGTTCGTCGCCGGGGGCCAGCTCGGCGTCCCGTACGAGGGTGAGGACGGTCTCGGCCAGCTCGTCGCCGTCGAGCGCGTCCTCGTCCCAGATCTCGCCCGCGTCCATCGATCCGGCGACGGCCGCCCGCACTTGAGGGGTCGTCAGCACGGCACGCGGGGTGGCGGGGAGGGCGCCGAGCTTCTCCAGCAGCGGGTGGGCGGCGTCCGGGTGGGCGACCTTGAGGCCGAGCCGGGAGAGGCGGGCGAGCACGGGTCCGGTGAGGGCGTCCGGGAGGGGCAGCAGCACCTGTCGGGGGCCGATGGTGGTGCGCGGCGGGCGGCCCGCCTGTTCGGCGTCCGGGTCGCCCGCGAGCGGCACGGGGAGGCCGGAGAGGCGGTCGGGATCGATGCCCGCGAGACTGCCGTAGAGCCGGTGCCACCAGGCGGGGTCGCGCTCCAGACCGGCGAGGCGGTCGATGGCCTCGGTGAGGGGGACGCGGGCGACCCCGAGGGTACGGAGTTCGGGGCGGCGCTCCAGGCCTGCGGGCAGCAGACAGGGCAGCACCTCGGCGAGGACCCGTACGGTCTCGGCCCCGACGCCCTCGACGACCTCGGCCTCGACGGGGCGCAGGGCGGCGGTGACGGTGGCGGTCCCGCTGGTGTTCTCCGTACGGTCCCAGTCACCGTCCCGGTCCCAGTCGTCCGCCCAGCTCTGACCGGCCTCGGGGTCCCGGGGTGCGGCGGGCTCCAGGAAGGCGACCCGGGGCAGCCGGGCCAGGATCGCGCCGCGCAGGGCCCCGTCCAGGCCGCCCTTGCCGAGCGGGCCCGGCACCAGGTCGATGGTCCCGGTCGACACCGGCTGCCAGGCGCCCAGCAGCTCCGCGTACGCGTCGGCCGCCCGCTCCACCAGGAAGTCCGTGAGCGGTCCCGGCGCGGGGTGCCTGCGGGCCGTGTCCAGGGGGAGGGAGGCGATGAGGAGGGCGGGGATGCCGAGGGGTTCGTCGGTGGGGGTCGGGGCGTGGACGACCGGTGCCGTACGGGGGCGGAGCGGGGCGCCCGCCTCGTCGACGGGGACCGCCCAGGTGACCGACCAGTGGGGGCGCAGCCGCTCCTCGACCGGGCGGTCGGCGAGGAGGGCGGGCTCGACCGGGCCGTGGTGGAAGGCGGTACGCCAGCGGTTCAGGCCGTTCACGGAGTCGTCGATGTGCGTGTACGGGCCTTGGGCCGTGCGGGTCAGGGTCCGTACGCCCTCCGGGGTCTCCACGACCACCTCGTCCAGACCGGGCAGGGTCAGCAGCAGCGCGTCGTCCACGGCGGCCAGCAGCCGGACGGCCAGGTCCTCGGCGGTTCCGTCGCGCAGGGGCAGCACGACGACGGTGTCGTACCCGTCGGGTGCGGTGCCCTCGGCGGGCAGCGGGAGGCGCAGGAGCGGTACGTGGCCGTCGCGGCGGCGCAGCTCGTCGCCGAGGCCGGGGGAGCCGACGGCCGCGTTCCGGGCCAGCTCGCGGGCCTCGGCCAGGGACCAGCGGACGCCGCCGTGGCGGCCGAGCACGGCCGGTTCGTCGCTGACCGCGAGGACGGCGGCGAACCCGACGCCGAACCGGCCCACGGCGGACTCGTGGCCCTCGCGCTTGGCGGAGGCCCGGAGGGTGCTCAGGGACTCGACGCCGGTCGCGTCCAGGGGGGCGCCGGTGTTGGCGGCGACCAGGACGCAGCGTCCGTCCGGGTCGCCGGGGGCGGCGGGGTGCAGGGTGAGGCGGAGCCTGCCGGGGACGCCTCCGCGGGCGGCGGCGTCGGCGGCGTTCTGGGCCAGCTCGACGACGAGGCGGTCGCGGTAGCCGCCGAGGGCGAGGTCCTCCTCGGCGTTGGCGTCCTCCCGGAAGCGGGCGGGGCCCGCGCCCCAGGCGTCGAGCACGCCGCGCCGCAGCCGTGCCGTCCCGAACGGATCGGCCCCCTCGGTCGCATTCATGCTCACGCTGTCGACTCCGTCCGCCGTGGTGTGGGTGCCAGTGCCTGTGCCTGCCGCCCAGTGTGCGCCCGAAGGTACCGCGCACACGGACCGGACCCCCAGCCCACACCCACCCCGTCCGGGGCCCTACCCAGCCCGTCCGGCGTTTGAGGACGGAACCCTTGCCTGGGTGGGCGTGCACGAATCAGGGCCCTGGGGCACAGCACCCCGCGTAGGCGACCCACACCCACGCCGACGGTTCCGTCCTCAAACGCCGGACGGGCTGGAGTGGGTCACCGCCCCACGGGCCGGGGCTGGCCGGGGCTGGCCGCCCCCGGGCCGCAGACGGGCCCTACGAGTGGCCCAGGTCCTCCGACGCGCCGTCGGCCTCGGACGGCACCGAGCCACCCCCGCGCCCGGGACGAAGCGCGTACTCGTCCACCCGCATCGTGTCCAGCGCATGCTCCGCCGGCCGCACCGGCTTCGGCATCACCGCCGCCTCCGAGTGCCCCCCGCACCCGTACGCCAGCGACACCACATGACCGTCCGCCGGGCCGAACTCGTTCGCGCACACCCCGAACGCCTGCTTCAGCGAGCCCGCCATCGGGATCAGGAACGCACAGCTCACACACGTGGCCGGGGCCGCCTGCGCCATCGGGGTCTTCGGGCCGAACGCCTCGTCCCAGCGGTCGGCCGCCTCGTACAGCCCGTACCGCGACAGCACCCGCGCCCGCCGCGTACCCAGCTCGTCGGCCACCGCGGCGATGGAGCCACGGCTGGTGGCGGCCACCGGCCGGTCCGTCAGCTCCGCGTCCTCCGAGTCGACGAGCTCGGCCAGCTCATCGGAGACGATCGAGTTCGGCGGCGGCTCGTCCTCACCGGTCCAGCCCGGCTCCAGGCGCAGGTCCTCCGCCTCGGTCGGCAGCAGGTCGCCGGGGCCCATGTCGCCCGGGCGCAGCCGCTCGCTCCACGGCACCCACTCCGGGGCCAGAAGCGCGTCGGCCCCCGGCAGCAGCACCGTTTCGTCCAGGGTGACGTTCTTCGCGCGGGAGGCCCGCGCGACGGTCACGGCCCAGCGCCAGCCCCGGTAGCCGGGTTCCTTGGACTCGAAGTAGTGCGTGACGACGCGGTCCCCCTCGGAGACCACACCGACATGCTCACCGACCACGCCGGGCGCGGCGGCTTCCTCCGCCGCCGCGCGCGCGAGGCCTACCGCCTCGGCACACAGACGGTCGGGAACGGGGGTACGGGCGGTACGGGCCGTACGGCTTCGCGTCGTCGCAGCACTCACAGGTCTCGCTTCTCTCCATACGCCAGTCTCACGAGCGCGCCAGCTGCTGCACGATTGCCGTTTTCGGCCAGACAGTTGCGGGCGGAGCGGACCTGGGGGCCGCGTCGACGTCCACACCCGTTGTGCCTGCCTCGGGCGCGCCTTCTGCCACCCATTCTGCGGGATCGCGGAGAGGCGCGCGGCCAAGAACAACCGCCGGTGGCGCGTTACGCACGCTACCCTCTCCGCCGCTCCGCGCCCACCTGCCCGTCCCAAACGTGCCGTATCCGTCCTCCCGGCCCCACCCTCCCCGGCACGGCTCCCGCACAGCTCCGGCGCCGGGCGGGCGCCGGGGCGGGCATCGGGGCGGGCATCGGGCGGGTGCCGGGCGGGCATCGGGCGGGCGCCGCCCCGCGCACGGCTCCGGCGCTGGTCCGACAGAGCGTCACGCGCGAGTCCCCGGCCGATCACCGTTCATACCGGCCAGGGTTGGGGCACTATGACGGGGTGACTGCCGCCAGGTCGCACGACGGTCCCGGCCCGTTCCGCAGGGCGGGACGGGCGGCGGGCCGTGCCCTGCGCACCCCGTTCACCGGCACGGCGCGGGGCATCCGCAAGGCGACGCACGCCCATGGAGCCGGGGAGTCCGGCCTCGGCAAACTCATCGAGCTGCACGCGGTGAACGGCGCGGGTGACGTCATGATCACCGTCGCCCTCGCCTCCACGGTCTTCTTCTCCGTGCCCACGGACGAGGCGCGCGGGCGCGTCGCGCTCTACCTCGCCATCACCATGGCCCCCTTCACCCTGCTCGCCCCGGTGATCGGCCCGCTGCTGGACCGGCTGCCGCACGGCCGCCGGGCCGCGATGGCGGGCGCGATGCTGGCCCGCGCCCTGCTGGCGCTCACCATGTCGGGGGCGGTGGCCACCGGCGGGCTTGAGCTGTATCCGGCCGCGCTGGGGGTGCTGGTCTCCTCGAAGGCGTACGGGGTGGTGCGCAGCGCGGTCGTGCCACGGCTGCTGCCACCCAAGTTCTCCCTGGTCAAAGCCAACTCCCGGGTCACCCTGGCGGGACTGCTCGCCACGGGGGTGGCGGCCCCGATCGGGGCCGGCCTCCAGACCATCGGCTCCGCCTGGCCGCTCTACGGCGCCTGCGCGATCTTCATCCTGGGCACCTTCCTCGCCTTCACGCTGCCGCACAAGGTCGACTCCGCCAAGGGCGAGCGCCGGGCCCGCCTGATCGACCCGCACGGCGAGCCCCCCGTACCCCGCCCCGTACAGCGCCCCGCCCCGCGCCCGAACGGCACCACGGGCAGCAGGAAGAAGGCCAAGGCCAACGGGGAGAAACCGGCCAAGGAGCGCCCGCCCGGTCTCCGGTCCGTCGGCGGGTCGGTGCTCCACGGCCTCCAGGCCAACGCCTCGCACCGGGCCCTCTCCGGCTTCCTGATCTTCTTCCTGGCGTTCCTGCTGCGCGAGCACCCGATGGCGGGCCAGAGCGCGGCGGTCTCGCTCGCCATCGTCGGCGTGTCGGCGGGGGTCGGCAACGCCTGCGGTACGGCGGTGGGCGCCTGGCTCCGGGCGCGCGGGCCCGAGTTGATCATCGCGACGGTGCTGGGGCTGGCCCTGGGTACGGCGGTGCTGGCCGCGGTGTTCTTCTCCACCGCGCTGGTCGCCGCGCTCGGCGCGGTCGCCGGGTTCACCCAGGCCCTCTCCAAGCTGTCGCTGGACGCGATGATCCAGCGGGACGTCCCCGAGGAGGTCCGCACCTCCGCCTTCGCCCGGTCCGAGACCTTGCTCCAGATGGCGTGGGTGGTCGGCGGCGGTATCGGGATCGCGCTGCCGCTCAACGCGGTGCTCGGCATGTCGGTCGCCGCGGGCATCCTCGCCCTCGGCGCGGCCACGTCCGTACGGGGCCTCCTGGGGGCCGCGCGGCGCGGCACGCCGCACCCCCGCGTGGCGTGAGCGGAGGGGACCGATAGCCTTCGGCCCATGACCGTTGCGTTCTTCTCCGGTAAGGGCCGTCGAATCGGCGTCGCTCTTGGTGCCGTGTCCGCGGGACTCCTTGTCCTGTCCGCCTGCGACAAGCCGACCCCGCTCGCCACCGTGACGGTCGGCACCGACTCGGTGAACACCGAGGCCGTCTGCTACGAGCACGGTGAGGGGATCAAGGAGTCGCTGATCCAGGGCTGCCTCAACAAGAAGGCCGAGAAGACCATCGAGGCCTCGATGGACGACAAGGTCCGCTTCGGCGTCGACCCCGAGATCGCCGAGAACGGCTGGACGCTCTTCATCAACGGCCAGCGGGCCGAGCCGGAGCCGTTCAAGAAGACCTACCGGACGATCCCCGCCAGCGCCTTCTTCGCCAGCCAGACCGGCGAGCCCGCCAGCAAGACGAACGTCTCCATCGTGGAGACCAGCGGCAAGAAGCTCACCGGCGTCTGGCAGTTCGAGCTCAAGAGGAAGTCCTGACCGTCCGGACCCCCGTCCCCACCGTCTCCACGGTTTTCCCTCCGAGGCCCTGAGGCTCTCCCTGTGCGTGTGCTCGTCGTGACCGCTGTCCCGGTGGAACGGGACGCGGTCACGCGTGCGTTCGGGGGCGCCGCCGAAACCCTCACCCTGCCGGGGACCGAGCTGCACCGCAGCGGCGCGTTCGACGTCCTGGCAGGCGGCGCGGGCCCGGCGGCAGCAGCGGCGGCGACGGCTTTCGCCCTGGCATCGGCTTCGGCTTCGGCTTCGGCTTCACAGTCGTACGGGCTCGTCGTCTCCGCCGGGATCGGTGGCGGGTTCGCCCCCGCCGCCCCGCTCGGCTCGCTCGTCGTGGCGAGCGAGATCGTCGCCGCGGACCTGGGCGCCGAGACCCCGGACGGCTTCCTGCCGGTCACCGCGCTCGGCTTCGGCCGGGACCGCTTCACCCCGCCGCCCGCGCTGGTACGGGAGGTGGCGGCGGCGACCGGCGCCGCGCCCGGCCCCGTCCTCACCGTCTCCACCGTGACCGGCACCGCCGCCCGCACCGCCGCCCTGCTCGCCGCGCACCCCGGGGCGCTGGCCGAGGCGATGGAGGGGTTCGGGGTCGCGGAGGCGGCCGGGCGGGCCGGGGTGCCCGTACTGGAGCTGCGGGCGGTCTCCAACACCGTCGGCCCCCGCGACCGGGCGGCCTGGCGCATCGGCGACGCGCTGGCAGCGCTCACGGAGGCGTTCGGGAAGACGGCACCCGTACTGGAAGGTTGGCACCGGCATGACCACTGACGCGCACCCGGACCCGGCCGGGAACCCGGCCGAAACCCCGATCGAGATCGCCTTCTCGCCCTGCCCCAACGACACCTTCGTCTTCGACGCCTGGGCCCACGGCCGGGTCCCCGGCGCGCCCGCCCTGGACGTGACGTTCGCGGACATCGACCTCACCAACGGCATGGCCGAGCGCGGCGAGCTGGACGTCCTGAAGGTCTCGTACGCGGTCCTGCCCTGGGTGCTCGACGAGTACGCGCTCCTGCCGTGCGGCGGGGCGCTGGGCCGGGGCTGCGGTCCGCTGGTCCTCACCAAGGAGCTGGGCCTGGACCTGACGGGCCGGACGGTGGCCGTGCCGAGCGAGCGCTCGACGGCGTACCTGCTGTTCCGGCTCTGGGCGGCGGAGATGGTCCCGGGCGGGGTCGGCGAGGTCGTCGTGATGCCGTTCGACGAGATCATGCCGGCGGTACGGGACGGCAAGGTGGACGCCGGTCTCGTCATCCACGAGGCCCGGTTCACGTACCACACCTTCGGGCTGCACAACCTGGCCGACATGGGACGCCACTGGGAGGACACCACCGGCCTCCCGATCCCCCTCGGCGCGATCATCGCCAAGCGGTCCCTGGGCGAGGAGACCCTGCGCCGCCTGGCCGACTCGATCCGCAGCTCGGTCCGGCTGGCCTGGGACCACCCGGAGGTCTCGCGGCCGTACGTCCAGGAGCACGCCCAGGAGATGGACCCGGCCGTCGCGGACCAGCACATCGGCCTGTACGTGAACGAGTTCACCGCCGACCTCGGCGAGGACGGCTACGCCGCCATCCGCGGCCTCCTCACCCGAGCCGCCGCCGAGGGCCTCGTACCGCCCCTCGCCCCGGACGCACTGATGTTCCCCGCCGCTCAGGGCTGAGGGACGGACCGGTGCACACCACCGCGACCCCGTTCACCACGCTCTTCGCGGGTGTCGACCGGGCCCCGCTGACGCGTGGGGACGCGGTGCGGGCCGCCCCCGGGAGGGCGGCCCGGCTCTTCGCGGAGAGCCGTTCCTGAGGGCTGCTCGGGGAGAACCGTTCCTGACGACTGCTCCCGGGGGGCCCTCCCGACGGCTACACGTCCAGCTGGTCCGCCACCGCTCGCAGCAGGCCCGCGATCTTCGCGCCGGCGGCCTTGTCCGGGTAGCGGCCGCGTTCCAGCTGGGGCGTGATGTTCTCCAGGACCGTCGTCAGGTCCTGCACGATCGACGCCAGCTCGTCCGGCTTGCGGCGCTGGGCGGCCGCGACGGACGGGGTGGGGTCGAGGACCACCACGGACAGGGCCTGGTCGCCGCGCTGGCCCGCGACCACGCCGAACTCCACACGCTGGCCGGGCTTGAGTGCGTCGACCCCGGCAGGGAGTACCGAGGAGTGCACGAAGACGTCGCCGCCGTCGTCGCGGGAGAGAAAGCCGAAGCCCTTCTCGCTGTTGAACCACTTCACCTTGCCGGTGGGCACGTCTGTCCCCGTCCTCGTACTCGTCAATGTGCGGAAGAGCCGTGCCCGACACCGAACACTCGATACCGAACAACGGCTCCGGATAGCAGTACAGCGGGTCACCGTGACCCGCCTTGGTCCCAGGCTAATGGCCCTGCGGCCGGTGACAAGACGTCGCCGGAGTGTTCCTCAGGGCTGGGAACTACCCTGGTGGGGTGAGTACTACTCCTTCAGGCGCCGGGGACCGGCTGGTTCAGGTCGGCGCGATCGTCTTTTTCGTCGGCGCGCTGGCCACGCTCGTCACGGTGGCCCCGCTCTTCCTCGGCACGGAACCGTTCCCTCCGGTCGCGTACGGGGTCTGCATGTTCATGGGTGTCGGCTTCCTGATCGCCGGGGTGGGCGTCGTGCGCTCGGTCTGGCTCAGCTCGCCGAAGCGGGCCGCGAGCCGCACCTGAGGATCCCGAGGGGTCCGAGGATCTTCCGTCCGGATCACGCCGGTCCCCGGAGGTGGCTAGGCTCTGCCGTGTGAAGCACGCAGGGCATGCCCTTCCGGTCCACACCGACGCCGACCTTGCCTCCGCCGACGGTCGGGGTGCGGTCTGCGCCGCGCCCGGCAGGGTCGCGGAGCGCGTCGACGACCTCCTCGTACAGATCGCGCACGGCAGCCGGGACGCGCTCGGCGAGCTCTACGATCTGCTCGCCCCGCTCCTGCTGGAGCTGCTGCGCTCCCGGCTGCCCGAAGGCGCCGACGCCCGTTCCGCCCTCGTCGACGGCTTCAGCCGCGTGTGGCGGCAGGCACCCTCGTACGATCCCGGGCCGCACGGCCTGGACTGGGTGATCGACCGGGTGGGCCAGGGGACCGAGGAGGCGTAACCAGCCCCCCCGGAGCCCTCAGGCCCCCGCGGACCCGGAGCACTCAGGCCGCCGCGGACCCGGAGCACTCAGGCCGCCGCGCGGGCCGCCTCGTACGCCCGCAGCCAGGCCGGGAACTCCGTCAGGTCCGTCAGCACCACATCCGCGCCCGCCGCCCGCAGCTCCTCCGCGTCGCACGGGCCCGTCGTCACGGCGACCGACAGCGCTCCGGCCGCGCGGGCCCCTCGGACGTCCCCCACGTGGTCGCCCACGTAGACCTGCGCCTCGTGCTCCCGCAGCGCCTCGCCCTTGGCCTCCGCCCAGAGCCGGCCGATCACCGCGTCCGGCTCGATGCCGAGGTGGGCCAGGTGGAGCTTCGCGTTCGGCTCGTACTTCGCCGTGACGACGATCGCCCGCCCGCCGAGCGCCCGCACCTCGGCCACCGAATCCCGCGCCCCGGCGAGGGCCGTGGCCGGGGCTATCGCGTGGTCCGGGTACAGCTCCCGGTAGCGGTCGCCCGCGGCGGCCACCTCACCGGCCGGGAACCAGTGCGCGAGCTCCTCCTCCAGCGGCGGACCGATCCGGCTCACCACCAGGGCGTCGTCGATGTGCACCCCGGTCTCGGCGGACAGGGCCCGGTAGGTGGCGGCGATACCGGCCCGGGAGTCGATGAGCGTCATGTCGAGGTCGAAGCCGACCGTGAGGGGGGCGGGGTGGGGGCGCTGCGTCGTGGAAGCCGTGGAAGCCGTGGAAGTCGTGGGAACCGTGGAAGCCATGAGGGCCATTGTGCCGACGGCGTCGGCGGACCGGCCCACCGCCGTCTCCCGCGAAATCCCGCCGCCTAGACTGAGCCCGCACTTAGCCAAGCCTTAGTAATCCTCTCGAAGGTCCTTCCCGAAGTTCTTCCCGAAGTCCTTCCTGAGGTCCTTCCCGCAGTCCCAGCGCAGTCCCACCGCAGTCCCTCCCGATTGGTTCAGATGTCAGCGTCAGCGCCCGCGCCACCACCGGCACCGGCCGTCGCGCCCCCCGCACCCCGTGCACCCCGCCTCTCCCGGCGCGCGACCGCCACGGCCGCCGCCGTCGTCGCGCTGCTGCTGGCCGTCCTGCTGAGCCTCGCCGTGGGGGCGCGCTCCATCCCGCCGGGCGAGGTGGTCGACGCCCTGCTGCACGGCGGGAGCTCCGACGCCGCCGAGGTCATCCGCACCATGCGGGTGCCGCGCACGCTCATCGGGCTGATGGTCGGCGCGGCGCTGGCCCTCGCGGGCACGGTGCTCCAGGGGATCACCCGTAACCCCATCGCCGACCCCGGCATCCTCGGCATCAGCCAGGGGGCGTCCGTGGCGGTGGTGATGGCCATCGCGTTCGCGGGGGTGCACACGCTGACCGGGTACGTCTGGTTCGCCTTCGCGGGGGCCGCCGTCGCCTCGGTCGCGGTGTACGCCATCGCCTCCAGCGGGCGCGGCGGGGCGACGCCCGTGAAGCTCGCGCTCGGCGGTGCGGCGATCAACGCGCTGCTGGTGTCGGTGACGATGGGGGTCCTCACGACGAAGGCGTCCGCGCTGGACGAGTTCCGGTTCTGGCAGGTCGGCTCGATCGCGGGGCGGGAGGCGGAGGTCGTCCAGCAGGTGTGGCCGTTCCTGCTGCTGGGGGCGGTGCTCGTGCTCTCCGTCGCCCGTGGGCTGGACGCCCTCGCGCTCGGTGAGGACGTGGCGAAGGGGCTCGGGCAGAACGTCGCGGCGGTCCGGATCGTCGGCGGGATCGGCGCGACCGTGCTGACCGGGGTCGGGGTGGCCGCCGCCGGGCCGATCGCGTTCATCGGGCTCGCCGTCCCGCACATCGCCCGCGCGGTCGTCGGCAACGACCACCGCTGGGTGCTGCCCATGGCCGCGCTGATCGGGCCGGTGATGCTGCTCGTCCCGGACGTCATCGGCCGGATCGTGTTCCCGCCGAGCGAGGTCCCGGCGGGTGTGATGACGGCGCTGATCGGGGTGCCGTTCCTGGTCACCCTCGTACGCCGGAAGGCGGTGCCGGCATGAGCGACGCGCCTCTGACGACCGTACGGGTCCGGCCCGCCGGGTACTCCGTCGTGAAGGCCGGGCCCCGTGGCCGGTTCCTGCTGCACCGCCGCGCCTCCCTCGTCGCGGCCTCCCTCCTCGTCCTCCTGGCCGCCGTCTGCGTCGCCTACCTCTGTGTCGGCGAGTCCTTCGTCGCGCCCGGCGAGGTGGTGAAGGTGCTCCTCGGGCAGCCGTCCTCCGCCGAGCTGGTCGTGGGCACGCTCCGGCTGCCCCGGATGACGGTCGGGCTGCTGGTGGGCGCGGCCTTCGGGATCGCCGGGGCGCTGATCCAGACCGTGGCCCGCAACCCGCTGGCCAGCCCGGACATCATCGGCATCAGCCAAGGCGCGAGCGCGCTCACGGTCGGTGCGATGACCTTCGGCATCACCTCGTACGCCGTCCTCCCCTACCTCTCCGTCGTCGGCGGCATCGCGGCCGCCGCGCTCGTCTACGTCTTCGCCTGGCGCGGCGGACTGCACGCCACCCGGTTCGTCCTCATCGGCATCGGCTTCGCCATCGCGCTGCGGTCGGTGACCACGCTCTTCCTGACCAAGGGCGACTACCTGGTCGCCCAGCAGGCGCAGATCTGGATGACCGGTTCGCTGAACGGGCGCGGCTGGCCGGAGGCCGCCCCGCTCGCCTGGACACTCGTCGTCCTGCTGCCCGCCATCGCCTGGGCGGCCCGCGCGCAGCGCACCGTGACGATGGACGACGACACCGCCACCGCGCTGGGCGTACGCCTGGGGCGCGTACGGCTCGGACTCGTCGCGCTCGGGGTGGTCCTGGCCTCCGTGGCGACGGGCACGGCGGGCCCGGTGGACTTCGTGGCGCTGCTCGCCCCGCAGATCGCCCGCCGGATGACCCGTACCGCTCAGATCCCGCTCCTCTCCTCGGCGCTGCTGGGCGCGGTGATCGTCGTCCTCGCCGACCTGCTCGCCCGCAGGCTGTTCTCGCCCACCGAACTGCCGGTGGGCGTCCTCACGGCGGCGGTCGGCGCCCCGTACCTGATCTGGCTGATCATCCGCGGTCACCGCGGCCGCAGTGGAGGCACCGCATGAGCCCTACGACCGACGCAGCACGCCCCACCAGCAGGCTCACCGCCCGTTCCCTGACCCTCGCGTACGAGGACCGCACCGTCGTCCACGAGCTGGACCTCGCCGTGCCCGACGGCCAGGTCACCGTCATCGTCGGCCCCAACGCCTGCGGCAAGTCCACCACCCTGCGGGCGCTCGGCCGACTGCTGAAGCCGCGCGGCGGGGCGGTCCTGCTGGACGGTACGGAGTTGGCGCGGATACCTACCCGGCGCATCGCCCAGTCCATCGGGCTGCTCCCGCAGACCCCGGTGGCCCCCGAGGCGATCACCGTCTCCGACCTGGTCGCCCGGGGCCGCCAGCCGCACCAGAGCTGGTGGCAGCAGTGGTCGGACGCGGACGAGCGGGCGGTGACCGACGCCATGTCCCGTACGGATGTGACGGCGCTGGCCGACCGGTCGGTGGACGAGCTGTCGGGCGGGCAGCGCCAGCGGGTGTGGATCGCGATGGCGCTCGCGCAGGAGACGGACCTGCTGCTGCTCGACGAGCCGACGACGTACCTGGACATCGCGCACCAGGTGGAAGTCCTGGACCTGGTACGTCAGTTGGCCTCCCCTGCCGCCGACGGCACCCGGGGCCGTACCGTCGTCACCGTGCTGCACGACCTCAACCAGGCGGCCCGGTACGCCGACCACCTGGTCGCCATGAAGGAGGGCCGGATCGTCGCCGAGGGCCGGCCGGGGGACATCGTCACCGCCGAGCTCGTCCGCGAGGTCTTCGGCCTGGCAGCGGTGATCGTCCCGGACCCGGTGACGGGCTCACCGCTCGTCGTCCCCGGCGCCCCCTGGACCCCCGCCCCAGCCTCTTCCTCTCCCGCCCCTGCCCCGACTCCCGGAAAGGCCCTCTGAACCATGACCCTCCAGCACCGCTCCCGCACCCTCGCCGCCGCGTCCCTCACCGTGGCCGCCGCCCTGACCCTGTCCGCCTGCGGCTTCTCGTCCGATTCGGGCTCCGCGTCCGGCTCCTCCGGCTCCGACGACGCCTCCGCCGGGGCGCCCCGTACGGTGAAGACGGCGATGGGCGACGTGAAGGTCCCCGCCACCCCGGAACGGGTCGTCGTCCTGGACACCGCCGAACTCGACTCGGTCCTCACCCTCGGCGTGAAGCCGGTCGGCGCGACCCACGCGGACGTGCAGTCGGGCTTCCTGAACTACCTGCCCAAGGACCAGGTCGCGGGCATCACGGACGTCGGCCAGATGATGACCCCGAACCTGGAGGCCATCGCCGGTCTGAAGCCCGACCTCATCCTCACCAGCAAGGTCCGGCACGGCGACAAGTACGCCGAGCTCTCCAAGATCGCGCCGACCGTGATGACGGAGAACACCGGCTACCCCTGGAAGGAGAACTTCCAGGTCCACGCGGAGGCCCTCAACAAGACGGCCGAGGCGAAGATGGTCACCGACGACTACGCGAAGCACGTGGCCGGGGTGACGAAGGCGCTCGGCGGCAAGGAGAAGGCGGCCGCGACCGAGGTCAACATGGTCCGGTTCGTCGAGGGCGCCGACATCCGCATCTACGGCAAGAAGAACTACATCGCCACGATCCTCGCCGATGTGGGCCTGGGCCGCCCGGCCATCACGGACAAGGCGAAGGACGGGTTCTCGTACGACGTCAGCCCGGAGAAGATCGACCTCGCCGACGCGGACGCGGTCTTCCACTCGACGTACGGCGACCCGAAGAAGTCCAAGGAGACCCAGACCACCGGCAGCGGCCTGTGGAAGAACATGGACGCGGTGAAGAACGGCAAGGTCTTCGCGGTCGACGACCAGTTGTGGATCCAGGGCATCGGCTACACGGCGGCCGACAAGATCCTCGGAGAGCTCAAGACCAACCTGACGAAGTAGCTCCCGGGGTCCTTCAGGCCCGCCTCCGCGCCCGCCACACCAGGTAGAGCGCGGAGGCGACGGCGGCGATACGGACGACCACGGGCCAGGCGCCGGTCAGCACCTCGCCCAGCGCCCCCTCCTCGATGGGCTCGCCCCAGCGCCCGTCCAGCCGCCCCCACACCCAGACGAGCGCCCCGGCGACGACCACGCCCGGCAGCCCCAGGGCCGCCCACTTCGCCTCCGTACGGGAGAGGGTCCGCGAGCCGTACGCGATGAGCCAGCCGCCCGCCAGCGGGATCCAGGACCCGGTGACCACCCCGGCGATCAGCAGCAGGGCGGCCAGGAGCAGCAGGGGGTGGGCGAAGCCGCCGCGCGGGGCGGGTTCCGCTGCGGGTTCTGCTGCGGGGGTGGGGGCGGGCTTGCGGCGGGGCCTGGGGATGCGGAGGGCGCGGCGGCGGGTCTTCTCCTCGGAGCCGGGCCCGTCGCCTCCCTCCTCTTCCGCTTCTTCTGCTTCTTCTGCTTCCTCTTCTCCCTCTGTTTCCTTGTCCGCGGCGTCGGGCTTCGGTGGCCGCCTGCCGAGGAGTTCCGGGGCCTCGATGCCGCCGAAGAACCCGGGGATGGCGGTCCCGGCGTCGAAGGGCCCGGGCTCCAGCCGCCACCAGTCGTCCTCGCCGGTGCTCTGCTGATCGGGGCCGAGGACGTGGGGGGCGGAGGGGTGGGGCCAGGGGGAGGCGGGAGCGGCCGTGTCGTCGGGGTGGCCGTCGTCTGTACGGGAGCGGTCGCCCTCTGTACGGGAACGGTCGGGGTCCGTACGGGAGCTGTCGCCGTTTGTACGAGTGGAGTCAGCGCCCGTACGGGAGCCGGGGGCGGGGGCAGGACCAGGGACGGGATCCGCTTCCTTCGGGCCCTTGCGGAGGAACCCGCTCCGGGGCCGGGGAACGGCCGCACCCCCACCCGTACGCGCCGGGGGCAACGGCACCGTCCCGTCCCCCGACTCCGCCGCCGCGCCCACCAGTTCGTCCGGGGTGCCGAGCCTGCCGATGATGCGCCGCACCGCCGCCGGGGAGTCCGCGCCCTCCGTGGCGCGCTGCCGGTCGATCTCGCCCCGGAGCGTCGAGACGAGCCTCATCCGGGCGCCCGAGGACAGCTGTTGCTGCTGGGCCAGGTCGCCGACCCGGCTCAGGTAGTCGTAGACGAGCTGGTCGCTCTCGATCCCCACGCGGTGCATCCCCTCTTGCGGCCCTGCCCCGACGGTAGCGTTTCAGCGGCTAACGTGGGACGGATGGGGACGACCACACCACCGCGCACGCTCGCCGAAGCCCTGCGCGCCCGGGGCGACGAATCGCTGGCCGGGCTGCTGCGTGCCCGCCCCGACCTCCTCAACCCGGTGCCGAACGACATCACGCAGCTCGCCACCCGGGCCGGAACGCGGGCCTCCGTGGTGCGCGCGCTGGAGCATCTGGACCGGTTCGCGCTCCAGACCGCCGAGGCGCTGGCGGTGGCGCCGGACCCGGCTCCGTACGACACCCTGCTCTCGCTCCTGACCGGCGACGGGCTCGACGACGGCGAGCAGCGCGACGACGTGGGGGCGGCGGTCACGGCCGCGCTGCCGGGCGCGCTGGCGACGCTGCGCGAACAGGCCCTGGTCTGGGGCGAGGACGAACGGCTGCGGCTGGTGCGGACGGCCCGCGAGCTGCTGGCCCCGTCCCCGCAGCACCCCTCCCCCACGGGCCTGGGTCCCACGGTCGCGGAGGCGACGGCGGGGATGTCGCCGGGCCGCCTCCAGGAGATCCTGACGGCGACGGGCCTGCCCGCCACACATGACCCGGTCTCGGCGGTGGCGGCGCTGTCCGCCCTCTTCACGGACCGGACGCGGATGGCGGAGCTGCTGGACACGGCCCCGGTGGAGGCGCTGTCGGTGCTGGACCGGCTGGTGTGGGGCCCGCCGTACGGGGAGGTCACGCCCAACCCCACTCCCCCCGTGAAGTGGCTACGGGACCGAGGGCTGCTCCTGCCGGTCTCGACGCGCACGGTGGTGCTGCCGCGCGAGGCGGCCCTCCATCTGCGCGCCGGGCGCGCGCACCGCGTACCGGAACCGGTCCCCCCGGTCGTCGCGGCGACGGCCGAACGCGATCCACAGGCTGTGGACAGAGCGGCGGCCGGTCAGGCGTTCACCGCACTCTCGACCGTCGAGGAGCTGCTGAAGCTCTGGAACGGCGGCGGCCCGGCGATCCTGCGCGCGGGCGGCCTGAGCGTACGGGAGCTGAAACGGGTGGCGAACGCACTGGAGGCGACGGAGCCGATCGCCGCGTTCTGGGTCGAACTGGCTTACGCGGCCGGGCTGTTGGCCTCCGACGGGGAGACGGACGAGCGGTACGCGCCGACCCCCGCGTACGACGAATGGCTCGACCTCTCCGCCCAGGACCGCTGGACCCACCTGGCCACGGCCTGGCTCCCGGCCACCCGGGTCCCGGGCCTGGTCGGCGGCCAGGACGCGAAGGGCCGGGCCCTCTCCGCGCTCGGCCCGGAGCTGGACCGCTCGGCCGCGCCCGACGTACGCCACCGGGTCCTGGCCCTCTTCACCGAACTGCCGCCCGGCACGGCCCCGGACCCGGAGACGCTGCTGCGACGGCTGCGCTGGGAACGCCCGTTGCGGGGTTCGACGCCCTCCGCGGAGGTGACGGACCTCCGCTCCCGCCTGGCGCTCTGGACGCTGAACGAGTCGGAGCTGCTGGGCATCACGGGCCGGGGCGCGCTTTCCTCGCAGGCCCGGGCGCTCCTGGACGAGGGCGAGGAGGCGGCGGCCCGCCTCCTGGCCCCTCTCCTCCCCGAACCCCTGGACCACGTCCTGCTCCAGGCGGACCTGACGGCGGTGGCGCCGGGCCCCCTGGAACGCCCGCTGGCGGAGACCTTGTCGGTCCTCGCGGACGTGGAGTCGAAGGGCGGGGCGACGGTCTACCGCTTCACGCCGGGCTCCGTGCGCCGCGCCCTGGACGCCGGGCAGGCGGCGGCCGACCTGCACGCGTTCCTGGCCGCGCACAGCCGTACGCCGGTGCCGCAGCCGCTGAGCTACCTGATCGACGACGTGGCCCGCCGCCACGGGCACCTCCGGATCGGGGCGGCCTCCGCGTACGTACGCTGCGACGACGAGGCGGTCCTCAACGAGATCCTGGCCGACCGCCGCTCGACGGGCCTGCGCCTGCGCCGCCTGGCCCCCACGGTCCTGGCCTCCCAGGCAGACCCCGGCTCGCTCCTCGAAGCCCTGCGCGAGATGGGCTACGCGCCCGCCGCCGAATCCGCCGAGGGCGACGTCCTGATCACCCGCACCGGCGCCCGCCGCACCCCGCCCCGTACCCCTCCCGTCCCCGTCCCCGAAGGCCCCCCGACCCCCGACGACACCCTCCTGGGCGCGGCGGTACGGGCCATCCGCGCGGGCGACACGGCCGCCACGGTGGCCCGCAAGGAGCCGCCGCAGGGCACTACGGGGGCACGCACCTCCGACACCCTCCCCCGCACCACCTCCGCGGAGACCCTGGCCACGGTCCAGGCGGCCGCGATGACGGGCTCCGCGGTCTGGATCGGCTACGTCAACGCGGAGGGCGCGGCCAGCCAACGCGTGATCGCCCCGGTCCGCGTGGAGGGCGGCTTCGTCACGGCATACGACCACACAGCGGACGAGGTCCGCACCTACCCGCTGCACCGGATCACGGGGGTGGCTGAGCTGGCGGAGGACGGGAAGGGGTAGGGCGAGTCCCAGACATGTACCGGGGGACGGCTGCGGCATCGCCCTCATGGATGCCGGGCCGCCTTCAACAGCCCCACCAGCCGGTCGACGTCCGTCCAGGGATTGTGCCGATGCCCTTTCGTCGCCTGCTGCCTCAGTGCCTCCGCGCGGTCCTGCGGGGAGTTCGGGGCACGCTCCTTGTGCTCGATCGCGGCGCGGACCAGCGACTGAGGCTCTCCGTGCTCACCGCCCAGGCAGATGGAGACGGGCAGAGTCCGCAGGTCCGCGCGCACCCCCTTGAAGTACTGGTCCTCGGTGCGCTCCCCCTCGCAGTAGATGAGAAACCTACGCTGCTCCGGGCGTACGCCCTTCGTCCGCTTCAGCGGCTTTCCCCGCTTCACGCCCACCCCCATGCTGGAACGCCACGGCCACTTCCCGCAGCAGGTCGTCATCCAAATGCGGCACCGCCCCGTAGCGCCCGCCCAGATAGCGTCTCTCCAGGTTGTCGGCCGAGTGGCGCACCGAGAACTCGGTCAGCGGGAAGAGCCTCGTGGCCAGGGTCCGCGGGTCCTTCTCGGTGAACCAGACCTGGTCCCTGAAGAGTTCGGTGCGCACATTGCGCCCGAGCAACGCCGCCTCGTGCGTGCTGAAGACCAACTGCGCTCCCCTGCTGTTGGTCTCGGGCGACTGGAACATGCCGACGAGGGCATCGACCAGATAGGGGTGCAGACGGGCGTCGAGTTCGTCCACACAGAGCACCCCGCCATCGGCCAGCGTCGTGATCACGGGGCCGATGAGGCCGATCCACGTACGCGTGCCACTCGACTCGTACGCGAGGTCCAGCGGGAACACTCCCTCCGCCGTCCGGTGCTCCACCCTCACCCGCTGTTTGCCGTCCTCCTGGACGCGCACCTTGTCCCCCAGCGCATCGCGGAGTGCCCGCGTGATCCGTTGGCGGTCCGCTCGGATGTTCTCGTCCCAGTCCTGGATCTCCAGCCCGGATACGCCGAGGTCGGCGAAGCGGAGGAGGTCCAGCACCGGCTGGTCCTCCCGGCCGTCCCCTCCTTCAAGTTCTTCCAGCCCTTCGAGGCAGAGCCGGACCGTGTGATCGAGACGCTGGGCGAAGTCGTGGTCGGTGGCCATCCTCAGCCCGGACCGGAACCACCGGAAGACCTCACTGAGCTGGTCGTGCCCCTGCGCCGCCGCCACCGACAGATACAGACTGTTCGGCCTGAGCAGTTCGGCGATCAGCTTCCGACGGCCGGTGAGCCAGCGCCCGAAGGTGACCACGTCATCCGCACCACGCTCGTACAGCCGACGCTGCCGACCTTCGGGGTAGTAGTACAGCCACTCCTCGGTGACCCGTTCGTCGTCGACCGAGAAACCGAACTGGTGGTGCACCCCGCCGACGACGAAATCGACCGCGAAGGAACTGGGCCGCTCCGCGGTGCCGTGTCCGAGCACGAAAGGGCGACGCGGGACTCCGCCGCTGGGGTCCCAATGGCGGAACGAGCTGAGAACCGCCGACCGCATCCACCCGATGGAATCGATGACGTTCGACTTCCCGGAGGCGTTGGTGCCGTAGATGGCGACGACGGGAACCGCGGACTCGTCCCCGCTCGGAGCGGCGCGTTCGGCCCGCCCCGGGTGACGGTCGGTGGCGACGAGGGACAGTTCCTGCTCCTCCAGCAGCGAGGCATGGTTCGTGACCTGGAACCGCAGCAGCATGGCCAGCCTCTCCCTGCATCGAATGATGTCGTTCCATGGCTCATATCATCATGGTCCGACGATAATGCCCGTGAAAAGACATTGCATAGGGATGCCACTCGTCCGTGTGAGCCATGAGCGTGAGTCTGCGATGCTGCGGGCATGTCCTTCGCCGCCCGCGCCCCGGAGCCGGTACCGCCCGAGCCCGTCTCGCCCGACCCGCCCGCCGCGCCCATGCGGCCCCTGCTCACGCAGTCCTGGCTGGATCTGGCGTTCCTGCACTGGGCGGTCGAACCGGCGGACGTGGCGCCGTTGTTGCCGGAGGGGACCGTGCCGGACGCGTTCGAGGGGGTGACGTACGTGGGGCTCGTGGCGTTTCGGATGCATCGGGTGGGGTGGCTCGGGCTGCCGGGGATTCCGTATCTGGGGTCCTTTCCCGAGACCAACGTGCGGCTGTACTCGGTGGACGGGCGCGGGCGGCGCGGGGTCGTCTTCCGGTCGCTCGATGCCTCGCGGCTGATCCCGGTGCTCGTGGCGCGGGCCGCGGTCCGGTTGCCGTACGTGTGGGCGCGGATGGGGGTCGAGCGGGCCGAGGACACCCTCACGTATACGAGTACGCGGCGGTGGCCCGGGCCCCGTGGGGCGCGAAGCCGGATCGTGCTGCGGGTGGGGGAGGTGATCGGGGAACCCTCTCCTCTGGAGCACTTCCTGACCGCCCGTTGGGCCCTGCACACGTCGCTCTTCGGGCAGACCGCCTATCTGCCCAACGTCCATCCTCGGTGGCCCCTGCACCGGGCCGCGCTCGTGGAGTGCGACGAGGACCTGGTGGCGGCCGGGGGGCTGCCCGCGCCGGTCGGGGAGCCGGTGAGCGTGCTGTACTCGCCCGGTGTGCCGGTGCGCTTCGGCCGCCAGGCGCGCCCTGGGCCTGAGGCCTGAGCGGGCCCGAAAGTCCTGAAAGGCCCGGAGGCCCGGAGGTCCTGAAAGGCCCCGGAGGCCCGGAGGTCCTGAGGCGCCCTCGCCTCAGGACCCGTACGGCTCGTCAGGACGGGGTCATCTCTGCGGGAGCCGCTTGTAAACCTCCGGTTGCATGGTGGGCTTCGTCCAATGGACAGTCAGCATCTCGTCCAACCGCTCTACGGTGCCGACCCGGTCCTTGCTCTCGTCCCGGACTCCGGCGTGCTTGCGCTGAAGCGTGACCTTCCAGCTGCCGGCGGCCTCGGTTTCCTGCCAGCGGCCCGTGCAGGAGATATCGGAGGCGCCGTCGCTGTAGAGCGCGTTGTCCCGGTCGGGCTGGTCGGGATGGGCGCCGCTGAACCCGAGCACGATGCCACCCTGCATACTGAGCCACCCTCCCTGCACCCCGGAGCCGTCGGGCAGGGGCGCGTACGGGTTGTCCGAGTCGGCGGACGGCGAGGCGGACGGCTTCGCGGAAGGGGTCGTCGCCCCCGGAACCCCTCCGGTGCTCCCGCCCGGCACCGTGGCGCTCGGAGTGCCCACGGCCGCCGGGGACTTGGCGTCGTCGCTCTCCTTGTCGCCCCCGCCCACGGCCAGCCAGACCCCGCCGCCGACGGCCACTACGGCCAGCACCGCGGCCGCCGCGATGAGCGCCGTCTTCTTCCTCGGCGCGTTGCCCGGCGCGGGTGGAGCCGGGGGCGGGGGCGGGGGCGGGAAGCCGCCGGGGCTGCCGTACGGGGTGGGGGGGCGTGCCGCCCCCGGGCGGATAGCCGACGGCCGGTGGCTGCTGCGGCGGCGGAGGCGGTGCGCCGAAAGGCTGTTGCGACGGAGCCCCTGCCGGTGGCTTCGGCTGGTCGTCGAACGGTTGAGACACGCGTAACCCTCCCCCTCGCCCGGCCCCCTGTCGGTGCGTCATATCTCTTTACCAGCACCGCATCGCCGCCCCCGCTCCCGCCCGTCCGGCTACGCGCTCAGCGGCTCAGCCGTTCCGCCAGGTCTGTTCCAGCAGCCGCTTCACCCGCCGGAGGTCCCCGCGCTCGGTGCGCGTGATCACCGCCGCGACCACCGGGCGCAGGAGGCGGTCGCTCCCCGTCAGGGTCACACGCTTGACGATCTCCACCCGGCAGGACGCCTCGCCCGTCGCGGTCACCGTGCGGCTGCCCTCGGCGGTCGCACCGCCCTCGGCCGCGTCGCCGACCACCCGCCAGGTGAAGGAGCGCCCCTCGCGCACGTCCGCGACCTCGACCACGCTCTCCACCGCCCGGCCCAGCACGCGCAGGGTCTCCTCCACCCTGGCCCCGTCGCACACCGGGCCCGGCGGGGTCTGGGCCATCTTCTCCAGGCCGGACCGCCACTCCAGGTCGTTGGCGTAGACGCGGAGGAAATCCCACACGAACCCGGCGGGGGCCTGCACAACGGCCGAGGAGCGCACAGCTATGGGCTTCATCAGAGCACCTTCCCGATTTGATTAACCAGTTGACCATATACCGGATAATGATTGCGATACAATCGCCGCATGGCCGCCGACAGCTCCGAGATCCGCCCCGACTTCGCCGACATCGCCGTCGCCCACTGGGAGCGCGAGCGTCCCGATCTCGACTTCACCGCGATGGGCACGCTGGCCCGCTTCGCCCGCCTCCACATCGCCGGCAGCCGTCGCGTGGACGCGGTCTTCGCCGCCCACGGTCTGGATCGCGGGGAGTTCGACGTCCTGGCCAGCCTCCGCCGCACAGGCGCGCCGCACGAGATGCCGCCCTCGCGGCTCGCGGAGATCCTCCTCATCACCCGTGCGGGGATGACCAAGCGCGTCGACCGCCTGGAGGCGCGCGGCCTCGTCACCCGGCGCGCCGACCCGGAGGACCGCCGTAGTCTGCGCATCGGCCTCACGCCCGAGGGGCGCGCGCTCGTCGACGCCGCCGTCACCGAGCACGCCGCCAACGAGAACCGCCTCCTCTCCCTGCTCACCGAGGACGAGGCGCACGCGTTCGACGCGATCCTGCGGAAGCTGCTGGCCGCCGTCGAGGAGCGCCCGCCGGAGCCGATGTGACCGGCCGGCTGTCCATGGGGCCGCAGGTAGGCCCCGCCACCCTCCGCGCACGCCACCACCCGCGAGCAGGCCCCTCCCCGCACGGCCGCTCCACCCCACCCCGCCCCGCGATGCGGCACACTGGACGTTTGGCCGCATCCGTGGCCGCACCCCGCAGAAAGGGCCGAAGCGCGTGACCGGACCCCTCATCGTCCAGAGCGACAAGACGCTGCTCCTGGAGGTCGACCACGAGCGGGCGGACGCCTGCCGCCGGGTCATCGCACCCTTCGCGGAGCTGGAGCGTGCGCCCGAGCACATCCATACGTACCGGGTCACCCCGCTCGGGCTGTGGAACGCCCGCGCCGCCGGGCACGACGCCGAGCAGGTCGTCGACGCCCTGGTGGAGTACTCCCGCTACCCCGTGCCGCACGCGCTCCTGGTCGACATCGCCGAGACGATGGCGCGGTACGGGCGGCTCACCCTCTCCAAGCACCCCGTGCACGGACTGGTCCTCACCACCACCGACCGGCCCGTGCTGGAGGAGATCCTGCGGTCGAAGAAGGTGCAGCCGCTGGTCGGCGCCCGCATCGACCCGGACACCGTGGCCGTGCACCCCTCCGAGCGCGGGCAGATCAAGCAGACCCTGCTGAAGCTGGGCTGGCCAGCCGAGGATCTTGCCGGTTACGTGGACGGCGAGGCCCACCCGATCGAGCTGGCCGAGGACGGCTGGGCCCTGCGGCCGTATCAGCGGCAGGCCGTCGAGGGGTTCTGGCACGGCGGGTCGGGCGTTGTCGTGCTGCCCTGTGGGGCCGGGAAGACGCTCGTCGGGGCCGGTGCGATGGCCGAGGCCAAGGCCACCACGCTCATCCTCGTCACCAACACCGTCTCCGCCCGGCAGTGGAAGCACGAGCTGGTGAAGCGGACGTCACTCACCGAGGACGAGATCGGCGAGTACAGCGGTACGAAGAAGGAGATCCGGCCGGTCACCATCGCCACCTACCAGGTGCTGACCACCCGGCGTAAGGGCATCTACCCGCACCTGGAGCTCTTCGACTCCCGTGACTGGGGCCTCGTCGTCTACGACGAGGTGCATCTGCTGCCCGCCCCCGTCTTCAAGTTCACCGCCGACCTCCAGGCCCGGCGGCGGCTCGGCCTGACCGCCACCCTCGTACGGGAGGACGGCCGCGAGTCGGACGTCTTCTCGCTCATCGGGCCCAAGCGGTTCGACGCCCCGTGGAAGGAGATCGAGGCGCAGGGCTACATCGCGCCCGCCGACTGCGTGGAGGTACGGGTCAACCTCACCGACTCCGAGCGGCTCGCGTACGCGACGGCCGAGGCGGAGGAGAAGTACCGGTTCTGCGCGACCACCGCCACCAAGCGGAAGGTCACCGAGGCGCTCGTACGCAAGCACCAGGGCGAGCAGACCCTCGTCATCGGGCAGTACATCGACCAGCTCGACGAGCTCGGCGAGCATCTGGACGCCCCCGTCATCAAGGGCGAGACCAGCAACGCCCAGCGCGAGAAGCTCTTCGGCGCGTTCCGGAACGGGGAGATCAGCGTCCTCGTCGTCTCCAAGGTCGCCAACTTCTCCATCGACCTGCCGGAGGCCACCGTCGCCATCCAGGTATCCGGAACGTTCGGATCGCGCCAGGAGGAGGCCCAGCGGCTGGGACGCGTCCTGCGGCCGAAGGCCGACGGGCACGAGGCGCGGTTCTACTCGGTCGTCGCCCGCGACACCATCGACCAGGACTTCGCGGCGCACCGCCAGCGGTTCCTGGCCGAGCAGGGGTACGCGTACCGCATCGTCGACGCGGACGAGCTGCTGGCTGGGAGCTAGGCAGAGCTGGATACAGTCGGCCCATGTCCCCCCGCCCCCCTGACGTCGGCGCCGGTGCCGGCGTCACCGGCGTCGGGACCTGGTCGCGGGAGCCCGGCACCGTGACGTGCCGGGCCTCGGCCGTTCCGCCGGGGGCCGACGCCCCGTTCGTGATCATCGCCGAGTCCCACGTCTCCGGCGTCCCCACCGAATGGGAGCCGCACACCCACCCCCTGCACGAGCTGGTCTGGGTGCGCGGCGGAACCCTGGTGTCCCGGGTCGCGGACCGGGTCTTCACCGTCTCCGAGGGGCAGGGGCTGTGGATGCCCGCCGGGGTCGTCCACGGGGGGCGGCTGACGGCGGGCGTCGCGTTCCACGACGCCTTCTTCGCCCCCGAGCGCACGCCGGTCGCGTTCGACGGGCCGACGGCCATCGAGATGACCCCGCTGCTGGAGTCGTTGCTCACCCATCTCGTCCGTACGGACCTCGACGCGGCGGCCCGGGCGCGGGCGGAGTCCGTCGTGTTCGACGTACTGCTGCCCTCGGAGCGTCAGCTCGCGCTCCAGCTGCCCGGTGACGCCCGGATCGATGTGATCGCCGAAACCCTGCTGGAGGACCCCTCCGACCCCCGGTCGCTGGAGGAGTGGGCGCGGACGCTCGGCACCAGCGACCGGACGATCACCCGCGCGTTCCGCCACTCCACCGGGCTGTCCTTCGCCCAGTGGCGACAGGCGCTGCGCGTCCACCGGGCGTTGACGCTGCTCTCCGAGGGGTTCGACGTGCAGACCGTCGCCCTGTTGCTGGGCTATGCGCAGACCAGCACCTTCATCGCCGCGTTCCGGCGGGTCATGGGGACGACACCGGGGGCGTTCTCCCGTACGAGTGCGGAGGGCCCGGAGAGCGGTGCCTCCGTGGCCGTCGGCCCTTCAGGCGTTCCCGGTGTCCGGAACGCCGTATCAGCTGTCTCCAACTCCTGATTGCCGACATCGCAGGCGGAATATAGCCTTCCAGGAGTTAGGTAACCCTTAGTTGTTGCCCGCCACGTGTGGTCGTCGTCGGGCTCCAGGAGCTGGTGGCCCGGTCGGCGGCGCGCCGCGCCCGAGGGTGCCGTGCGCCACCACTCCTCCGATACGACCGGACGCCCCATGTTCCCCAGCCACTCCCCGCCCTCGGCCGCCCTCAACGGGCGTGACCTGGTCCTGCGGTACGGAAAGACGCCCGTCGTGCACGGTGTCTCGCTGACCCTGGAGCCCGGCCGCGCGACCGCCCTGGTCGGCCCGAACGGCAGCGGCAAGTCCACGCTGCTGCGCTCGCTCGCCCGGCTCCACCAGGTGGACGGGGGCACGGTGACGCTCGGCGGCGGCCGTGACGGTGACGCTCCCGAGCGCGCGGTCTCCCTCCTCAGCGGCCGGGAGTTCGCCCGCGAGGTCACGCTGTTCTCCCAGTCCAGGCCCGCTCCGCAGGGGCTGACGGTGGCGGAGGTCGTAGCCTTCGGCCGCCACCCCTACCGGCGCGGCTTCTCCGGGCTCTCGGCGGAGGACCGCGAGGCCGTCGCGTACGCCATGGACGCCACCGGCGTACGGGACATGGCGGCCCGCGCCGCCGGGGAGCTCTCCGGCGGCGAGATGCAGCGCGTGTGGCTCGCGGCCTGCCTGGCCCAGAACACCGGTGTCGTGCTGCTGGACGAGCCGACGAACCACCTGGACCTGCGCTACCAGATCGAGACGCTCGACCTGGTGCGCGACCTCGTCCAGGACCACGGCATCGCCGTAGGCATCGTGCTGCACGACCTCGACCACGCCGCCCGCGTCGCGGACACCCTCGTCCTCATGCGCTCCGGCCGCGTCCACGCCGCCGGTCCGCCCGCCGACGTCCTCACCGCGAAGAACATCGGCGAGGTCTACGACATCCGCGTCGAGGCCGACGTCGACCCGCGCACGGGCCGCATCCGTATCGACCCCGTCGGACGCCATCCGGCCCCGAACACCCCGACCGCTTCCACCAGCAGTAACAGAGAAAAGGACTTCCCAATCGTGATGTCAAGCCGCAGCCGTGACGGGAGGTGAACCTTGGTAGCGCTGTCCGTCACGGATCATGGCCCACAGGACGTTGAGCCTGCGGCGGGCGAGAGCCAGCAGGGCCTGCTTGTGTCCCTTCCCCTCGCTTCTCTTCCGTTGGTAGTACGCCTTGGAGGCTGGACACGTCGAGATGCTGACCATCGCCGAGAGGTACATGCTCCGCAGCAGACCGCGGTGGTAGCGGCGGGGCCTGCGCAGGTTGCCGCTGACACGGCCGGAGTCGCGAGGCCTGGGGGCCAGGCCGGCGAAGCCGGCCAGGCGGTCGGCACTGCCGAAGGCGTCCATGTCGCCGCCGGTCGCGGCGATGAACTCGGCGCCGAGCTTGGCTCCCATGCCGGGCAGGCTGCGGATCACCTCGGCGTGCGGATGCTCACGAAACCGGGCCTCGATCAGGGCGTCGAGCTCGGCGATCTCCTCATCGAGGGCCATCACCCCCTTCGCGAGGCGGACCACCATGTCGGCGGCCAGCTTCTCGC